>NZ_CAXSVC010000029.1:0-72996 GCF_964240755.1 Bacteroides sp. HPS0048 | reverse complement strand
ATGATTTTGAATCCCATAGAGCCTACTTTGCAAAAGTGACTTATCAAACACGGTTCAACTAAATTGAAGAAGAACCACTCTTATCATACAAAAGTGTACATTCTTGTAATCGTCCTATATTCAACAAAGTACAGAGATAAAATACAACCTTCTCATTCCATTACCCCATCCAATAAATATATTTACATTCTACTAAAATATGCTTTAAAACGCAAGATTGTCAATTTGCAAATTATTGATTATAATTACAAAAATATAAAAATATATGTTTCTAATATTAAAACATATATTATCTTTGCAGATAAAGAACTCTCCCTTATATAATATATTATGAAAAAGATTCTATTTATAGTCATTTTAGCGTTCATCACTCTCCACTGCCAGGCAAAACAAAGCCGGGTGATTGTAGGTGCAGAACAAACGAATGACTATTTACCTATATTAAAGAATAAGAGAATTGCTGTTTTTTCAAATCACACCGGTATGGTGGGAAATAAGCACCTGCTGGATGTATTATTAGAGAATAAGATTAATGTAGTTGCAATTTTCTCTCCGGAGCACGGCTTCCGTGGTAATGCAGATGCAGGAGAGCATGTTTCAAGTTCGGTAGATCAAAAAACAGGGGTACCTATTCTATCGTTATATGATGGCCAATTGGGTAAACCCAGTGAGGATTCCATGCGCAAATTCGATTTGCTGATAGTCGATATACAAGATGTAGGTTTACGATTTTATACGTATTATGCCTCTATGGTACGCCTGATGGATGCCTGCGCGGAGTATAACCGTAAAATGCTGATTCTGGACCGTCCCAATCCAAACGGGCATTATGTAGACGGTCCTATTTTAGATATGAAATATAAATCGGGAGTTGGCTGGCTTCCTATCCCGGTAGTACATGGGATGACTTTGGGAGAATTAGCACTCATGGTTAATGGTGAACGCTGGTTGCCGGCTTCCCGTATCTGTGACGTTACAGTAATAAAATGCAAAAACTATACCCACCAGACAATGTATCAGCTGCCTATCCCTCCCTCTCCTAACCTACCCAATATGAAAGCAGTATACCTCTACCCGTCTATTTGCTATTTTGAAGCAACTCCCGTCAGCTTAGGAAGAGGCACACAACTGCCTTTTCAGGTATACGGTCACCCCAATATGACAGGATACAATTATAGCTTTACGCCACAAAGCACATCAGGAGCCAAAAACCCTCCCCAACTTGGCAGGCTTTGCCACGGTGTGAATTTAAGCGCGTTAAGTGAGGAAGAAATAAGAAAAAAAGGAGTAGATTTGAGCTACCTTATTGACGCTTACCGAAACCTGAATATGGATGATTACTTTTTCCGCCCATTCTTTGAACGACTGATAGGTACGGATTATGTCCGCAAAATGATCGAACAAGGAAAAGATGCCGATGAGATAAAAGCAATGTGGAAAGAGGACGTAGAAAAGTTTAAAGTACAACGCAGACCTTACCTTTTATATGAAGAATAGCCGTTTCTCTCTGTTTTTTATCTTAAATTGTTAAACTATAAAAATGTAAATTGCCCCATGAGTCCAATTGCCATCTTAATTACTATTGCAGCCTATTTCGTTATCCTGTTCACAATCTCATACATTGCAGGCAGAAAAGCCGATAATGAAGGTTTCTTTGTAGGGAATCGTAAATCAACCTGGTATGTAGTAGCATTTGCCATGATTGGTTCGAGTATATCAGGAGTTACATTTGTGTCGGTACCGGGTATGGTTGCTGCAAGCGGATTCTCTTATTTACAGATGGTACTTGGTTTTGTTGCAGGACAAATTATTATAGCTTTTGTTTTGATACCGCTTTTCTACCGGATGAATTTAGTATCCATCTATGAGTATCTTGAAAACCGATTTGGAATTTCTTCTTATAAGACAGGTGCATGGTTCTTTTTTATTTCAAAAATGCTGGGAGCAGCCGTAAGATTATTCCTTGTTTGCCTCACACTACAACTACTTGTTTTTGAGCCTTTCCATCTCCCGTTCATACTGAACGTGATTATCACCGTAGCTCTTGTTTGGCTCTATACTTTCCGTGGAGGAGTAAAGTCATTAATATGGACAGATTCATTAAAAACATTTTGTCTGGTAGTATCTGTAGTACTATGTATATATTACATTGCTTCCGATCTTAACCTGGGTTTCGGAAGTATGATTGCTACTATATCCGAAAATGACTTCTCACGCATGTTTTTCTTTGATGACGTGAACGACAAACGTTATTTCTTCAAGCAATTTTTGGCAGGAGTATTCACCATGATTGCCATGACAGGACTGGATCAGGACATGATGCAGCGAAACCTAAGCTGCAAGAATTTCAAAGATTCACAAAAAAACATGATCACCAGTGGTATCTCTCAATTCTTCGTCATCTTACTATTCCTTATGTTGGGAGTATTGCTCTATATATTCACAGCCCGGCAAGGCATTGAAAATCCGGAGAAAAGTGATGAGTTATTCCCGATGATAGCTACCGGTGACTATTTTCCTGCCATCGTAGGAGTTCTGTTTATCATCGGTCTGATTTCAGCAGCCTATTCTGCAGCCGGTTCGGCACTGACCGCCCTGACTACCTCATTTACAGTAGATATATTAGGCGCTAAAAATAAAGCGGAAAATGAACTGGTAAAGATACGTAAACGTGTGCACATCGGTATGGCAATAACGATGGGGGTTGTTATCTTTGTATTCAATCTGTTGAATAACACAAGCGTGATTGATGCCGTTTATATTCTTGCCAGCTATACTTACGGCCCCATCCTGGGACTTTTCGCCTTTGGCATTTTCACCAAAAAGCAGGTTCGCGACAAGTATATTCCCTGGGTAGCCATTGCCTCCCCCATCCTATGCTTCATATTACAGAAAAACTCAGAAAGATGGTTCAACGGGTATCAGTTCAGCTATGAATTGCTAATATTCAATGCACTATTTACTTTTATCGGACTCTGCCTGCTCATAAAAAAGAGCAAATAACAAATTATTTTAATCCAAAACAAAAAACACACTCAGATGAACAGAAAAGTATATACCTGTATCGCATTCCTATTTGTAGTGTACACTACAATTCAGGCGCAGGCAGGAGAGCATTTTCGTTTCGCTCTTCTCACAGATATTCATGTCACGAATAAGGGAACAGCCTTTGAAGATCTCCAGAACTCCATCAATCAGGTGAACAAGACACAAGGAATTGATTTTGTACTGGTAACCGGAGATATAACCGAAGAAGGAGATCGTGCCTCTATGAAAAAAGTAAAAACAGCTCTCGGGCAACTAAAGGTGAAATATTACATCATTCCCGGAAACCATGAAACAAAATGGAGTGAAAGCGGTGTGACCGACTTCGGACATATCTTTGGCGGAGAGCGTTTTAAATTTGAGCACAAAGGCTTTCTCTTTTTAGGATTCAACTCCGGCCCGTTAATGCGCATGGCAGACGGCCATGTAGTGCCTCAGGACATTACATGGTTGAAAGACGAACTGAAAAAGGCAGGAAAAGAAAAGCCTGTATTTCTGGTTACCCACTATCCGCTGTTAAAAGGAGATGTGGACAATTGGTATGACGTAACTGATGCAGTGCGCCCCTTTAACATCCGTGCGTTCATGGGTGGGCATTATCACAAAAATCAGTTTTTCTCTTATGACGGTATTCCGGGAATTATCAACCGTTCCAATCTGCGGGGGAAAGATCCGGTAGGCGGATACAGTGTCTATGAGATAACTCCCGATTCTGTATTCGTTTATGAACAGAAAATTGGTGAACAACCTAAAAAGTGGTGCGCACTCTCCTTAACAAAACCATACTACAATGCGAAAGGAGCAACAGACAAATATCCCGATTTCTCTGTCAACAAAGAATATCCACAGGTAAAAGAAAAATGGCTCGTACAAACGGGGGTGGGTATCTATTGCTCACCGGCCATAGAGAAAGAACAGGTTTTCGTTGGTGACGACATGGGCATCTTAACCGCCTACAGCCTGAAAAAAGGGAAAAAGCTCTGGAGTTTCCGCTCCGGCAACCGTATTGTTGGTACTCCTGCCGCAGCCGATGGTATCGTTGTATTTGGCTCTGCAGATAAACATATTTATGGTTTGAATGCCGAAGACGGAACATTACTCTGGAAAATAGAAGCCGGAGAACCGGTGTTGGGAGCTGTAACGATAGACAACGGAATAGCCTACATAGGTGCCAGTGATCATACCTTCCGTGCCATTGACATCAGGACCGGGAAACTCATATGGGCATATACAGGCGTAAAAGGCTATATAGAAACCCGTCCGCTCGTTGAAGGTGACAAAGTGATCTTTGGTGCATGGGACAATACGCTCTATGCTTTGAGTAAAAAAGAAGGTAAAGAGTTATGGAAATGGACGGGCGGACTGACCCGCATGCACTTCTCTCCTGCGGCAGTATGGCCGGTAGCAGCAAATGGCAAAGTTTTCATTACCGATCCTCAACGTGCCATGACCGCCATTGATCTGGAAACCGGAGAAACCGTATGGCGTACTTTCCAGTCCACCGTACGCGAAACAATCGGTCTATCTGCCGATAAAGAACGGATATACAGTAAAACAATGAATGACAGCATTGTCTGTTTTTCAACGAAAGGCGATAAACCGGATCAACTGTGGAGTTCCAACGTCGGTTTTGGCTATGAGCATGCCCCTTCCATGCAAGTAGAAAAAGACGGAGTGATGTTTGGCAGCACCAAAGGAGGACTTATCTTTGCATTGGAACCACTGACAGGCAAGATATTATGGAAGCATAAAACAGGCAACTCGCTTATCAGTACGGTTGTTCCTATCAACCGCCACCAGGTGTTATTCACCGCAACCGGAGGCGAAACCGGATTATTGGAATGGAAAGAATAAAAACAATAATAAAGAACTAAGATATGAAAACTACAATCAATTGCTTTATCCCTTTTGCAAATGCAGCGCAAGCTGAAAAAACAGTTCTGAGCTTACAAAGCTCCGATCTGATAAAGAAAATCTATCTGCTCACAACAGAAACGACAGCCACTCCCCTTCCGGGTTGTGACATATTAACCGTATCTGCACTTAACTCCAGTGCAGCAATGCGCGCTGTTGCTGCACACTCCGATGCGGACTATACCCTGCTTTATACCAAATATACAACACTGTCACCAGGTATGTTCGCCTTCGAACGTATGATCCATATTGCCGAAGACAGCAACGCAGGTATGGTGTATGCCGATCATTATCAGGTGGCGGAAGGTGTTCAAAAGAATGCACCGGTAATAGATTATCAGCCGGGAAGCCTCCGTGATGATTTCAACTTCGGTTCGGTGTTACTATACAAAGCCAGTGCATTGAAAGAAGCAGTGAGTCGTATGAAAGCTGATTATCAGTTTGCCGGACTGTATGATCTACGCTTGAAATTGTCACAAAAAGAAGCACTGGTTCACATTAACGAATACCTGTACTCCGAAGTGGAAAACGATACCCGCAAAAGTGGTGAAAAAATATTCGACTATGTAGACCCTAAAAACCGGGGACTACAAATAGAGATGGAACAAGCCTGCACAGAACATCTGAAAGAGATAGGTGGCTATCTGGCTCCCGAATTCAAAAAAATCGAATTCAGTGCCGGTAATTTTGAATATGAAGCTTCTGTCATTATCCCGGTACGCAACCGTATCCGTACGATTAAAGATGCCATACGATCGGTATTAAATCAAAAAACAGATTTCAAATTCAACCTCATCATCATCGACAATCACTCTACCGACGGAACGACAGATGCTATTCGTGAATTTACCTCCGACGAGCACCTCATCCACATCGTCCCCGAACGGAATGATTTGGGTATAGGCGGTTGCTGGAATTTGGGTGTACATCATGAGAAATGTGGCAAGTTTGCCGTACAACTGGACAGCGACGATGTGTATAAAGATGAAAATACCCTGACAACAATGGTGCAGGCATTCTATGAACAGAATTGTGCAATGGTGGTAGGTACATACATGATGACGGACTTCAATATGAATATGATCGCCCCGGGCATTATCGACCATAAAGAATGGACTCCCGAGAACGGACGTAACAATGCTTTACGCATCAACGGTTTAGGTGCTCCACGCGCATTCTATACCCCGGTATTACGCGAAATCAAAGTTCCTAACACCAGTTATGGGGAAGATTATGCCTTAGGATTGAACTTCTCCCGCCAATACCAGATAGGACGTGTGTACGATGTAGTCTATCTGTGTCGCCGTTGGGATGACAACTCGGATGCAGCACTGGATGTAGTGAAAATGAACGGGCACAATTTGTATAAAGACCGTATTCGTACCTGGGAATTACAAGCCCGTATAGCAATGAATCGTCGTCAAATGTAATAATAGGGATGGATACAAAATTAAAAATAGAAAAATTGTTCAGTGACCAGCTCTCTTCATGGGAGCTGGCAAAAAACAATTATACAGCTCTAAGCCGGGTCAAAGTAAAAGAACTGGATGTGAACGGTACGCACTATAAAGTACAGTTTAATCCTGCACGTATCGTTTCTTCGGCAGCTAAAGTGGATACAAAGTCTATACAGGAACGAAAATGCTTCCTTTGTCCCGCCAATCTGCCGGCTGTGCAAAGAGGGCTTCCGTTCAAAGAGAATTACCAAATACTGGTCAATCCGTTTCCTATCTTTCCGAAACATCTGACTGTACCGGCTTTAGAGCATGTAGACCAACGTATTAAAAATCGCTTTGGCGACATGCTGGACTTAGCAACTTATGCTCAGGACTATGTAGTTTTCTACAACGGTCCCAAATGCGGAGCATCCGCCCCCGACCATGTACACTTCCAGGCAGGAAACAAAGGTTTTCTCCCTCTTGAACAAGAGTGGAAAAACAAGAAGGCCGGCAAAATTGTGACTTACCAAACGGCTACACTATCTTATCTGAACGATGCCCCCCGTAATACATTGGTCCTGGAAGCAACCAACCGGGAAGATGCCATCATCCTATTCAATGTAGTATACAACGCCATGGAACAGAAACCGGGTGAGGAAGAGCCAATGATGAATCTGCTTACCTGGGTTGAAGGCGGACAATGGGTAGTCTGTATTTTCCCGCGTTCCAAACACCGTCCTTCCTGCTACACAGCCGAAGGAGATGCCAATATTCTTATCAGTCCGGCATCCGTAGATATGGGAGGAGTATTCATCACCCCACTGGAAAAAGATTTTGAGAAACTAACGGCAACGGATATTGCGGCAATCCTCGGAGAAGTCTGCCTCAGTACAGACGAATTTTACAAATTAAGACAACGCATAAAAGAACAGTTATGAAAGAGCCTAAAGTACATGTAGGTATCCTGTCCGGACAAAAGATAGAATTCACTCTGTTGAATACCTATCGCATGAACGGTGCAGAAGTAAGTGGGAAACAAACCGCTCTTTTCGATGATGGAAAAATCCTTTGGAGAAACCATCATTATGAAGAACTACTGTTTGAACCTCTGTACGAGGCTACAGACTCTTTCGAATTGCAGGATGTCACCATCGGTATCAATTTTCACTGGGAACGAAAAGAAAACCAACGTTTCCAGGGAGCCCTGAAAATTATCATAGAAAACAATACCCTCACCGGCATCAACCGCGTAAACGTAGAGGATTATTTAGTCAGTGTCATCTCCTCGGAAATGAGCGCCAACGCTTCTCTGGAATTACTGAAAGCACATGCAGTGATTTCACGCAGCTGGCTACTTAATAAATTGACAATTGACAGGGGACAATTGACAATGGACAGTAGACAATTGACAGGGGACAATGGACAATTGACAGTTACTATGCAGCATGATAGCGCAGCCAACTGTCAATTGTCAACTGTCAACTGTCAACTAATTAAGTGGTACGATCAGGAAGACCATACTCACTTTGATGTGTGTGCCGACGATCATTGCCAGCGTTATCAAGGAATCACCCGTGCATCTACCGAAATCGTGAAGGAAGCCATTCATGCTACCCGCGGACAAGTGCTGACTTATAACGGACAAATTTGCGATGCCCGCTTCTCTAAATGCTGCGGAGGAGCATTCGAAGAGTTCCAATATTGCTGGGAAGATGTGAAACATCCTTATCTCGTCAAACAACGGGATAGTAAAACAACGGCTTTCCTACCCGATCTTCGTATGGAAACAGAAGCAGAAAAGTGGATACGAAGCTCTCCGGAAGCTTTCTGTAATACGACAGAAAATAAAATACTCAGCCAGGTGCTAAACAATTACGATCAGGAAACTACTGATTTTTATCGCTGGAAAGTAGAATACACGCAAGAGGAATTAGCGGCACTTATCTTCAAACGTTCCGGTATTGATTATGGACAGATAATCGACTTAATTCCTGTAGAACGCGGAACGTCTGCCCGGATCGTAAAACTTAAAATCATTGGTACAAAGAAAACAATGACCATTGGTAAGGAACTTGAAATCAGAAGGACATTGTCACCTTCTCATCTGTACAGTTCGGCATTTGTCATTGATAAAACAGATATAAAAGATACTATCCCGGGCAAATTCATTCTCACCGGTGCGGGCTGGGGGCATGGTGTAGGCCTTTGTCAGATTGGTGCCGCAGTAATGGGTGAACAGGGATATACTTATGACACAATTCTGCTACATTATTATATTGGAGCTGCTATTGAAAAACGATACTAAAACAATCATTATGAAAAATAAGAAACTATCACCGTGGGCATGGATACCGACACTTTATTTTGCACAAGGACTGCCTTATGTAGCCGTAATGACTATCTCAGTTATTATGTACAAAAAGTTAGGTATCTCTAATACAGATATTGCTCTATATACCAGTTGGCTATACCTTCCCTGGGTAATCAAACCTTTCTGGAGTCCCTTTATTGACTTATTAAAAACAAAACGTTGGTGGGTAGTGACCATGCAGCTTCTCGTAGGAGCCGGACTCGCCGGAATAGCCTTTACTATTCCCATGCCTAATTTCTTTCAGATAACTCTCGCTATATTCTGGTTAGTGGCTTTCAGCTCGGCAACACACGACATAGCCGCTGACGGATTTTATATGCTGGCTTTAAGTGTACGAGACCAGGCCATGTATGTCGGAATACGAAGCACTTTTTATCGCATTGCCACTATAGCGGGGCAAGGACTTCTGGTTGTACTGGCAGGAGAACTGGAAAAACGGACTTCCACTATAGCCATGGCATGGAGTATCACATTTTATATTCTTGCGGGATTATTTATTGCATTTTATTTGTATCACAGCTATATCCTTCCACATCCTTCCGCTGATAAACCGGCAGTAGGCAATGTCACGGCAAGTAATATATTCAAAGAGTTCTTTGCTACTTTTACTTCTTTCTTTAAAAAACCACAAGCAGGTGTTGCCATTCTCTTTATGTTATTCTACCGTTTGCCTGAAGCCCAATTAGTAAAACTCATCAATCCCTTTTTGCTGGACCCTATTGAAAAAGGAGGCTTAGGATTGAGCACGGCCGAAGTGGGTTGGGTATATGGTACTATCGGTATTATCAGACTTACCCTCGGAGGAATCATCGGAGGAATCTGTGCAGCCAAAGGAGGATTACAGAAATGGCTATGGCCCATGGCATGGAGCATCTCCCTGACTTGTATTACATTTGTCTATCTCGGATATTTCCAACCACAAGACCTTCTTACCATTAACATTTGTGTATTTATAGAGCAGTTTGGTTATGGATTTGGATTTACAGCCTATATGCTTTACCTGATTTATTATTCGGATGGCGAACACAAGACGGCACATTATGCCATTTGTACTGCTTTCATGGCACTGGGTATGATGTTACCGGGCATGATGGCCGGTTGGTTACAGGAACATATCGGTTACGAGAAATTCTTTATCTGGGTAATGATCTGTTGTGCAGCAACCATTGCTGTTTGCGCATTTATTAAGATTGACCCTAATTACGGTAAAAAAGAAGAAGTTGCAGAAACAGAAACCCCCGAAAAACAATAACGATTCGAAACAGAAAAACTTATGAACAAATTTCGATTTATTATTCTTAGCACTTGTTGCCTGCTGGCCCTCACCACACAGGCACAGAAAATCAAAATCAAGACGGGCATTGAAGTTCTGAAAGAACAGAACTTCAAATGCCTCGAAGGTAAACGTGTGGGACTGATCACCAATCCTACCGGTGTAGACAACCGGCTGAAATCTACGATTGACATTCTTCACGAAGCCCCCAACGTGAATCTGGTAGCATTATATGGCCCCGAACATGGTGTACGGGGCGATGTCCATGCCGGAGATAAAGTCGATAATTCAGCCGATTCCTCTACCGGACTGCCTGTCTATTCTCTTTATGGGAAAACACGCAAACCCACTCCGGAAATGCTGAAAGACATCGACGTACTTGTATACGACATACAGGATATCGGCTGCCGCTCTTTCACCTATATCAGTACTATGGGGGTAGCTATGGAAGCTGCTGCCGAAAATGGAAAGGAATTTATCGTACTTGACCGTCCCAATCCGGTAGGAGGGGAAAAAATTGAAGGTAACCTGGCAGAAGAGGGATACATTTCTTTTGTTAGTCAATTTAAGATTCCGTACCTTTACGGACTCACTTGTGGTGAGTTGGCCCTGATGCTGAACGGTGAAAAGATGTTAGGCAAACAGTGCAACCTGCACGTGGTGAAAATGAAAGGCTGGAAACGTAAAATGGATTATGTTCAAACAGGTTTACAATGGATTCCTTCCTCTCCGCACATCCCGCATCCGCACTCTGCCTTCTTCTATCCTGTATCGGGAATACTTGGAGAACTCGGTTATATGTCTATCGGAGTGGGCTATACTATTCCGTTTCAGATGTTTGCTGCTCCCTGGGTGAAAGCTGAAGAACTGGCAGATAATCTGAATAAGTTACAGTTGCCCGGAGTCATCTTCCGCCCGATACATCTTAAACCGTTCTATTCTGTAGGTAAAGGCGAACATCTGCAAGGCGTACAAGTGCATATCATGGACTATCGGAAAGCTGCGTTGAGTGAAATACAATTCCTTGTCATGCAGGAAATAGCCACTCTCTATCCGGAACATGCTATATTTGACCATGCAGATAAAGGACGTTTTGACATGTTTGATAAAGTAAGTGGTTCAAACGAAATACGCGAACGGTTCAGTAAACGTAATCGCTGGGAAGATATCCGCGACTATTGGTATAAAGACGTGGATAGTTTCCGCCAACTGTCAAAGAAATATTATTTATACAAATAGAAATGAATAAAGGAAGTAAGCACTTGGCATTTTTGCAGGAGATTTCACAATTCATCCCGCAAGAAAGAATTTATACTGACGAACTTCGCCGGTTGGCATGGGGAACGGATGCAGGTTTTTATCGCCTCATTCCCCAAATTGTAATCCGCTCCGCCAATGAGCAGGAGGTTTCGGATTTATTATGTGCGGCAACCCGTCATCTGTTGCCGGTAACTTTCCGTGCAGCGGGGACCAGTTTATCAGGGCAAGCCATCAGTGACTCTATCCTTATCGTGGCAGGAAAACACTGGGAGAAATACAGTATTTCCTCCGACTACGAACAAATAACCCTCCAGCCCGGTATTATCGGACAACGTGTTAATGAACTGTTACAGCCCTTCGGACGTAAATTTGCCCCCGACCCGGCCTCTGTAAAAAGTGCCATGGTAGGCGGTATCGTAATGAACAATGCTTCGGGTATGAATTGTGGTACACATGCCAATAGTGACAAAATGTTATTGTCGGCACGTATTGTATTTGTGGACGGAACGATACTGGATACCGGCAGTGATATCAGTAAACAAGAGTTCCTGTTGAGACATGCCGGATTCATTACACAAATTCAGACACTACGCGACCTGATTCGTACAGATGAAGAGTTGAGCGCACGCATTCGTTACAAATACTCTATTAAAAACGTCACCGGATTAAATCTACTACCGTTCATCGCCTTCGATGACCCGTTTGATATTATCACACATTTAATGGTAGGTTCGGAAGGTACATTGGCTTTCCTCTCCGAGGTAACTATGAAAACGGAGTATGATTATCCTCACAAAGCCAGTGCAATGCTCTATTTCAGCGACATCAAAGAAGCATGCCGGGCGGTGGTGGCAATGAAGAAACTCACCAACGAAAAAGGTGAATGGATTGTGAAAGGTGCCGAACTGCTTGATTGGAAATCTCTGGCATCCGTCAACGATTCGACTGGTAAGGGACTAACAGCTGTACTTACAGAAACTAAAGCACATAGTAAAGAAGAACTTGCTCAAAACATAACTGCCATAGAAGAGACTTTAGCATCCTTCGATACTTATATACCGGTTCGTTTTACAGACAAACCGGAAGAATACTCCAAATACTGGGCCATTCGTTCGGGGATCTTCCCCTCTGTGGGAGGAACCCGTCAACCGGGAACAACCTGCCTCATCGAGGACGTAGCCTTCCACATAGAAGACTTACCCGAGGCAACAGCTGAGTTACAGCTACTCATTGCACGCCATGGATATGATGACGCCTGTATTTACGGACATGCCCTCGAAGGTAACTATCATTTCATTATTAATCAGTCTTTCAGTACCGATGCCGAAGTAAAACGCTACGAAGAACTAATGAATGATGTCAAAACATTAGTGGTGGATAAATATGACGGTTCACTAAAGGCCGAGCACGGTACGGGACGTAATATGGCACCGTTCGTAAAATACGAATGGGGTGAGAAAGCCTATGAGATTATGAAAGCGGTAAAAGCGCTTTTCGATCCGCAAAATCTGTTAAACCCCGGTGTTATCTTTAATGATGACCCACTGTGCCATATCAAAAACTTCAAGCCGTTACCACTCACGAATCCACATGTAGACAAATGCATCGAGTGTGGTTTTTGTGAAGTCAATTGCCTGACTTGTGGTTTTACCCTTTCTTCACGTCAACGCATTGTATTACGCCGTGAGATATCCAGGCTGAAACAAAACGGTAATGATCCCGAACGCCTCGCCACTCTACAAAAACAATACCGCTACCCCGGAAACCAGACTTGCGCCGGAGACGGCCTTTGTTCAATGTCCTGTCCCATGGGTATCAACACAGGTGACCTGACGCACGACATCCGTCAGGAAGAGCTTCCGCAAAATAGCTTTGGCTATTCTGTAGGAAACTTTGCCGCCAATCATTTTGCCGGTATAAAAAGTTGCCTGCGTCCGATGTTAACCCTCGCAAATGCAGCCCATTCCGTATTAGGAACTTCTGCTATGACCACCCTCACCAAAGGAATGCATAATGTCTTGGGTATCCCACAATGGACTCCGGCTATGCCCAAAAGCTATAAGAGAAGGGAGAAGGGAGAGGGGAGAATGGAGAAGGAAAAAAACATGCAGGGTAACAGCACAGCCAATTTTCAATTTTCAACTTTCAACTTTCAATTAAATAAGGTTGTTTATTTTCCCAGTTGTATCAACCAGACAATGGGGTTACCCGGTAAATCACGTGAAAGCCAACCTCTCGTAGATAAGATGTTATCCCTCCTGCAAAAAGCGGGTTACGAAGTTATCTTCCCAAAAGATATGGAAAAACTGTGTTGCGGTACGATTTGGGAAAGCAAAGGCATGCCGGATATTGCCGACCAAAAATCAGCAGAGCTGGAAGCTTCTTTATGGGAGGCTTCCGAAAATGGAAAATATCCGGTATTGTGCGACCAGAGCCCTTGCCTTCATCGTATGCGTGAAACCATAAAAAAAATGAAGCTATATGAACCAGCAGAATTCATCTATGTCTTTTTACGTGATAAACTGGAATTCACCCCCATCAATCGTCCGGTAGCAATTCACATCACCTGTTCTATGCGTAGAATGGGATTGGCAAACACCCTGCTTTCCCTGGCGCGGCTCTGTTCCACACAGGTCATCATACCCGAAGAGGTAGGTTGTTGCGGTTTTGCCGGAGACAAAGGTTTTACTCATCCGGAAGTCAACAGTTATGCTTTACGCAAGTTGCGTCCGCAATTGGAAAAAGCAGGAATACAAACCGGATATTCCAATAGTCGTACCTGCGAAATTGGCCTTACTACCAACACAGGTATTGCCTATGTGTCTATCGCCTATCTGGTAGACGAATGTACTAAAGCCCGTTAACCCCAAATATAAACTTAACACATAAAGCCATTAGAAATGAATAAAACAACCAGCAAACGTCTCTTAGCCCTCGACATATTAAGAGGTATCACCATAGCAGGAATGATTATGGTGAACAATCCCGGTTCGTGGTCATACGTCTACGCCCCGTTAGGACACGCTAAATGGAATGGTTTAACACCAACCGATCTTGTATTCCCTTTTTTCATGTTTATCATGGGAATATCTACTTACATTTCCCTGCGGAAGTATAACTTTGAATTCAGTCACTCAGCCGCCCTGAAGATTCTTAAACGTACCATTGTCATCTTTGCCATTGGTCTGGGCATCGCCTGGTTTTCTATGTTTTGCCGTACCTGGAATTCTCTTTCCGGTGAAGAAATCTCTTTTTTATCACGGCTTGGGCAATCAGTCTGGACTTTCGATCATATCCGTATTTTAGGAGTGATGCAACGCTTAGCACTGTGCTATGGCGCAACTGCTATCATCGCTTTAACAATGAAGCACAAATATATCCCCTATCTGATTGTAACTTTATTGGCAGGTTATTTTATCCTGCTTATCACTGGTAATGGGTTCGAATATAACGACACGAACATACTTTCCGTCGTTGACCGTGCTGTACTTGGTGAAGCACATATGTACAAGGATAACGGTATCGATCCCGAAGGACTGTTAAGTACTATCCCGGCCATTGCACACGTGCTGATAGGTTTCTGTGTTGGCAAATTGCTAATGGAAGTAAAGGACATCAACGAAAAACTCGAACGCTTGTTCCTTATCGGAACAATTCTTACTTTTTTAGGGTTCCTGCTCAGCTACGGCTGTCCGATCAATAAGAAAATATGGTCGCCTACCTTCGCCATTGTCACTTGTGGACTAGGCTCCAGTTTCCTGGCACTACTTATTTGGATTATCGATGTAAAAGGCTATAAATCGTGGAGCCGGTTCTTTGAATCGTTTGGCGTAAATCCACTCTTTATCTATGTACTGGCAGCTGTACTTTCTATTTTATTGGGGAACATACGAGTTACACTGGACGGAGCAACAACCAGCCTGCATGGTTACATTTATAGCGGTATTCTTCAGCCTCTATTGGGCGATTACCCCGGTTCATTAGCATTCGCCCTTCTATTTGTGATACTCAACTGGAGCATCGGTTACCTATTGTATAAGAAAAAAATATATATAAAGATATGATATTAATAGCAGATAGTGGTTCTACAAAGACCGATTGGTGCGTTGTAGGACAAGGACAACTCGTCCGACAGATAGTTACGAAAGGTATGAATCCTTTCTTTCAATCAGAGGAAGAAATAGGGAATGAGATAGCTACTGCACTACTCCCCCATCTGGAAACCAATGCGCTCGACGCTGTTTATTTTTATGGAGCAGGATGTGTACCGGACAAGGTGCCAATGATGCACAATGCACTCTCTCTCCATCTGAACGTCAAGAATGGCATTGAAGTCAATACGGATATGCTGGCTGTCACCCGTAGTTTGTGTGGACACAAACCGGGCATCGCCTGTATTTTAGGAACCGGTTCGAACTCCTGTTTCTATGACGGCGAAAAGATTGTGAACAATGTTTCCCCGTTAGGATTCATTTTGGGAGACGAAGGCAGTGGTGCTGTATTAGGAAAACTTCTGGTAGGCGACATTCTGAAAAACCAGATGACCCCGGAATTGAAAGAAAAGTTTATGAAAAAAAACGGCCTGACACCTCCCGAAATTATCGACCGCGTATATCGTCAGCCGTTCCCAAACCGTTTCCTGGCAAGCCTTTCTCCGTTTCTGGCAGAGAACATTCACGAGTCATCTGTGCATGCACTCGTTCTTGGCAGTTTCAAAGCTTTCCTGAAACGTAACGTGATGCAGTATGATTATCAGAATTATCCGGCACATTTTATCGGCTCCGTTGCCTACCATTATCAGGAGGTATTACACGAAGCCGCCCAAGAACTGGGAGTACAAATAGGAGTTATCGTCAAAAGCCCCATGCAAGGTCTGATGACATTTCATAATTCATAAATCATAATTTACCCAATGTTTATCAAAATATCAGAGCAACCTTCGCTCTACAACGATTTAGAGAAAAAGTCTGTCCGGGAAATACTGGAAGACATCAATACGGAAGACCAGAAAGTAGCCCTTGCCACACAAAAGGCCATTCCGCAAATAGAGAAACTGGTAAGCCAAATCGTGCCTCGCATGAAGCAGGGAGGACGTATATTCTATATGGGTGCCGGAACAAGCGGACGCCTGGGAGTACTTGACGCTTCGGAAATACCTCCAACTTTCGGTATGCCTCCCACATTGGTCATCGGGTTGATTGCCGGTGGGGACATAGCCCTTCGTAACCCTGTAGAGAATGCCGAAGATAATACAACCCGTGGCTGGGAAGAATTGATGGAACATAACATCAATGATAAAGACACGGTTATCGGTATTGCTGCGTCGGGTACCACTCCTTACGTCATCGGAGCCATGCATGCTGCGCGCGAACACGGGATTCTAACCGGATGCATCACCAGTAACCCCGATTCACCCATGGCAGCAGAAGCCGATGTTCCTATTGAGATGATTGTAGGGCCGGAATACGTGACAGGAAGTTCACGTATGAAATCGGGCACAGGACAAAAAATGATCCTGAACATGATCACTACCTCTGTAATGATCCAGCTGGGACGTGTGAAAGGTAACAAAATGGTTAACATGCAACTCAGCAATCAGAAATTAGTGGACCGTGGCACGCGTATGATCGTTGAAGAGCTTGGATTGGACTATGACCAGGCAAAAGCCCTGTTGCTGATGCATGGTTCGGTAAAAAAAGCCGTAGACGCTTACAAAGCGGGACAATAAATAAAACTCAGCTTACCACAAAGGCCACCAAGTTTCATAGAGTATTACTTTTATTTGATAAAACGCGGATTTATGCGCATTAACGCAGAATTAAAGACAGTAATTCTTTCTTTTACATCTGTTTCTTTTTGCGAAAATCCGGATAAATCCGCGTTTCAATAATACCATACTTATCTTATCCAACTTTATCTAAACTACGTATTCATATGAAAACATCCTTCCTAATATTGAGCCTATTCTTTCTCTCTTTCCAGGCCTTGGGACAACCGTTACAACGCGTAGCTCCCGAACAAACAGGCATGAACTCCCGTCAACTTACATATGCTGATAAAGCTATTGAAACAGCTATAAACAACAAAGAAATTCCCGGTGCTGTACTTGCCGTCGTACGCCATGGCAAATTGGCTTATCTGAAAGCCTATGGAAATAAGCAACTGCTCCCTGATACAGAGCAGATGGATGTCAATACCGTATTTGACATGGCTTCCGTGAGCAAAGCCATGTCAACCGCCATCAGTGCTATGATTCTCATTGAACGCGGTCAACTCCGGCTTACAGACCGTGTCAGTCTCTATATTCCGGGATTCTCCGAAGATATCCGTATCACCGACCTCATGACACACACTTCCGGACTCCCACCTTATGCTCCGGTTAAGGAATTAACGGCTAAATATGGTGCTCCGAATCCTAAAGGGCTCATAGAATACATTTCCGGTTGCAAAACTAATTTCAAGCCGGGAACAGACTTCCAATACAGCTGCCTCAACTATATTGCCCTGCAACATGTCATTGAAACAGTCAGTGGACAAAGCCTGCGTGATTTTGCAAAAACGCATATTTTTGATCCGTTGGGTATGCAACATACCGATTATTGTCCTACCGGAGAAACATTGGAACGGTGTGCTCCTACCGAAAAGCAAAAGGACGGCAGTATTCTCAAAGGAATTGTTCACGATCCGTTGGCACGTATCATGAACGCAGGTGTCTCGGGTAATGCAGGTGTTTTCTCCGATGCCAATGACCTGGCTATACTCGCTGCAATGTTACTCAACAACGGAGAATATAACGGACATCGTATCCTCAGTCCATTAGGAGTAAAAACAATGAGAAGTATTCCCCGGCATATCCCCGGTCTGGGACGCGCATTAGGATGGGATCTCTTTTCTCCGTATGCATCTAATAACGGTGATCTGTTTGGACCAAACACCTACGGACATACAGGATATACAGGTACTTCCATCACCATTGATCCCGACAATGACACTGCCGTTATTCTGCTGACCAACAGCGTACATCCGGATGACAAAGGTAAAGCAACCCGGCTTCGTTCACTGGTAGCCAACGCCGTTGCTGCTTCTATCTACCCTACCGAGCGGACATATACTGAACATTACTACAAACGCTTTCTCGAATTTGAAGATGAGCCGGCCATCAGCCCCAAAGATATCGTCATGCTGGGCAATAGCCTCACCGAAGGCGGCAAAGACTGGGGAGTACGACTAAAAAAGAAACATGTACGTAACCGGGGCATCATCGGAGACGAAGCAATGGGTGTATACGACCGTCTGCACCAGATTCTCCCCGGGCATCCGGCAAAGCTCTTTTTATTGATAGGCATCAATGATGTATCACATGACCTCACAGCAGACAGTGTCGTGACTCTTATTACTCTCCTGATAGACAGAATACAGAGAGAATCACCCGATACCAAACTATATCTGCAAAGCCTGCTCCCTATCAATGAATCCGTATGTAAATACAAAACAATGATCGATAAAACAGACATCGTACCGGAAATTAACCGAAAACTGGAAACGCTCGCTACTTCCCGGAAAATACCATTTATCAACTTATTCCCTCTCTTTGCAGAAAAGGGAACAAATATTCTACGAAAGGAACTGACGACAGACGGATTACATCTGACGGAAGAAGGGTATCAGATATGGAGTAGGAAGTTGAAGAAATATCTTTAAGACAAAGACTTTCGGTCCCTTCCTCCCCCATCGTAACAGCACACAAATAACCTTTATAACAATATCCTATGAAACACAGTTTACTGTTCTTTTTATGCCTTTGGAGAATGATCGATTTATATTCTCAATGCAGTCTCACTTCTGAACTTAATAAATTCAGAGTCAATGACACCATTGTCAAACAGCAAATAGAATATAAGGCTCCTGGCCGGTCAGGCAAAGATGTACTTTGGGATTTCGGAAAATTATCTCCGATAAACAAGAAGTATACGCTCATTTATTCCGCCCGAAAAGGGGTTGATTCTATGATTGTAGGGCGAGAACACCATACCCGCTATTATTATGATTGGCAAAAGGATTCGGTATGGTTATGGGGATTTGAAAATTCAACTACTCAAATCGAAAACTCTAAACCTGAACTTCTTTTGCAGCTTCCCATGCATTATGGAGACAAAGTTCAAGGCTATTATCAGGGAGAAGGGAAATATTGCGGACGGTTACACATCTCTACGGTGGGACGAAATACGACCGAAGCCGATGCATATGGAATGATTATCTTACCCGGAAAAGATACTCTAAAGCACGTGTTACGGATAAAAATGACCAAATTAATCAGTGAAACGATTTCTCCCCTAAAGGTTCTATCCGAAAACATGAATACCCCGACTTACCGGATTCTGCCGGAAGATTCCATCGACAATATTATAAGACAGAACGAACGTACCATTATTGTAGAAACCTATCAATGGTACGCTTCAGGATATCGCTATCCCATCTTCGAAACAATACGTACCGGCCATCTGTCTGATAGTTTAAAAACAGCATATTTTTCTACGGCATTCTTCTACCCACCGGGCAAACACATGTATCTGCAAAGTGATACCGCCAATCTGGATTTACAGAAAAAAATACTGGCAGATACCGTCCATAAGAATGAGAAAGACGATCATAAAAGTCAAGACAACTCAAACGACTTACCTTTAGACTTTTCATACAATGTCTATCCCACCCCTGTGCAAACAGAATTAACTTTTGAATTCTATCTCTCTGACTATGCAGCTATTTCTTATAGATTGTACAACATAGCAGGCCAACAGCTTACTCATTATACCGTAAAAAATTACCCCGGAGGAGTATATCAACATTACATCGATATGGATAAATATCCCAAAGGAGAGTATATCCTGCAAATCTGTGTGAATGAAAAAGTATTCAGTGAAAAAATAATAAAAGGATAATACTATGAAAAAGATAGTGGCTTTATTAAAACAGAAGATTGTGTTGGTAGGAATTTTATCTTGTATTTCTCTCTTCTTGTCAGCACAAAGTGAGCCTATTCCGGTTATCACCAGACCGTCAGCCGAAGCGCAAACATTGGAAAAGTTTGGAGAAATACCAACCGACCTTTATACAGGAAGAGTAAATATTGACATACCATTATTGGATATTTCAGAATATGATATTACCATCCCTATAAAAATAAACTATTTCGGAGGCGGAATCAAAGTAATGGAAGAAGACGGACCAATAGGTTTAGGATGGAATCTTAGCGTTGGTGGAGCCATTTCCAGAAATATTTGTGGATTGCCGGATGAAATGTATGACCAGACTAACAAAATAGTAGGTTATGACAAACTCAACACTCCCCTTTTTCCATATATCCCGGGCACTGATGATAGAAAAAGTTTTGTAGAACTGATTAAGGAAAGAGAATTTAATTATAACCCTGCCGATCAATATCGTTCAGATGGAAGTTATTGTAAAATCGGTTACATGAGTAGTATTTATGGCGAACAGTATGACCAAGGTCATTTTGATACAGCACAAGATACATATAGTTTCAATTTCATGGGAATATCGGGAGTATTCGTCATTGATGAAAATAAAGATTATATCATTCAAAGTGATTATAATATTTCGATTGAGCGTTCATCAAATGGTGATTTTAGTATTTCGGATGCTAACGGATATGTTTATAGATTTACAAAGAGAGAGATATCAACTTTTCAATATACTTCTATTCAGCCAAGCACTAATCGGAGAGAATCATTTCGTTGTCCTTCTGCCTGGTGGCTAACTTCCATCACGACTCCGGCAAAAAATGTTATAGAATTCTATTATCGTACTTTGGAGAACATTGAATGTACTATTACAGATTATCCAATAATAGATTCTGAATTCCAAAAAATGCATTTTAACGAAGATTGTAATGAAGTCTATGAGTGGATCAGAAAAGTTTCCACAATTCCATTTCCTACTAAAATTTCCGACAAAGTATTACTAAGTTCCATTGTTACCAAAAACAGCTTGATTCGTTTTGAATACGAAGGGGATAGTTGCCACTCGCAACTAAAAAAGATTATCTATATACCCAATAAATTAGACGAAAATAGTATTTATAAAACAATTAACTTTTATCGTTCCTGTTTCAATACTGATGACGGCAGTTACCGTACAAAATTAGACAGTTTACAAATTATAGGAGAAGACACTTCTATCATCCAAACTTATAAATTAGCATATACAACAGATGAACTATTCAATAAAAACATTCGGGAAAGAGATCATTGGGGATATTGGGTACCCAATGGTGGCTTATATCCTTCTCATGTAAATTACTTTAGTAAACGCTATTATTATGGTGAATCAAGTAGACATTCATTTCCCGATGGTGCGACAATCGGTATGTTACAAAGCATAACTTATCCAACAGGAGGAAAAACAGAGCTTTTGTGGGAGCCCAATACTTTCTCTAAATTGGGATTAGCCGCCCAGCAAACAGATGCATCAGATAACTCTTTCTTTGAAACATTAGAAAACTATCGTGACACTATTGCACACCATCTTACGCTAAGAGGAAAAAAGAGCAACTATATATTGGAAACATCTTGCAACATAGGTACTCCTCAATCTATATATATAGATTTCACACAATATTATCCAGCAAACATACTAGGAGACGAAGATCCAGCAAGTTATAACACCTGTATTGAAGGATGGTTGTCTAATGATACAATATATAATTCAACCCATTTACCATATCTGGAGATAACCTTTCCGGATAACAACAGACAAATCATCCGCATAAATAAAAACAACTTTAACCGTACTATTCCAATATTTGTTTCCCAAAGTGGCAGATATACATTTAAGCTAAAAAATCCAGGAACAGAATGGTCTGGGCACAGACCTGATTTATGTGGTATTTTTTATGATATTTTCGATGGTCCCGACTGTACTGATTGTGGGAAAATAGATATTAAGTATTTCACTCTCCGTACTCCTATTGCAGCAGATACATATCCAACAGGAGGATGTAGAATAAAAATAATTAAAAATATATCAGGCAATGATACAATCGTCCGACTATATAATTATTCGGAAGATGGTAGAGATCCGACATCCCCCAGTAGCGGAGTACTGACATATATGCCCAGATATGGTTCTATTATTAGCAAAGCTTATCAGCCAGAACAACCATTAGACTTTAATGGTAATTCACTCTGCCGCCTATGGTGTGAAGCTGAAACTTCCATAATAAGTTTAAGTTCACATGGTATCCCCACCACACTAAACGGAGGAAGCCACATCGAATATTCTAAAGTTACAGAAAATATCATTCGGAACGGACACCTAAATGCCTTAGATCCGGCAAGAGCCGACAGACATGAAATTATATATGAATATGTAACATCTGCAGATCATTTAGACTGTGCAGATATTGATGAGACACAATATGGGCCTTATGTCAGAGCCGACATGCTCAAACTTACTTCCAAAAGATATAAAAGAGGATATCTAAAAAGAAAAACGGAACACACAGATGAAAAAAAAGTAACAGAATATTCATATGATATACAAGAGAAAGAAAAGACTTCTGTAATTACGGGTTCATTATTTATAGTCGGAGACTATACCGAACAGAAATTTGTAAGTTCTAAATGTCCTGAATACGGAAAAATTCACATGTATAAAGATTATGGAATTGTCAAATACAGAGTTATTCCTTACAATAAACATATTAATGAAATAAAAGCAACAGGAGATATTACTAGTAATTATCAAAAATATACTTATGCAGACAAATTATACAGTACTAATATAATGGCAAACGCTCCTTTATCATATTCTACAATAGATTCACAAGGAGACACAGTTACCCAATATTATACATATACCCGAAAAAACAAAATACATACCTGTATTTCTATAAAACAAGGGAGGATTACGGATGCATACCGAAACGAATATAACGATAAAAGCCAACTTACAGCCAAATACATAGCAAAATTAAATCCGGGCAATCTTCCTCTTGCCTCCTCCTATAAGTTAGGTAATTGGCAATTTATAACCGAAAACCAGAATCCGGCATTATACCAATTGACCAACGTCCTTACGGAAAGTTACCAATATGATCGTGACAGGCTGGTTCAGGTTACAGATGAGACCTCAGGTATATCCACCGTCTACCTCTGGGCCTACAACGGTACACATCCCGTAGCAGAAATCAGAAATGCCACATTTGCCAACGTAGTGCAAAGTTTAGGTGGCGATTATATGGTGAATCAATTATACAATTCGTATACCCCTAATATGAATGTGGTAAATAATCTAAGAAACGTACTTATAAATAGCCAGGTAACCACAATGACCTTCAAATTATTGGTAGGAGTAACCTCCATCACAGACCCCAGAGGTATCAAAACATCTTACGAATATGACTCTTTCGGAAATCTCAAGAACATACGGGATCTTAATAATCGACTGCTTCAGACCATTCAAGTTCATTATATCGGCGAATATTTATGAAAACAAGCATCTTATTATCAGGAATTTTTTTATTACCACTATTTATCGTACATGCACAATCCGGTGGTAATCAAAACTACATCTCCATACATACAAAAATGAATGCAGAGGGCACAACAGAACAGGTGTCTATTCAATATTTCGACGGCATGGGACGCCCTGTGCAACAAGTTCAGAAAAATCATACGCCATCCGGTAAAGATTTAGTTACCAACATCGACTATGATTATTGCGGACGGGTATCAAAAGAATGGCTGCCGACTCCTGTTGAAAACAGCCAGGAATATATCAAACCCGGAAACTTTGCCACACTGTCAAAAGCCTATTATCAGGATGGACGGCCCTATAAGGAAAACCTTTATTCCTCCCGTTACAGATATGATTATCTGGAAGGGATACAGGTACCCGGTGACGATATGGACAAGCACCACAGCAAACTGAAACATACAGCCAACACCGCGAACCAAGTCAGAAAATATATAGTGAATGCACAAAACCGTCTTGAAAATGCCGGATACTATCCTCCAAAAACACTCGAATGTTTTCTCACAACCGATGAAGATGGAAAAGAATCCCAAATATTCAAAGATAAAAACGGACGCATCATCCTGCAGACATCCGGAGGGGATGTGAATACCTATCACGTTTATAATTCATTGGGACAGCCGTGCTACATACTTCCTCCTATGATTTCGGATGTACTGAATGCAGGTGAAGTCAGTGATGACCATGTATTGTTAAAACAATACGCATTCATTTATAAATATGACGACTTAGGGAATTGCATATACAAACGCTTACCCGGATGCGAACCGATATACACGGTATACGATAAAGCCGGGCAATTGGTTTTCAGCCAGGATGGTAACCAACGGAAAAAGCATTTGTGGACAGCAAGCAATTATGACATTTTCGGCAGACTGATTTATATGGGACAATATGAAGCCGAAATGAGCTTGGAAGAAGCTATTATGGAATTTGGAAACTCACCGGTTACCGATTCATTTATCACAACTAATGCGATGGGATATTCAAATACTCCTTTCAACCTGCAATCCGACAAGATGCTAACTGTGAATTACTATGATGACTATCGTTTTCTGGAACTGCTACCGCCTGCACAAAGAGATTCATTATCTTACAAACAGAAAGAAGGTTACGGAACAGCATTCACATCAAACAGTTCTTCTTCCGGTTCAAAACCGAACGCCAAAGGCCTTCTTACAGGCACACGCACTTATCTATTGGATGGAAGTGGAAAATATACTATTCAGGCATTCTATTATGATGAAAAAGACAACATCATACAGACTCGCCAAAGCAATCATTTGGGCGGGTATACAACGGCATACCACAGAGTAGATTTCAGAGGGAAACCTATAAATGTGCTTAAAGAGAGTTCCATTTCCGGCAACAGATACGGCAATGTGTCCGAACTTTATTCATATACATATGACCAGGCAGAGAGACGTCTCACTACAAGCTACCGGCTAAATGGTAATCCTGCCATCACTTTGTCCGAAAATGAATACGACGAATTAGGACGACTACAAACAACATACAGACATAATCGGACAGACACAGTTTGTTACAAATACAATATACGGAACTGGATAACCCAAATAAGAAGCGGTTCATTTGAGGAGAATATTTATTACAATCAACCTGTTTATAGTTCGGAACTGGCAAAGCCTTGTTATAACGGAAATATATCCAGCAACACATGGACTTACAACGGAAAGAAAAATGGTTATATCTATTTTTATGATGCACTGAACCGACTAACATCAAACTATTGTTATCTGGATGGACTATTTATGGATGCCGGACAATTATCTGAGTCATTCAAATACGATAAACATGGAAATATAAAAGAGGTAACGAGATTTGGCGAAGACGATGTTATCGACCTGCTGACATTATCCTATCATGGTAATCAACTAAAGAAAGTCACAGATGGCTGGGGTTCCGGTAACCTGTACAATCAAAAAGAGTATCAGGATAAGGCAAACGAAACTGAAGAATTCGCTTATGATGCCAATGGAAACATGGTGAAAGACCTGGATCGTAACATCGTTACCGTTCGCTATAATATACTAAACTTGCCTGACACGGTCCAATTTAAAAATGGTAATCAGATAATCAGCTCGTATGATGCTTCCGGCAGGAGATTAAGTACCCGAAACTTCACGCTTGCTACTCCGGTAGTTGTACCTATCGGAGAAACCCGTAAATGGGAATATGATCTGGATGTAATAGACGAAACCGGCACATTTTACGTTGATAATATAGAATACGACTTTAATGGCTGTGACCCGGGAGTATATATGCTGGGAAAAGTGTTCAATCCTGAAGGATATGCTACAAGGATTAACTCAACTTCTCTTCTGCCCGATTACCATTATTATCGTAAAGATCATTTAGGTAATAACCGGGAAGTATGGCGTGCCGCATACAAAGACTATAGAGGGACGATAGTCCCGGCTACCACTGTACAACGTATTCAGTACTACCCGAGCGGTCTGCCTTGGGCAGAAGGAACAGGAAGAGACGTTCAAAACCGTAAATATAACGGTAAAGAGTTCATTGAAATGCATGGATATGATACATACGATTATGTGGCTCGTGGTATGTATCCGGCGATTATGAGTTTCACCTCAGTAGATCCACATGCTGAGAATTATTACAACCTTAGTCCATATGTATATTGTGGAGGAAATCCCATAAGCAGAATCGACCCGTACGGAATGGACTATTGGAGTACAAGCGATCCGGTGGAAATAGAACGGTTCTGGAATTCTCTATTTTCGCCTCTTGTAAACATGCTACAATATTATTCTAATTCATTCAATTTTTCATCCTGGGATCATCTTACAGATGCAGAGTTCACAGACAGACTGACTTTTAATGACGAGAATGAGACATTTTATTTTAGCTATAGTAAAATCATTAATGGCGAAATTAATGTTATAGGAATATCTATTAGAGCTACAAATGTAAACCAAGGAAATGCCTGGACCCAATATGGACTTCCCGCTTCCGGAAGGATAGAACAAACCAATACTGTATACGATTTATTAACAGGACGTTTTATAAGGAAAGCAGGTATAGAAATGGCTAAAGAGGCTATTTTTCCAGGTGGTTCGCCTACTAGTACTTTTGGTATAAGATCCGGGAAAAAGTCTACGAAAGGAATGCCACATGGTGATGGTGGAAGAGCTATGGAAAAGACTAAAAAGAGAGTTAAAGAACTACAGCAAAAAATTAAAACAGCAAAAAGCAAGAAAGAAAAGAAAGAACTTCAAAAGACAATAGAAAGAATTCTAAAAGATGCTCAATACAAAGAGAAAGGTGAAACTCATTGGAATTAATAATCAATCAATAAAAACCTATGGAACATAAAGGATTAATCCCAAACGAATCATATGAAATTTTTATTATTGGAGACAACATAACTAACTATCTCCATTTTCCTCATATATTAGATCATACTTGTGGTAATATGTACTGTTATGATAGTTATACTTTCCCAACTCTACATTTTACAGTTTGGGTAGAAGACGGAAGAATAGACACAATATGTTGCGACCAAGTGTGTTACTGGAAAAATACAAATCTGATAGGCATGCCATACAGCGATTTCCTAATAATGTGCGGACAAAAACCAACGAAAGAAAGTAAAGAATATGTATTGTTATCCAAGGACAGAGGGCAAAACCAAAAAGTTTATATATTTGATGACTTGAGTCTAACAATATGGACATGGCGTAACAAAATAAAAACTGTATTAGTGTACAAAAACGAAGATGAAGAATAGCTGTACCTATCGGAGAAACCCGTAAATGGGAATGGGATTTTGGATACAAAAAAAGATAGACAGGATACGTAAAGATGCCCATGACAAGAACAATGGTGAAACTCACTGGAATTAACAACAAAACATTTTAGACAACATGAAGAAAAAAGGTTTAATCCCCAATAAATCATACGATATTTTTATCTTAGGAGACAACATTGTTAACTATTTGCATTTACCTCATCATATGAAGTCTTATGATGATCAGGAAATATATCATGATACTTATTATTTTGATAATTTCAATTTTGAAGTGTGGGTTGAAAATGGTAGAATAGAGACTATTTGCTGTGATATAGAGTGTTATTGGCAGGATAAAAACTTAATAAAGATGTTCTATAAAGAGTTCTTGACTCTTATTAATTACCAGCAGTCTGATAGTGATGATTTCGTATATGTTCCCATAAGTAGAGATAGGGGACAAAACCAGAGAGTTCATTACTTTGACAACTTGGGACTAACATTATGGGTATGGAGAGAGAAAATAAGAACAATATTAATTTACAACTACAAAGATGAATAATAGAGAACCTTTGCAGGGAAGTTAGAGCTACAAATGTAAACCAAGGAAATGCCTGGACCCAATATGGACTTCCCGCTTCCGGAAGAATAGAACAGACCAATACTGTATACGATTTATTAACGGGACGTTTTATAAGGAAAGCAGGTATAGAAATGGCCAAAGAGGCTATTTTTCCAGGTGGTCCGCCTACTAGTACTTTTGGTATAAGATCCGGAAAAAAGTCTACGAAAGGAATGCCACATGGTGATGGTGGAAGAGCATTAAAGAAAGCAGAAAAACGTATTAAGGAGTTACAAAAAAAGATGAAAACGGCTCCTGCTAAAGAGAGAAAGAAGATCCAGAAAAAGATAAATGACATTAGAAGTGCTGCTCTAAAGAAAGATAAAGGTGAAACCCATTGGAACTAATTTTAATAACCATCAAGTTCACTCTTTTAGCATGCTGTCTTCTAACAATATATAAAAAAGACAAATGAGAGAATTAACAGAGTCAGGAAACACTACCAGCAACTGACTCGCATAAAATAACGAAATAAATTCATTAATATGGCAGAAGCAGGATTAATACCTAACAAATCTTATGAAATTTTTGTGTTAGGAGACAGCATTTCTAGCTATTTACATTTACCTCACAAGATAGAGTCTTACGATGATCCATACATATATTATGACACCTATTATTTCGATAATTTCAATTTTAAAGTTTGGGTTGAAAATGGCAAAATTGAAACAATTAAATGTGATAAAGAGTGTTATTGGAAAGGCAAAAATTTGATAAATATGTTTTATGAAGACTTCTTGATGTTAATAGATTATCAGCAACCTGACAACGCAGATATCTTATACGTACCTGTTAGCAAAAATAGAGGACAAAATCAAAAGGTATATGATTTTGACAATTTAGGACTAATGATATGGGTATGGAGAAAGAAAATTGTAAATATATTAATTTCTAATTATGAAGATGAACCATAGGAGGCTTTAAAGTATAAAAATAAGAATCTTTAGAATTAATAACAAAAGCAGAAATAACAACATGGGAAAGACAGGCTTAATACCCAACAAATCATATGAGAATTTTATTCTTGGAGATGATATTACTAATTATTTGCATTTGCCCCATCATGTGGAATTTTATGATCATTCTAAAATAGATCATGATTCTTATTTTTTCGATAATGTCAATTTTTATATATGGGTTAAAAATGGTAAAATTGAAACAATTAAATGTGATAAAGAATGTTATTGGAAAGGCAAAAATTTGATAAATATGTTTTATGAGGAATTCTTGATATTAATAGATTATCAGCAACCTAGCGATGAAGACATCATATACGTTCCAATAAACAGAGATAGAGGACAAAATCAGAAAGTGTATACTTTTGATTATTTAGGATTAATGATCTGGGTATGGAGAAAAAAAATCAGAACAGTATTAATCTACAATTATGAAGATGAATGATGGTTTAACACTTATTTTAAAGCAGAATTTCGATTGTAATCTCGACTGTGATAAATATAATCAGCTTCAATAGAATTGTAACAAATTTATTCCTTATTTAGATTGAGAACAGCTATTACTACCGCATCATTTAATTTAGAAAAGGAGTTTAGAGCAAGTATTTGATTTAAAAATAATGATTACAAACAATTTAATAAAAAAATAATAAACAAAGATAATATTTGGAGACAAATTATTCAGTTTGTCAAAGAAGAATGGTGGGATGACGAATATACTCCTGAAACAGATCTCGTAAAAGATTTGAAACTCAACGGAGATGATGCGTACGAATTTATCTACTTATTTAGCAAGAAATTCAATGTAAGCATTACCGAATTTAAATTCGAAGAGTATTTCTATCCTGAAGGAGATCGTATACTTCTAAAATTATTATACTTAATTCTAAAACAAAAGAAAAAAGTCAAGAAAAAAAATAACTCTCAGAGATTTAGAAAGGAGTGTGAAAGAAGGAAAATTGGTTTGAGATTATCTTTAAAATACTTATGAAAAAGATAATTTAGACTTTAACAATCATAATAGAAAGTTATACTGAAGCATCAAGTCAAATATAGTATGAAGAAAAAAAGTTTGCAGAATCTGTTTCTTATAAGTTTATTTTTCCTTTATAACGGATGCAATAACTCGAAACCTACATCTCAAGATTTTATTGGAACATGGGTCTCAGAAGATGGAGGAGAGATCATATTTAAAGAAGATAGTACATGTATCTTCAAAGGAATATATGCGAAACAGATCAATCCATTTTCAGAAGAAAAAGCATCATTATCTGGTGAAGGACAGTGGCGAATCCGAACTAAAGACAGTAATGGATATGATCAATATAATATAGCTATTTATCTAAAAGAAGTAATTTATTTCTCGTTATTTATTTCTGGGGAAGGACTATTAGACAACAGACCTCCATGGTATTTATTTGACTATATCGGTGATCCAGATGAGCTTAATTTATATAAGTTTACAAAATCAAAATAAGAAATGAAGAAAAAAAGTTTATTCAATCTGGCATTTGTATGTTTATGCTTCCTTTTTAACGGATGCAATAGCCCTAAACCTACATTTCAAGATTTTATTGGAACATGGGTTTCAGAAGATGGAGCCGAAATTACATTACAAAAAGACAGTACATGTATATATAAAAATATTCCTATTGAATATATAGAGATATCCATAGATAAAGATTCTCTTAATAATACAGGAAAATGGTATTTGAAAAAAGACGATTTAGGATATAACGGATATTACATAGATATCAGACAAAAAGAGACTCCATATATGACCCTATATATATCAGGAGGAGGACTATTGGACAATACCCCTCCTTGGTTCTTATTTCAATATATCGGAGATCCAGATGAGCTTAATCTATATAAATTCACAAAATCAAAGTAAGAAATGAAGATAAAAAGTTTATTTAATCTGTTTTTCATTAGTTTATTTTTCCTACTTAATGGATGTAATAACCCTAAACCCACATTTCAGGATTTTATTGGAACATGGGTTTCTGAAGATGGAGGAGAAATCATATTAAGAGATGATAGTACATGTATACTTAAGAATATACCTGCCCAATATGTTAATAGGTACACAAATACAGATTTTTTTAGCAATATAGGGAAATGGAATTTAGAAAAAAGTGATTTAGGATATGATGGATATAATATAAGAATCGGCCATGAAAGACTTTTATATATCATCTTTTATGTTTCTGGAGAAGGATTATTCAACAATACCCCTCCTTGGTATCTATTTCAATATATCGGAGATCCAGATGAACTTAATCTCTATAAGTTCACAAAACTTAAATAAAATGAAGAAAAAAAGTTTATTCAATCTGACATTTGTATGTTTGTGCTTCCTTTTTAACGGATGCAATAGCCCTAAACCTACATTTCAAGATTTTATTGGAACATGGGTTTCTGAAGATGGAGGAGAAATCATATTAAGAAGTGATAGTACTTGTGTGTGTAAAAACATACGCGATAACTATATTAATATATTTTCAGAAAAAAAGCCACTCAATTATGAAGGAAAATGGATTTTAAGAGAAAAGGATGATTTAGAATATGATAAATATAATATAAGAATTGAAAAGCAGGGAACGTTTTTAATAATTTTCTACATTTCAGGAGAAAGATTATTTGGATATGCTTCTCCTTGGTATCTGTTTCGATATATTGGAGATCCAGATGAGCTTAATTTATATAAGTTCACAAAACTAAAATAAGTTATGGCAAAAATTATGTTTGAATTCACTATTTGCAGTGATAATTGGGAACCCAATGGAATCATTAAGTTCCTTGGCATAGAGAAAGAAAATTTTCATATAGAATTAAGTCTTATGATTGAAGCTTTAAGTGGAGAAAGAGAACAAATACGTAAAAATATAATAAATGGAGTAACACCAACAAATAATGTATACAATCCAACCTTAGGCACATATGATTTTTCACTTTTTTAAATAACTAACATGATAATAATCGACTATTTTTTTTACTTAACATACACTTTTCTCATAAGAACAGGTAGAAACGAAGAGCAAGCCAAATGGAGCGCATTAATACATACAAGTCTTTATAGTAGTTTTTTTATAGACATAATATTATATTCAACTGCCTTAGTATGTAATAGGCCATTTTTCACTTATTACTTTTCATTAGCTTTTTGGAAAAGAATATTCATCCTGTATTCCATCTTAATCACTTTTTCATACATAAGATTTTACAAAAGTTGCACTTTAAATAAAATTCAAAATAGATTTCCACAAATTAATATAAAGTGGCCATTCTTTCTACTTACAATCTTTATACCTATATTAGAAGTCATTGTTGTTAGGCTATACACATTTGGACATTTATAAAATATTATATTCAATTAATGGCATAAAATATAATCAGTTTCAGAATAATTGCAATCAAGGTATTAAAAGACTTATCCCTTACTTAAATTTAAATAACTATTACTATTACATCATTTAGTTTAGAAAAAGAAACTAAACCAAGTACATAAATAGAAAATAATGATTACAAACAATTTAATAAAAAAACAATGAATAAAGATGATATATGGAGACAAATTATTCAGTTTGTCAAAGAAGAACGGTGGGATGACGAATATACTCCTGAAACAGATATCGTAAAAGATTTGAAACTCAACGGAGATGATGCTTACGAATTTATCTACTTATTTAGCAAGAAATTCAATGTAAGCATTACCGAATTTAAATTCGAAGAGTATTTCTATCCTGAAGGAGATCATATACTTCTAAAATTATTAAACTTAATTCTAAAACAAAAGAAAAAAGTCAAGAAAAAAAATAACTCTCAGGGATTTAGAAAGGAGTGTGAAAGAAGGAAAATTGGTTTGATATTATCTTTAAAATACTTATGAAAAAGATAATTTAGACTTTAACAATCATAATAGAAAGTTATACTGAAGCATCAAGTCAAATATAGTATGAAGAAAAAAAGTTTGCAGAATCTGTTTCTTATAAGTTTATTTTTCCTTTTTAACGGATGCAATAACTCGAAACCTACATCTCAGGATTTTATTGGAACATGGGTTTCTGAAAATGGAGGAGAGATCATTCTCAAGGAAGATAGTATCTGTATAGTTAAAAACATTACATACAGTGGATATTTAGGTACAGAAACATTAAACTATGAAGGCAAGTGGGAATTTAGAGATAAAGATGACTTAGGGAATAAACAATATAATGTAATAGTTAATAAAGAAGGGGTACTATCTATGTGCTTTTACATTTCAGGAGAAGGATTATTCAGTAATACTCCTCCCTGGTATCTATTCCAATACATCGGCGACCCGGATGGGCTCAATTTATATAAGTTCACAAACCAAAAATAAAAAGATGAAGAAAAAAATTCATTAATCTAACATTTACATATTTATCACATCAAATATACTCCTTCAATCCTTGCATATTCAACAAGGTAACCTCTCTCTTATCCACAGAGATCAATCCCTCTTTTATCATCTTATTGATCTCTTTTGACAGGGCAGGACGGGTTACTCCTAAATAATCTGCCAGTTGTACCTGATTATGCTCCAACAAAGCGATACCAGCAGAGGTGCGATGCTCCATGAGATAATAAACGAAACGACTGCGAAGGTTCTTATAAGAGAGGATACGCAAACGGGTAACGGTACATTTATTGCAGTTGCCTGTCACACAAAGAAAACTATGGAGTAGTTGTGGCACGGAACTTATCAGTTTGAAAACCGAAGTACGGGTAGCCATCAGAAGAATAGAATCTTTACTTACGGTAAAGGTTGCAGGCAGAATATTGTTTTCGCCAAACAGATGTGGAGTAGCAAAGGCGCGGGGTGCGATGATCTCTTCTACCTTTACCAGATTGCCGGCTACATCGATGATATTAACCTCCAGCTCGCCTTTCAGCAGCACATACAAATGATTGCAACGCGTATCTTGTTGCAGCACCACCTCTTTACGGGATACCTTGTACAATGTAAATTCAAGTTCGTCCATTAGACGATGTTTTACATTCACATCTAAGTCCCGGAAAAGAGGTATCTGCCACAGCAGTTGTTTATACTCATCTGTAAAATCGATTTTTACCACAGTACTTCTCTTTGGTTTGTGACAAAAATAGCTCTTTTTCCGTTACAGTCCTACCATTTAGCAAAGAAAATACGTGGGTTGATATTGAGGGAGACCCATCCCCAGTCTTGCCAGGCATCATGGTTACCGCCTTTCACCACATCCATGTATTTCGTCCCGAGCATGGTTGAGTAACCAACCGTCAGTTTCACATCCTTCATCACTGTGTAATCTACCTGCAGGTCGAACTCTGACCCGAGACTACGTCCTTCATCTCCCTCTACTGTTACGTCATAAGTAGTAGAAAAATGATGATAATTCAGTGACAGAGCCCAGCGGGAAGTGGGTTTAAAGTCAACACTCAGCTGCTTGTCCCACAAACCTTTATTGTAAGCAGAAGCATAGAAGTAATCCATACCACCATAAAACTTATGATGAGTGCCATAAAGCGGATCGAATGTAGACACCTTACTACTTTCCGGATCACCGCTCAGATAATCGGTCAATATGCTGACGGACCATTGCTGATTGATTTTATATCCCACTTTCACACCGAACATATAGGCTGAAACCTTCTTCACCTCATCGCCCACTTTCCGTTTACCAAACTGATAGTAAGCACTTCCGTTTAACGTCCAGTTACCTGGAGTATAGGTGAGATAAGTTCCGGTGGTAGGCATATAATTGGTTTTTCCTTTTTCGGGCGTTCCGGTCTCATAGCCTACATTCATGAAAAGCAAAGAGGCATTGAAATTCTTAGCCCACTGGCCGTTATACCATAAAGTCTGCATGGTTTTATAAGGCTGTGCTTTAGAAGGATCATAATAGTTGCCACCTATCGTTTTTTCATCATTCTGATTGAAAGCGAGGACAAGGTGCATTTTGTGTTTCCCGGCTTCGTATCCCAACTTCAATGCATCATGAAAACGTCCTGCCACATTCCAATCGAGACTACCCAGTAAACGTTCATCATCATATACCAATGACTGGCGTCCCAACTGTGCGAAGACACCTTTCCCAAAATCCAGCTTTGCCCATGCCTCATGAAGAATAAAACGTCCGTTCTTATCTATCTGAGGGTCCTGTCCCCACACACCTACATGTTGGGCAGAAAGCTTCATTTGCAGACGATCCCGCTTGTATCCAAGTGAAAAACGGGCACGATTGTTTATAAAAAAGGCAGGCAGCTGTCCATCGGCACGCGGACTAAGTACGCCATTGCGATATTCACCACGAGCACGCAGTTGTGCATCAATACTAAACTCGTTCTTCTCTTCCTGTGCGCAGACAACAGAAGAGCACAGTACCAATCCGGTTAAAATAATAGCAGTCAGTTTCATACAATATTAGTTTAAATTATAAGTGTGTACACTCGTTCCTTGTGCCGAAGGCAAATAATTGATGCCATACCAACACATTTGAAGTAAAAGAAAGCAAACCAATAATCCGGCGAGTGCCTTGCGATGGCTCCTGCGTTGATGAAGTCGGAAGTGAATATAACACAGGTAACCTATCCATGTAGCAGCTGCCCACGTCTCTTTGGGGTCCCAACTCCAGTAGTGTCCCCATGCCTCTTTAGCCCACAAAGCACCGAAAAGCATCCCCAGGGTCATAAACGAGAGCCCCACATACACCAGATCATCACAAAGTTCCATTTCCCGTTCGGCTGCCGGTTTCTTCTTTATCCATAACAGATAAACAGCCATTACCGTTGCTGCCCCAAGCATGGCATAAGCAAACATATATACGATGACATGCGGTGCAAACCAGGGACTTTGCAAAGCAGGCATCAGCGTTTTATTATGAATTTCAGGCTTAAAAAGATTGACGCAGATAAACACCAGTGACAATACAAAGCTGAAACTGAGTATCCACTTATAGCGCCAGCGAACATAAGTGATGATACCTGCCAATGGTAAGAAAAAGGAATACCACAAACGGGTCTCCCCCATTGTACGCATGGGTGGACGTTCCAATGAAATCCACATCCCGAGGATAAAGGTAAAAAAGACAAGCAATCCTGCCAATGTAGGTCCCAGTACCCAACCCATTGATTTACCTTTCCAGGCAGTGAGAGCTCCAAAGCCCCAAAGACAAAGAGATACAGTAGCAAACCATCCGAAAAGATCCCAATTCATACTTTCTCCTCCTTTCTTTTGTGTGACAATGCAAACATACAGACAGCACCGGCTATCATCATCCATATGCCCGTATAAACCACAGGCAACCAGGGATCGCTAACCAACTCGAACACACTGATATCACTCCAACGTCCTTTCGACTCGTCATAACTCAATTGATATATTTTCCAGCCCTCTATTTCAAAAGGTCGATTTACTTCAATCGTGGCTTCTGCCTGTTCTCCGGATTGTGTATAAACGGTTACTTCGGATGCAAAGCGTTTCGGTTCGCGTTCGGGCATAATAAGACTTACTTTCTGATTCAAGCGAAGCGCTTTGTATGGAAACATAAAACTACCGCAACTCACCCACCCTTCACGCTGTTCACCACTCGTTGTATTTTGAGCTTTCACGTAGACAGCACAGGCTGCCCCCACCGAATGAAATTCTACAAACCGAACGGTGTCTTCGGTAGCTACACTGGCAGCCATGGGCAACTTTTCCGTTACCTCAATTTCCCAATCCTGTAATTCTCCTTTGCTGAAATCATCTTCTATCAGCACATTCACCGGTTGTCCTGCCGGAAGTGCTTTTCCCGATTCATTATCTATCAACATAAGTTTGGGTGGATATTCATCAATAGTGAAATCATGCAGTTCTATCGCCAATGGCAATTCCAGCATCTCTTTTTGTTTATTAAACGCCCGCCATTCTGCCTTACCCGTTTGAGTAGTCATTTCAAGCCGTTGCATATCGGCACTTCCCAACACAGCACCGGTCAGAACTAAAAATAATCCAAGATGACTCAGCAGAAAAGGAATATCACGTACTGTAAAGTGATGAATCCGCCGGAGAATGACTATCCCTAACAATGTAACAAACCAGAAGAAGAGTAATACAAAAGAACAAGCGGAAAGCATCTGCGAAAATCCCAGCCAACCTTCAACTCCTGTAACGGCAACTTCCGGACGGTACTGACGGGTAAGCCCCATAATAACCGTCATCACCACTAAAGAAATCATAGCGCTGACAGCTGCCTGGTAACTGCTCATCCAACGAACAAAGTAGTACTTACGAAAGAAAAGATACAATGCAAGTAACAGAAGTACATAGACTACTCCCGCATAAATATTCACCGGCCAGGCGAACAAAGAAAGCGTACACTTCCCGAGCGTTACCTGCCAGAGAGTACCCACAAGAAAGAGTCCGCCGCAAACAGCGAACCCTTCTTTATATCCCCATGGTTTTTGCCACATCTTTATTTAGTTGAAAGTTGAAAGTTGAAAATTGCTATACAGTATGAATATAGCTGATTAATATTTATTGAAACGCAAATGAACGCAGATTTTCGCGAATTAAATTGCTGCATTATGCTTGAAAACAATATTCCTTACAGAAAAACAGCCTTCTTCTGCGTTTCAATAATAACCTGCTAAATAAGCATTTAATTGTAATGTATTACTTAGTTAAAAGTTAGTTATTATACAGTGGAGAGTCAGTTACTTGCAGTGCGCAGCAACTTTTAACTCTCAACTTTCAACTAAATATTCGTTAAGCGCCCGTTAGCCTTTGCTTCTTTCAGCCATTGCGGAACAACTTCTTTCAGGAATTTATCTTTATTCTCATGTTCTTTCTTCATGTCGAGACCGATGTATTCCTGTGCTTTGGCCTTGGTAGAAATATCCGGCATTGGTACTTCACCTGTAAATCCGTTATTAGCCAAAACCTTAGAAATAGCTAAACGCGCCTGCAAAGCTTTGTCCAAGCCATGACCCAGAATGCGTTGAATCTCTTGCGGAGCATGGAAAGAGCCCCCGTGTGAAGCGACTCCAAAATCCCATCTCCATTGTGCCTGACGAATCAGCTTCAGTGCCTCCTGCATCTGCAGGTCTGTAGCCCCCTTATCCCATGCAAATTTAGCTTCGATATGAGCTTTTGCCAATTCTTGTTCCAAACGATTACGGATTTCATTTGCTTTACGCTGACGGTCGTATACATTATTACGAAGTGTCTCTTCACTCTCGCGATGACACACTTGACAAGTACGATCAATCATCGCCAGCGGGCTTTGTATATGATGATCGCTGAACTTCATTCCCCCTTCACTCTTATACGGCATATGACAATCAGCACATGACACACCACGCTGTGCATGGATACCCATCTGCGAAATCTCATAGTCGGGATGTTGTGCTTTCAGGATACGCGCCTTACTCAGTGCATGTGTATAATCGGCAAAATCAGCCTCATCATAGTATGCCTCCATATCTTCCACTGTGAAGCCTTTGTCCCAAGGGAAAGTCAGATACTTACCGTCACCCTTGAAGTAATATTCCACATGACACTGTGCACATACCAATGAACGCATCTCTTGCGGAGTAGCCTTATCAATGTCTTTCCCCTGACGGGCAAATGCCTCACGCAACGCCGGACGGCTGATGTGTAGCTTCATATTCTCCGGTTCATGACAATCGGCACAACCAATGGGATTTACAATCTCATTGCCAAAAGCAGCCCACTTATTATTGTAAAAAGAATCAACGCCAAGTGCTTCCATCATACGGGGTACATCCGGGCTTTTACAAGTCCAGCAAGTAGAAGGCTGCGGACCACTGTGAGGATCCATTGGGGCACCGGTACGAAGACTTCGGGTGATGTCTTCAATGGCATGCATATGTCCACGTGGAGTTGTATAATCTTTAGAGAAAGCATATCCAGCCCAGAGAACCACCATTTCCGGACGTTTTTCAAGTACATCTACTGCTTCACTACCATTAAATTCGCTTTCAAAATCAGTCTGCACAGTCTGTTTCCATGTGTCGTATTGCCGGGGATAATTCTCTCCGAAAACCTCATTACGAGCCTCGATACCTTTAATCTCTACCCGTTTGTTATTGAATACACTGACTATCTCTGCCCGGCGTTCCATTAATGAAGAGACCACCAGTCCCAAAACGAATACAACAACCATTGCTCCACCAAACAACAGCCATCCTTGCCATGCCTTTAATTTCTTTTCCATATTGATAATGTGCTAATGTGTCAATAAACCAAATGTGCCAATGCCATTCATGCAGCAATTGAAAACAGGATAATTGACAGATCTATTTATGAATTTATTTATTTATCATTTTACGAAGCCATTCCGGTGCAGGCGATTCCGGATAAGGAGCCAGTGCATCCGGAGTAGTAGAAAGGCTGTTTTGCCCGTGTGCCACATCACGATGACAATCCCAGCAGGCCTTTCCTTCTCCTACCTGAGACATCATATAATTGATACGCCCGGTAGACACAAACTCGGTATTGAGTTGTGTATGACAACGGATGCAATTGTTCATGATTACTTCTGCACTTTCATCATTTGCTTTTATTACCTGATGCTCGCCACGAGTGAGAAACACCGCAACATGACGCATACCATCCATGCCCTTGAACGCCCACTTCTTTACCGGATTCTCATGAGGAACATGACAATCATTACACGTAGCATCCCGTCCGTGAGAGCTGTGCATCCAGGTGGCATAATAGGGTCCCATGATATGGCAATTGACGCAAGCTGCCGGGTCGTCGCCCAGATAGGTATGCGCCCGGAGCATATACAAGAAAAACAACCCTCCCCCGATAATCAGACCGGACAAGGCAATGGCTACCATCTTCCAGCGCCTGGAAGGAAGTAGCCAATGAATAATCTCTTTTATTTTCATAAGACACCAAATATTAAGTATACTACCGGCCGATTAACAGAACCCGTATTCTCTTTACTTGTGCAAAGGAGCAAAATAAAAGCTAATAAATGTGTAATCTACATTACATATGAGAAAATTATTTTTAATAATGTGCCAATATACTAATTTGCCAATATGCTGCGCTGTACTACCAAAAGGCATTGGCACATTAGCATATTGGCACATTATTATTCAATCACCATAATACGATCGTTCAAACCTACTTTTGCCGTATCTTCTACAAAGATATCTTTGACTGTACCGTCCGTCAGCGAACGGATTTCGTTTTCCATCTTCATAGCTACCAGTACACAAAGCGGATCTCCTCGCTGTACTACATCTCCCTTCTTTACATATGTTTTCAATATCACTCCGGGCATTGGCGCCTGAACCACTTGACGCCCCACAGACTCGGCAGCATTACGGGAATTGTGTATCTTTTCCATTTCGCCTTTCAGTTCTATCTGATAAAGTTCTCCTTTGTTCATGATAGTATATGTAGAATTGGAAGAAGAAATCTGCACTCCATGAGAATGATGATCAATGATTATAGAATGAATAGAATCACCACCAAGGTTATAATCTACTTCATACACCTTTCCATTGACTGCTATTTTCTTTACAGGACCATCTTCAAGAATCTCAACTTTATACTCATTATCGGGCATATCCAGAAGCCGGGCATAATAGGTTGCTAATGTTGTACTCATAATCTCTGATGTTTTTAATAGTTATTGGCAGTCATCTGCAGTTTACCATAATATTTCCAAAGGGATTCTCCTACCACCGGAAGAGTAGTAGCCCTCGACGCTGCCTCTTTTTCCTTCTCAAAATGCTTTAGTGCAGCTGCAATTACAGCCACAGTAGGATCAGTATTCTGACGCCGTTTCAAATCTTCTTTATCAAAACGGGTATCAATAAACGTAGTATCATACTCCCCTTTCAGAAAAGCGGCATTCTTCAAGACACGCTGATGAAACGGAATGGTGGTTTTAATACCCAGTATCTTATACTCCCGCAAAGCACGGGCCATATTTGATATGGCAGAAGCACGGTTTCTTCCCCAGCAACAGAGCTTGGCAATCATCGGATCATAATGCAATGACACCTCAAATCCGGCATAGGCGGCACTATCCAGGCGAACGTTACGTCCTTCGGGAGCCTCACGTACCGTAATGACTCCGGGCGACGGCATAAAGTTATTTTCCGGATCTTCGGCATAAATACGACATTCGATGGCCGCACCCCTAAACTCAATATCCTCCTGATGATAAGGCAAGCGATTGCCGGCAGCAACAAGAATCATATCACGTACAAGATCAACACCGGTACATTCCTCCGTTACCGGATGTTCTACCTGAAGCCGGGTATTCATTTCAAGAAAATAGAAGTTCTGGTCTTTATCCATCATAAACTCCAAAGTCCCGGCACTGTAATATCCTATTTTCCTGCAAGCCTCTACAGCCACCTTCAACATCCGTTTTCGCGTCTCTTCCTTCACAAAAGGAGAAGGAGACTCTTCTATTACCTTTTGATTTCGTCGTTGGATGGAGCATTCACGTTCATACAGATGAATTACATTCCCATATTTATCACCCAATATCTGCACTTCGATATGATGGGGATTTTCGATATACTTCTCTATATAAACCGCATCGTTCCCAAATGAAGTTCCGGCTTCGGATTGGGACAGACGAAGAGCCATCTCAACCTCTTCTTCGGAACGCACCAGTCGCATTCCCTTTCCGCCACCACCTGCTAATGCTTTCAGCATAATCGGATAACCGACTTCTGCTGCTACCTTTTTAGCTTCGGCAATGCCCTGAACCGGTTGTTCTGTGCCCGGAACAATGGGCAGGCCAGCTTCTCTCATGATCTTCCGCGCCTCCGTCTTAATACCCATCCGGGCAATTATATCAGCACTCGGACCAATAAAAATCACTCCTTCTTCCTCACAACGACGGGCAAAGTCAGCATTCTCTGACAAGAAACCATAACCCGGATGAATGGCAGCCCCAGTCTTTTTGGCTATTTCCAGAATCTTTTCCGGTTTCAAATAAGAAGTGTCCTCCGGTGAATCAGATATACAATAGGCTTCTTCAGCGTAACGGACATGCAACGCTCCACGGTCTACCCGTGTGTAAATCGCTACCGTAGCAATATTCATTACCCGGCAGGTACGGAAAATACGCATAGCAATCTCGCCACGGTTGGCTACTAATATTTTTTTTATCATAATATGTTTCCTCCTACAATATTAAAGCGGTAAATTAGAATGCTTTTTGGGTGGATTGGACTGGCGCTTATTAGCCAACATCTCAAAACTACGAATCAACCGCATACGAGTAATAGTCGGATCAATCACTTCATCCACATAACCGAGTTCGGCAGCCCGATAAGGATTTGCAAATTTCTCACGATATTCAGTCTGAAGCTCTTTTCGTTTCTCTTCAGGATCTCCAGCTTTGTCTATTTCTTTACGGAACAGAATATTCACAGCCCCATCCGGCCCCATCACGGCAATCTCGGCCGTAGGAAAAGCAAAATTCACATCTCCCCGGATATGCTTGGAGCTCATTACATCATAGGCACCACCATAAGCTTTGCGTGTGATAACCGTCACTTTAGGTACGGTAGCCTCACAATAAGCATATAGCAACTTGGCACCGTTACGAATAATACCACCATATTCCTGGTCAACTCCCGGTAAGAATCCCGGTACGTCCACCAAAGTCAGTAACGGAATATTGAAAGCATCGCAGAAGCGGACAAAACGAGCCGCCTTGACAGAAGCATCAATATCCAGTGTACCGGCAAGTACTAGCGGTTGGTTAGCCACCACTCCCACAGTTTTCCCATTCAGACGAATATAACCAATGACAATATTCGCTGCATACTCTGCCTGAAGTTCAAAGAAACTATTGTCATCGGCCACTGCCTCGATCATCTCCTTTATATTATAGGGTTGATTCGGATTGGTAGGTACCAGCATAGAAAGCTCTGGTGTGAGCCGCGTGGGCGAATCGGAAGTAGCAACAAATGGAGGTTCTTCCATATTATTTCCGGGCAGGAAGGAGATTAGTTCACGAATATAATTGATACATTCAATATCATTTTCAGCAGCCAGATGTGCTACCCCGGATATAGAAGTATGTACAGCAGCTCCACCCAATTCTTCTTTACTCACCTCTTCCTGTGTTACACTCCTCACTACGTCCGGTCCGGTAATAAACATATAACCGGAATTCTTCACCATCAGGATAAAATCGGTCAGAGCCGGAGAATACACAGCACCACCGGCACATGGGCCCATAATAGCACTGATTTGCGGTATTACCCCCGATGCCATCGAGTTACGAAGAAAGATTTCAGCGTATCCTGCTAGCGAACGAACCCCTTCCTGAATACGGGCACCCCCGGAATCATTGAGCCCGATTATCGGGGCACCCATTTGCATGGCCATATCCATCACCTTGCAGATCTTTTTAGCATACGTCTCCGAAAGTGCCCCTCCGAACACTGTGAAGTCCTGAGCAAAAACATAAACCAGTCGTTTGCCTATCATACCGTAACCGGTAACTACCCCATCCCCTGGTATCTTCTGTTTCTCCATACCAAAGTCGGTACAACGATGCGTCACAAGTTTATCAAGTTCGATAAACGATCCTTTCTCCAAAAGTAAATCGATACGTTCACGGGCTGTCAGCTTTCCTACTGAGTGTTGTTTCTCAATCCGGGCATCTCCGCCGCCGTTCTCAGCTTTTCTGTTTAATTCTTCCAGATGGTTGATGAGTTCTTTCATGGGCATTCATATTTAAGTACGATGTAAAAATAGAAATAATTACAGTGAATACATGTAATGCAGATTACATCAGGGGTGTATTCTACTAAATATAACATACCATTCCGAAGAAAAGTTAGGAAACATGCCGTTAAACATCCGGATTAACAGTAAGACTTAAGGAAAGAAATTAAAACTGTACACAAAACGACACATAAAATAACTGCCCATGGTAGATGTTCTTGTATTCTGGATATAGGAAGCCCCTACGTTCCTTGATAAATCTCTTCTGCTTTGCAGCAAATCAAATGCAGATATTTGAATAGTGCCTGTACCATACTTCTTTGAGAAGCAATCTCTTTCTATAGCAACATCCAGAATATTTTCTCTGATATTTCCGGTTTCACCACTGTAGCCTTTCTTTAAACTCCATCTGAAAGAAGAACTCAATCTTATTTTATAAGGCAGCAGATAGGATGCATTAAGTTCTGTTCCCCAATCCCGGGTTTCCATATTATCGGTAGATTGACCCTGCCCCTTTAGAATCACATATTTGAATAATCCCTGAATATTAAAATAGAAATCAGGAGTATAATATCTGAGAACCAGATTCTCATCAATAGTAAAAGAACCCATGACACTTACCTCATCATTGACGAGCCCCTTCTTTCTGTCATATCCGCCTCTAAGCCCATTGCTTATTGTAAAATTTGTTTCGTTTATCGGTGTATAATAAATGCATCGAAATTGCGCATTCCAATTACCATTTACATTTTTGTAAGAAGTGGTTCGATTTCCTGTCTCCGGATTAATATTGTAAGAAGATTGAATAGCATTCGCTGTGTATCCACCGAACAAACCGACATCGTAGAATCCCTGAGTTTTGGAATTAGAACCGGAAAGATTCAGTACCACATCATTTGCAAACTGCGGTTTAAGGTCAGGGTTTCCTTTAATACTGTTAGTAGGGTCGCTTATATCGGTATAGTCCTGCAACTGAGTACCTGTCGGAGATGTCATTGTCCCCATATAATCAAGTGTCAGCGTGTTACTTTTATTGAACCGGTGTTTTATATTCAATACCGGAGAGTAGTTGGTAACTTTTTGATTTACATTGGACCTGAAAGAGTCATCCGGGAAACGAGTTTTATTTTCAGAGTCGTCAATATCTACGTTCATTCCCATCGTATAGTCGGTTTTCTCTCCCAATGATTTGTAATTTAATGTAAAGCGCTGATTAAATATACTCTGCGATGTGCCCGGACTTTGGCTAGATAATAATTGGAGATTATCAGATGAAATATCTTCTCTAACCTTATAAGTATTTTTCCCGACATGATCACCTGAAAGACGAGCCGTATAGGCAATTTGCATAAAACGTTTCTCCGTGATAGGCTCAACATACGACAAACCCAATTTGATTTGCTTACCTGAATTCTCGTTAACCGTCCGTTGGTTCACAAGTGAATCATACTGATAGACATTATTATCATACATCCGACGGTTCCAGGAATAAGATTCACGAGCGTCACCCTGATTTATGATACCATAGAGCGACGTACTAAAAACCCGACCTTTCTTCTTTAACCGATGTGCATAGTCAATGGAAATATTCAGAGAGTAGTTGTTACCATTGTTTTCTGTGGCGGAATGTCCATTATAGAGGGTATCACGCAAGCCATTATAGCTATTAAAAAGTTCATTATCCCAACGATTCTTTTTCGAATAATTCAAATACGCCTGCGTTATAAGCGTATTTTTACCATTGGGGGTCCATTCTGTCCTTATGCCAGCATCCAGAATTTTATTTTTAGTATCGGATAAACGATTTGAACTATCAAAAAGAGAGGATTCCGACGAGAGTATTGTCTCCTGGTCTGTAAGTATATTCTCTACCGACTTTATAGAGGTATATGTTACATTACTGTAAACATTAAAGCGGTTACTAAATTCTTTATTTATCAAAAGCCCGATTTGCCCAACAGAGTTGTCTCCTGTCTGCGAACTACCGGTTCCGCTATTCGTATTGTCATTTCGTAACATGAGAGAAAACATATCCTGCCTTTTCAACAGATTTATATACGCATTTTGCTCATATCGCGTTTTATTATCGTTTATATCACGCCCGCCCCCCACAGCTGCCTGAGCCATTACGCCTACCTTATTTTCTTCTTTAACGGACAAGTTAAGTACTGTTTCTTTATCCCCGTTATCGAATCCAGTAAGTCGGTCCACCTCAGAGCTTTGGTCAATAACTTGTACTTTATCCACTATTTTGCCTGGAAGTGATTTTGATGCCATCTCTGGATTATTGGAGAAGAAATCTTTTCCATCAACAAGAATTTTACTTACCGGTTTCCCCTGAACTAAAATTTGTCCATGTTCTGTAACAGTGACATTGGGTAGCAATTTCAATAAATCACGCACCGAGGCCTGATCCGAAAGCGCATAGATACCCGTGTTATATTCTAAAGTATCCCCTTTCATTTGCATAGCAGCAGCCTTTCCGGTCACCATTACTTCAGCCAGATTAATACTTTCGTCCTGTAGTTTTATAGTATCCTCCAATAAGTTTTTGCAGATTGTATCTGCCGAAATCGTTCTGTAAGACTTTTGATAACCCAAGTAGCTGATTTCAAGGATGCATTTCTTCCGGGGAAGCATTAAAATAAAGTAACCTCCGGCATCAGACGTAGTACCCGAAAGGAAAACACTATCCGCAGTAAGTGCACGTATCGCTGCTCCTTCAATAGCATCGGAGTTCTTATCTTTGATAAATCCGGCTACCGAAACAGCTTCTTGAGCAGATAAGGAAAAGGTTATAATAAAAAATAAAATACTAAGTAAATATTTCATATCCCTTTCATTGGGTTATAAAAGAGCTATAATAAATAAAATCAGCTAACTGTTCCACAAATTAACTGATTTTATTTTTATGAGCTAGTAAAACACAAGCATATTAAAAACATATGAAGTAAAGTTATAATTGTGCGTTAACGACTTGGTCGGAAATTTATTAATAGATGGAGAGTAGATTCCTTTGTAATAGCATAATCTTGTAACGTTCTACCATCCTCTAACTGCTTTCCGGCAAAAATAAGTCTCTGTTGATTAGGTGGAATTCCCTCCTTAGCCTGAATCTTAGACTTAAACTGTGCAACAGTTTCATATGGATCAGTTGCAATCGTAATCGTCTTGTTATTTGCCATTATTTTAACATAAACATTAAAGCCTGATCGTGGAGAAACCTGATCACTTATAAAAGCTTCAGACTCTTCGAGGAAATTAGAAGAAACACCACTATTAGCAAACAGGCTATTCAACAAACCTGTTCCTGATAATACACAAACCAATAAATAACAATAAACTCTTTTCATAATATATAGAATCAAAGTGAACAAATAAAATAATCTACAATGATACATATAAAAATCGATATATATAAATTTTCTTGTAATTACTTTAGAATCTATTTTGAATTTATTGAAAATAGGAATAATGAGGAGTAATACACCTAATGGGTCACGCTACATCGGTACAACACAGTCAGTCCATTCATCACTGGCTGCACAATAGAGTTAAATCAAAACAGTTCCTCTATTAACAAAAAAAGCCTGTTCCTCATCACTATGAGAAACAGGCTACTTCCTTTATATATAGAAATCTATTCTTCTACAGCCAAGGTCGACAGCGAATTCGAACTACGATTTTCGATACTATACAACTGCATATCAAAAATCAATGTGGAATACCCTAAAATGCTACCACTACCACTGGAACCATAACCATAGCTCCAAGGTATGTAAACTAACCTTCGCTCTCCTACTTTCATACGCTGAAGCATCTCATTCCAACCAGTAATTACACCTGTTACCTTCAATTTCTTCGGCGAGTCAAAGGCTGTAGGGTTTGCACCTTTGAATCCATCAAATCGGTCCCCGATGATTAAAGTACCTTTATAATACATATATACACTATCTGTATAAAAAGGTTGCATATCCTGAGAAACATATCCTTCGATAACCTCATCCAGATTTGTCGGATTCGGATTTAACTTTGGATCATTCGTTATCGGCTTCAGCTCCTTATAAAATATGCAGGCATCCGGAGCAGACATAAGATGAATACTATCCAACCCACCATGATCGGCCTCCGTAGTATAAACATTATACAAAGAGTCGATAAACGCCTCATTTCGTGCCTGCCAGTTATCATACCTGCTCACTTCTTTCGTTTCTTCACAAGAAGTAAAGACAAGTGCCAGCAATAGGATTGGTAATAAATAGATTTTCTTATTCATTCGTCAAGGATTTATTGTAAAGTTTTCAAAAGCGAAGTGATGCTTACTCTGTCAGCAATAATATTGTTCAGTTCAGAGATCGCTACACGTTCCTGCTGCATGGTATCGCGATTACGCAAAGTCACACAGTTATCTTCGAGCGTTTGATGGTCAACCGTTACACAATATGGAGTACCAATGGCATCCTGACGGCGATAACGTTTTCCGATACTGTCTTTCTCGTCATACTGACAATGGAAGTGGAACTTAAGACTATCAATAATCTCGCGGGCCTTTTCGGGCAGTCCGTCTTTCTTTATCAAAGGCATTACGGCCAACTTCACCGGAGCAAGAGCTGCAGGAAGTTTCAATACCACGCGGCTTTCACCGTTTTCGAGTTGCTCTTCGCAATAAGCAGCACTCATGATACTAAGGAACATACGATCCACACCGATAGAAGTTTCGATAACGTACGGAGTGTATGACTCATTTAGTTCAGGATCGAAGTATTTGATACTCTTTCCGGAGAATTTCTCATGCTGGCTAAGGTCGAAGTTAGTACGTGAATGTATACCTTCTACTTCTTTGAAACCAAACGGCATAAGGAATTCGATATCTGTAGCGGCATTAGCGTAGTGAGCCAGCTTATCATGGTCGTGGAAACGATAATGATCATCACCGAAACCAAGTGCTTTATGCCATTTCAAACGCATTTCTTTCCATTTTGGGAACCACTCCAGTTCTGTACCCGGTTTTACAAAGAACTGCATCTCCATTTGTTCAAATTCACGCATACGGAAAATGAACTGACGGGCCACAATCTCATTACGGAAAGCCTTACCAATCTGTGCAATACCAAAAGGTATTTTCATACGCCCGGTTTTCTGTACATTGAGGTAGTTCACGAAAATTCCCTGTGCTGTTTCCGGACGAAGGTATATTTTCATTGCACCTTCCGAAGTAGATCCCATATCAGTAGAGAACATCAGGTTGAACTGACGAACCTCTGTCCAGTTCTTAGTACCGGAAATAGGACAAACGATTTCTTCATCAATAATGATCTGACGGAGTTCGTCAAGATTACCATCGTTTAATGCTTTTGCAAAACGGGTATGAAGCGCATCACGCTTAGCCTGATGTTCAAGGACACGGCCATTTGTACTGCGAAACTGTGCCTCATCAAAAGCATCACCAAACTTTTTAGCAGCCTTAGCTACTTCTTTATTCATTTTATCGTCGTACTTAGCCAATTGGTCTTCGATAAGTACGTCTGCACGATAACGTTTTTTAGAATCTTTGTTATCAATCAATGGGTCATTGAATGCATCAACGTGTCCGGAAGCCTTCCAGATAGTGGGGTGCATAAAGATTGCAGAGTCAATGCCTACAATATTCTCGTGCAGCAATACCATGCTGTCCCACCAGTATTTCTTAATATTATTTTTGAGTTCAACTCCCATCTGGCCGTAGTCGTATACAGCTCCCAGTCCGTCGTAAATATCACTTGAAGGAAATACAAAACCATACTCTTTGCAATGTGATACCAATTTCTTAAAAACGTCTTCTTGTGCCATTGTTTTATTTACAATTTAATCATTTACAATTTACGATTCCGATATCTGCCTGTAAATCACACTCGGAAATAATTCGCAAAGTAAATGATTTTTTTGGAGAAAATTCGTATTTTTGCGTGCACATCGTTCTATAATGATGTAAAAAAGATAATTTGTTGTTAAAACAAGAGGAATATTAACCATATGAGTGACGAAATCAACGAGATAACGGAAGAACATTCAGACTATAAGCCGGCGGACTCCCACAATGAAAGCGTAAAACATCAACTCACAGGTATGTACCAGAACTGGTTTCTGGACTATGCTTCGTATGTTATTCTGGAACGTGCCGTCCCCCATATCAATGATGGATTGAAGCCTGTACAACGCCGTATACTACACTCCATGAGGAGACTGGATGACGGACGTTACAACAAAGTGGCAAACATCGTGGGACATACCATGCAGTTTCACCCACACGGAGATGCTTCTATCGGAGATGCACTGGTACAGCTGGGACAAAAGGATTTGCTGGTTGACTGCCAGGGTAACTGGGGTAACATTCTCACCGGTGATGGTGCAGCTGCTCCACGTTATATTGAAGCCCGCCTCTCTAAATTCGCACTCGACGTAGTATTCAATCCGAAAACAACGGAATGGAAGTTGTCTTATGACGGACGAAATAAAGAACCCATAACTTTACCTGTTAAATTCCCGCTGTTACTGGCGCAAGGAGTAGAGGGTATTGCTGTAGGGCTCTCTTCAAAAATACTGCCACACAACTTCAATGAATTATGTGATGCTTCTATCAGTTACCTGCACGGAGAAAATTTCAAACTCTATCCTGACTTCCAGACCGGAGGCTCTATAGACGTATCCAAGTATAATGACGGTGAACGAGGCGGTTCTGTGAAGATACGTGCCAAAATCAATAAGGTTGATAATAAAACATTGGCGATCACGGAAATTCCTTATGGTAGAACTACCACAACTGTGATCGATTCTATTCTGAAAGCCGTAGACAAAGGAAAAATCAAAGTGCGCAAGGTAGATGACAATACCTCTGCCAACGTAGAGATATTAGTACACCTGGCAGCAGGAACTTCATCAGACAAAACCATTGATGCGCTATATGCTTTTACCGATTGTGAAGTAAGCATATCCCCCAACTGTTGTGTGATTGATGATAACAAGCCGCACTTTCTGGCCATCAGTGATGTACTGAGAAAATCGGCGGACAACACGCTCGATCTTCTTCGCCAGGAACTCGAAATACACAAAGGCGAACTACAGGAAAGCCTCCACTTTGCTTCACTCGAAAAGATATTTATTGAAGAACGTATCTATAAAGACAAAGAGTTCGAACAGTCCAAAGATATGGATGCTGCGTGCGAACATATCGATAGTCGGTTAACTCCTTTCTACCCGCAATTCATACGGGAAGTAACCAAGGAAGACATCCTGAAACTGATGGAAATCAAAATGGGACGTATCCTGAAGTTCAACTCAGACAAAGCGGAAGAAAACATAGCCAAAATGAAATCGGAGATTGCCGAGATAGACAATCATCTGGCCAATATCGTGGAATACACAATCAGCTGGTACCAGATGTTGAAAGAAAAATATGGTAAGAATTTCCCCCGCCGTACAGAATTACGCAATTTCGATACCATCGAAGCAACCAAAGTGGTGGAAGCTAACGAAAAGCTATACATCAACCGCGAAGAAGGATTTATCGGCACAGCACTCAAGAAGGATGAATTCGTAGCCTGCTGTTCGGATATAGACGATGTAATCATCTTCTACAGAGACGGTAAATATATGATTACTCCCGTAGCCGACAAAAAATTCGTAGGTAAAAACGTGCTGTATGTCAATGTATTCAAGAAGAATGATAAACGAACAATCTACAATGTAACTTACCGTGACGGAAAAGAGGGAACAACCTACATAAAACGTTTTGCCGTAACCTCCATCGTACGGGATCGCGAATATGACGTAACACAGGGTACTCCCGAGTCACGAATCACATATTTCAGCGCAAATCCGAACGGAGAAGCCGAAATCATAAAAGTGACATTGAAACCGAATCCACGTGTACGCCGTATCATCTTCGAACGGGACTTCAGTGAGATTGGTATTAAGAGTCGCCAGGCACAGGGAGTTATTCTGACTCGTCTGCCGGTACACAAGATAGCCTTAAAGCAACGCGGAGGTTCTACGCTTGGAGGACGTAAAGTCTGGTTCGACCGGGATGTGTTACGCCTCAACTATGACGGACGAGGTGAATATCTGGGAGAGTTCCAAAGCGACGACTCTATCCTGGTAGTTCTCAATACAGGCGAGTTCTATACAACAAACTTCGACGTAAGCAACCATTACGAAAACAATGTAAGCATCGTTGAGAAGTTTGATTCTAATAAAGTATGGACAGCTGTTTTATACGACGCTGATCAGCAGAACTATCCATATCTGAAACGTTTCTGTTTTGAAAGCACCTCCCGTAAGCAGAATTACCTGGGAGAAAACAAAGCCAATCAACTGATTCTGTTGACTGATGAATATTATCCACGTCTGGAAGTCATCTTTGGCGGTCATGACAGTTTCCGAGATCCGATGGTGATAGATGCCGATGAATTTATTGCCGTCAAAGGCTTTAAGGCAAAAGGTAAACGTATCACTACTTATACGGTAGAAACGATCAACGAACTGGAACCGACCCGCTTCCCTGAACCTCCCGCGCCCAAAGAAGAAGAGGAAACAGAGGAGGAAACAGAGATTCTCGATCCGGACCATGGCAAAAGTGAAGGAGATATTCTGGACGAGATGACAGGACAGATGAAGCTGTTTTGAATAATGGAAAATTGAAAGTTGAAAGTTGAAAACGAGGGCAACTGCATTATATCTTGTCATAAAACCGGTTCCCATTTTCAACTTTCCATTTTCAATTTTCAACTAAATAAAGGTTTGTCAATGAGGAAGAAGATACTGTTAAAGATCGGTTTAACCGGATATTGTCTGCTGGCTTTCTGCCACGGACTGTATGCTCAGGTAGATTCGTTGCAAGCCAACCGATATGTGACCCGTGCCACTATGTACGGAATAGGTTATACCAATATATTCGACACCTATCTGTCACCACAGGAATATAAAGGTATCGACTTTCGTATTTCACGGGAAACAATGCGTATGACTAAATTGCTTAATGGAAAAGTATCCGTACAAAACTTTTTTCAGGCAAACATTGGATATACACATAACCGGGTAGATAATAATAATACCTTTGCCGGATTGGTGAATTGGAATTATGGATTGCATTACCAATTCCGCATCACAGAAAACTTTAAGCTGCTGGCAGGGGCTCTGGCAGACATTAACGGAGGATTTGTATACAATCTGCGCAATACCAATAACCCGGCATCAGCACGGGCATTTCTCAATCTCGACGCTTCCGGAATGGCAATCTGGCATGCAAAAATAAAAAACTATCCACTCACATTCCGTTATCAGGTCAATGTACCGGTAATAGGGGTTATGTTTTCACCTCACTACGGTCAATCTTATTACGAGATATTCACATTGGGAAATTCCAGCGGAGTAGTACAATTTACTTCACTGCACAACCAACCTTCCATGAGACAAATGTTATCCATAGACTTCCCGATTCGCTATGCAAAGATGCGCTTCAGTTATGTGGCAGATCTGCAGCAATCGGATGTTAATGATATCCGGACACATACATATTCACACGTATTCATGGTAGGATTCGTAAAAGATCTGTATCTGATCCGTAACAAAAACGGAACACCATTGCCGCCGGCAATAAGGGCGTATTAAAGGGAGAAGGGAGAATGGAGAGGGGAGAAGTACTATGCAGGGTGATGGCGTGGACAATTGTAAATTGTAAATAGTAAATGGAAAGATGAGAAACCGGATGATCAGTTGGCTATTATTTCTTACTTGCCTGAGTGGGCTGACCGCCTGCATTAGGGAGGAAGAGTATACCAATGATCCGATAGGAAACTTTGACCAACTCTGGAAAATCATAGACGAGCGATATTGCTTTCTGGACTATAAAGGCATAGACTGGAAAAAAATCGGAGAAAGGAAACGTAAATTTATTGAGCCGGAAATGGATGACCGGGATCTCTTTCAGGTACTCAGCGATATGTTGTACGAACTCCAGGACGGACATGTCAACTTAACTTCTACTGACAATCAAACCCACTTTGACTTCTGGCTTGACTCACCACGTAATTTTAGTGAAGCAACGATAGAAAGCAACTATTATCTGGGGCAAAACTATCAACAGACAGCCGGCTTCAAATATAAAATACTAAATGATAAAGTCGGTTATATCTATTATGAAAAGTTTTCCGAAGGCATTGATAATAATGATTTAGACAGGGTTTTCTCCTATTTTTCTAACTGTAAAGGACTCATTATTGATGTCCGGCAAAACTCCGGGGGGAATGCGACAAACTCAGCTAAAATAGCTTCGAGATTCACAGAAAAGAAAATACTAACAGGGTATATCTGTCATAAGACAGGGCCGGGACACAATGACTTTTCAGAACCATATGCCATCTATCTGGAACCAGCCAAAGGTATTCGCTGGCAAAAGAAAGTAGCCGTACTTACCAATCGGCATTCATACAGCGCTACCAACGATTTTGTCAATCATATGAGATGCCTTCCTAATGTCACAATCGTAGGTGATAAAACCGGAGGAGGATCAGGAATGCCTTTTTCATCCGAACTTCCTAATGGCTGGACAATCCGTTTTTCTGCCAGTCCGCACTTTGACAAAAACATGAACCATATTGAGTGGGGAATTAATCCGGATGTAAAAGTGGATATAAACTATAAAGATGAGGCTAATGGGTTTGATACAATTATAGAAGAAGCAAGGAAATTACTTAAATAAACACTTTTATTCGTCTTTCGTTTGGCAAAACAAAAAATATATCTATCTTTGCACCGCTAAAGAAAAAATTAGTCACGGATTTTGCGGCTGTGGCGTAATTGGTAGCCGCGCCAGACTTAGGATCTGGTGTCTCGCGACGTGGGGGTTCGAGTCCCTTCAGCCGCACAAACACTAAAAAGCCTTCAAGAACTACTCTTGAAGGCTTTTTCATTTAACCAAAGATTAAAATGAAGAAACATACTCTTTGTTGCATCGGACACGTCACTTTAGATAAGGTAGTAACACCTCAATCCACGGTATTCATGCCAGGAGGAACTGCTTATTACTGTTCATATGCTATCCGGCATCTGAACGATGTTGATTATAAATTGGTTACTGCAGTAGGAGACAGTGAGCTGGACGTTATAGACAAAATGCGTGACGCCGGTATTGATGTAACCGCTCTTCCCAGCAAATATTCCGTTTACTTTGAAAACATATATGGCGAGAATCAGGATGAACGTACGCAAAGAGTACTCGCCAAAGCAGATCCGTTTACTGTACACCAGCTTGAGAATATCGAAGCGGATATTTTTCATCTGGGCTCTTTGTTGGCTGATGATTTTTCGGTAGATGTTATCAAACATCTTGCCGGTAAAGGGCTGGTTGCTATTGATTCTCAAGGATACCTGCGTGAGGTACGCGATACACACGTCTATCCGGTGGATTGGGCCAATAAAAGGGAAGCACTGAAATACGTACATTTCCTGAAAGTGAATGAACACGAAATGGAAGTATTAACCGGATATGACAATGTAACAGAAGCGGCCCATAGGCTCCACGAATGGGGAGTGAAAGAGGTACTGCTCACATTTGGTAGCATGGGCTCAGTCATCTTTGACGGAAAAACCTTTTATCAGATTCCGGCATACGAGCCGGATGTAGTGACAGATGCCACAGGATGTGGCGATACATATACAATTGGTTACCTGTACCAGCGGGCTGCAGGAGCAAGTATCGAAGAGGCCGGACGCTTTGCAGCAGCAATGTCTACACTGAAAATAGAAAAATCCGGCCCGTTCCTCGGAAATAAAGAAAATGTATTGCAATGTATGAAACATGCAAAAGAAGTGCTCCCTTTGTGCTTCCCGCACGGGGAGGTACGCCAGGCGGTGGTTACTATTTGAACGGATTTGAGTGTATTTCACCACAGAGTTACACAGAGTTTAAATCTTTGATGAAACGCGGATTAACGCAGATTTTCACAAAGGGAAACAAATAGATGATAAAGAAATACAGTCTTTTAATCTGCGTTCATTTGTGTTAATCCGCGTTTCAATCAGAGAAATACTACTCTGTGGAACTCTGTGTTACTCTGTGGTGAGTTTTGCTCATTCCGATCAGATTCGAGCCATCTTACTTTCCCCACGTCTTCCTCTTTCCCACTGTTAAAAATCACGATTAACACTCTTATCCTAATCTTTTTTACTACTTGTTTGTTCACTTTAATATTTTCGTCGCCACTTCATGTGACAATTAGACCTAAGAGAGTATTCTAATAAAGTAGTTCATGTAAATAGTAAAATTTAACGCAATGAGACCTAAACCTTTACAACATCTTCCCGAAGAGAAGAGAACCTCCTGGCTAAGGAATATCCTTGCCATAGCCTGCCTGTTACTGACCTCGTCATCTTTGTTTTCTCAAACAAAAACAGTGACGGGTACAGTAACCGACGCGCTGAACGACCCCCTGATCGGAGTATCAGTATTGATACAAGGTACCACCTCCGGAACAGTCACTGACCTGGATGGAAACTATTCTATCTCAGTCACTCCGGACAATGTACTTGAATTTTCATATGTAGGCATGCAGAAACAAATGATCCCTGTAGGGTTGCAAACTGTGATTAATGTCGTGATGAAAGACGACTCACAGATGCTGGGCGAAACCGTAGTCATAGGATACGGTAGTGCCAAGAAGCGCGACCTTACCGGTTCTATCACCAATATAAAGGGTGAAGAAATTGCTAACAAGCCTGCGACCAATCCACTGTCTTCTCTGCAAGGAAAGATTGCCGGTGTGCAGATTATCAATAACGGACGTGCCGGTGATGATCCTGAAATACGTATCCGCGGAACGAATTCTATCAACGGCTACAAACCTTTGTATATCGTAGACGGACTCTTCAACGATAATATCAACTTCCTTAATCCGGAAGATATTGAATCAATGGAAGTATTGAAAGATCCGTCTTCATTAGCCATATTTGGTGTACGCGGTGCGAACGGTGTAATCATTATCACCACCAAAAAGGCCAAAGAAGGACAAACCAGAGTGAATATCAATACATCCTTTGGTTGGAAATCAGTTGTGGACAAAATAGCAATGACCAATGCAGACCAGTTTAAAGAATTATACAATGAACAGCTGACCAATGAAGAGACTGCTCTTTTTGACTTCAGCAACTGGAACGCTAATACAGACTGGCAAGACGAAATCTTCCAGAACGGATTCATTACCAATAACAATATCAGCATTACAGGTGCTTCCGAGAAGCATAGCTTCTATCTGGGCGTAGGCTATTCCCACGAACAGGGTAATATCAAGCATGAGAAGTTCAGCAAAGTGACCATCAATGCAAGTAACGAGTACAAGCTAACGGACTTTTTCAAGGTTGGCTTCCAACTGAACGGTGCACGTATCTTACCCGCTGATGCCAAACAGGTATTGGGCGCTATCCGCACCACACCGGTTGCCCCTGTATACAATACAGAGTATGGCCTTTACACAGCCCTGCCGGAATTTCAGAAAGCACAGATGAACAACCCGATGGTGGATGTAGATCTGAAAGCCAATACTACCAAAGCTGAAAACTACCGTGCTTCGGGCAGTATATATGGTGAAATTGATTTCCTGAAACATTTCACAGCCCGTGCCACATTCTCTATGGATTATGCTTCGGACAACGGACGAACTTACACACCGATTATCAAAGTATATGACCCTACCGTGCAGGGTAATGTTTCAACCTTGGGAACTGGAAAGACAGAGGTGAGCCAGTTCAAACAGAACGAAACAAAAGTACAGAGCGATTACGTACTGACGTATACCAATAGTTTCGCTGACGGTGCACACAACCTGACAGCCACTGCCGGTTTTACCACCTATTACAATTCACTGAGCAGACTGGATGGCGCCCGCAAACAGGGAGTGGGACTCGTTATCCCCGACGATCCGGACAAATGGTTCGTCAGTATCGGAGATGCAGCCACTGCCACCAACGGCAGTACGCAATGGGAACGAACAACCGTATCCATGCTGGCACGTGTCATTTACAATTACAAAGGGAAATACCTGTTCAACGGTTCGTTCCGTCGGGATGGCTCCTCCGCCTTTTCATATACAGGCAACCAATGGCAGAATTTCTACTCGGTAGGTGCAGGCTGGTTGATGAGTGAAGAAGAGTTTATGAAAGATATCAGTTGGCTGGACATGCTGAAGCTGAAGGGTTCATGGGGTACATTGGGTAATCAGAATCTGAGTACTGCCTATCCGGCCGAACCGCTACTGAAAAATGCATATTCGGCTATATTCGGTAAACCGTCCATCATCTATCCGGGATACCAACTGGCATATTTACCTAACCCAAATCTCCGCTGGGAAAAGGTGGAAGCCTGGGAAGTGGGGTTCGAAACGAATATGCTCCGCAACCGGTTACATCTGGAAGGAGTATTCTATAAAAAGAATACGAAAGATCTGCTTGCAGAAGTTCCGGGTATCTCCGGTACGATCCCGGGCATCGGTAATCTGGGAGAAATCAGAAACAGTGGCGTGGAACTGGCAGCAACCTGGCGTGATCAGATCGGGGATTGGGGATATTCAGTAAGTGCAAACCTGACTACGATCAGCAACAAAGTGAAAAGTCTGGTACAGGAAGGATATTCTATCATCGCCGGAGATAAGAGCCAAAGTTATACAATGGCCGGCTATCCGATAGGTTACTTCTACGGTTACAAGGTAGATGGCGTGTACCAGTCACCGGAGGATATAGCCTCCTCTCCTACCAATACCTTGGCCACCGTAACTCCGGGTGATTTGAAGTTCAAGGATGTGAACGGTGATGGCAAGATTACCCCGGAAGACCGTACCATGATTGGCGATCCGACGCCGGACGTCACCTACGGTATTTCTTTGGGAGTATCTTACAAGAACTGGGACCTCAGCGTCGAAATGATGGGACAAGGGGGCAATCAGATATACCGTACTTGGGATAACTATACCTTTGCTCAATTCAACTATATGGCGCAGCGACTCGACCGTTGGCATGGAGAAGGCACATCAAACAGCCAGCCATTGCTGAATACGAAGCATTCCATTAACCGTGAAAACTCGGAATACTACGTCGAAAGCGGACGTTTCTTCCGTATCCGCAACCTGCAACTGGCGTATACTTTTGATAAAGCGTTAATTGCCAAAGCACGCATGCAGGCGCTGAAGGTATACTTCAATGTTCAGAACCTGAAAACATGGAAGCATAATACCGGGTACACACCGGAATTAGGTGGTTCAGCCATTGCTTTCGGAGTAGATAACGGTAGTTATCCTGTGCCCGCCGTTTACACCTTCGGCATCAACTTAACCTTTTGAGAATGGAAAATTGAAAGTTGAAAGTGAGCTGCGCTATCAGGCTGCATAGCAACTGTCAATTGTCAACTGTCAATTGTCAATTAAATAATAATCAAAGAAAGCAATTATGAAACTATATATTTATATATTATCCTTGTCATTAGTTATCGGGGCGATGACACTGACAAGTTGTAACGACTTTTTAGATCGTAGTCCGCAAGGGCAATTTACAGAAGACGACGATCCGAACGCATTGGTAAATGGCAAGATTTACAACGTTTACACCATGATGCGTAACTTTAACATAACTGCAGGGACACCGGCATTCGCCATCCATAGTTTCCGAAGTGAAGATGCCGAAAAAGGCAGTATAAGCAGTGATGGTTCGGACATCGCAGAAATGTACGACGATTTCATCTATACTCCTACCAATGGTTTATTGGGTGGATACTGGAGTCAGAACTATGCAATCATCTTCCAGTGCAATGACATCCTTACCTCTATTGAAGAGAGTGAAGCGAGCGGCAAGCTGACGGAAGAAGATCTCCGTAATCGCGGAGAGGCGATGTTCTTCCGTGCCTACTGCTACTTTAACCTGGTACGTGCTTTCGGCGAAGTTCCTCTGATCACTTTTAAAGTGAATGATTCTTCGGAGGCAAATGTGCCCAAAACCACCGCAGAGAATCTTTACAAACAAATAGACAAGGATCTTGCCGGAGCCGAAAAGCTACTGCCGGAACAGTGGACAACAGAATACCTGGGCCGCCTTACCTGGGGGGCCGCCCGTTCGCTCCATGCACGTACGTTCATGATGCGCAATAATTGGGACAGCCTTTATGTAGCCGCCAACGATGTCATGTCAAGCGGACTTTATAATCTGAATACTCCCTACGAGAAGATATTTACAGACGAAGGTGAGAATAACAGTGGTTCTATTTTCGAACTGCAATGTACAGCTACAGCAGCAATGCCCGCCAGCGACGTAATAGGTAGCCAGTTTTGTGAAGTACAGGGAGTGCGTGGCGCAAGTCAATGGGATCTTGGCTGGGGATTCAATATGGCAACTGAAGAGTTGTATAATGCCTATGAAGCGGGAGACCCACGTAGAGACGCAACCCTTCTCTACTTCCGTAAGAACGAGACAGATCCGATCACTCCTGAAAATACAAATACCCCTTACAATGAATCGCCTGTATCTCAGGCTATGGGACGCGCCTTCAACAAGAAAGCGTATACAGACCCGGCCTTGCGGCGTGAGTATACCAATAAAGGTTTTTGGGTAAACATCCGGCTCATCCGCTATGCAGACGTAGTGCTAATGGCGGCCGAAGCTGCCAATGAGTTGGGAAAGACCGGAGAAGCCAATGCCGATCTTGAAATGGTACGGGCACGGGCACGTGGCAACAATCCGAATATTCTTCCAAAGATAGAATCGATGGATCAGACCGTGCTTCGTGACGCCATCCGGCACGAACGACGGGTAGAGCTTGGAATGGAGTTCGACCGTTTCTATGATCTCGTACGCTGGGGCATTGCCTCAGAAGTGCTTCATGCAGCAGGAAAGCTGAATTATCAGCCCAAGAATGCACTATTGCCGTTACCACAAACGGAAATAGATAAATCGAAAGGAGTATTGGTACAAAATCCTGACTATTAATGACATCAATTAATTTAGTGTAAAGTCCATGAAATCATAAAATAGAGGGAGAATAGAGAAGAAAGAGGCAAGCTGTATCAGCACACCGAAGGGTATAAACCCAACCTACAATAATCTCCTGTCATTCATAGACTTACACCCATAAAAAGTTCTACCTTTAAAGGGATATAGATACATAAATAAGGCAGCTTTAGTGACATGCTGATGTCACCTTCAATGACACACGTATGTCATAGGTGATGACACACCTGTGTCATAGGTGGTGACACACTGATGTTATAGGAGGTGACACACCTGTGTCATTGAAGGGTACATCAGCATATCATATATGGCGACGCTAAAAACAGTTATAAATATCAACACTGCTATGCCATATACAGTGATATCCGGATAGGATAAAAGAAGATATTATCAGCCTGTCAGTTCAAATCAATTATAAATAAAAACAAATATGAGTAAAGTAATTAAGAAACTAAGTATTCTGTTTGCAATTGTCCTGAGTGGTACAATCAGCGTTCAGGCACAAAAGTCTCCACAAGACATGAATCGTTTCATCGATGCATTGATGAAGAAGATGACTGTGGATGAAAAGATTGGCCAGCTCAATCTTCCCGTGACCGGTGACATCACCACCGGACAGGCCAAGAGCAGCGACATCGCCGGGAAAATAAAACGGGGTGAAGTAGGCGGACTCTTCAACCTGAAAGGAGTAGAAAAAATCCGCGACGTACAGAAACTTGCCGTAGAGAATTCCCGACTCGGTATTCCTCTGTTATTCGGCATGGATGTCATTCATGGATACGAAACAATCTTCCCCATCCCACTGGGCTTATCATGCACGTGGGATATGAAGGCCATTGAAGAATCTGCCCGTATCGCTGCTGTCGAAGCAAGTGCAGACGGTATCTCATGGACTTTCAGCCCTATGGTGGACATCAGCCGCGACCCGCGTTGGGGACGAGTATCCGAAGGTTCCGGCGAAGACCCGTTCCTCGGCTCACTCATTGCCCGGGCCATGGTGAACGGATATCAGGGAAAAGAGCCGTCAAGCCAGCTGAAACGTAATGATGAAATTATGGCTTGCGTCAAGCACTTTGCACTTTATGGAGCAGGAGAAGGCGGACGGGATTACAACACGGTTGATATGAGCCGCCAACGGATGTACAACGAATACTTCCCTCCCTTTGAAGCTGCCATTGAAGCAGGAGTAGGCAGTGTGATGGCTTCATTCAACGAAGTAGACGGAGTACCCGCCACAGCCAATAAATGGCTGATGACAGATGTTCTTCGCGGTCAGTGGGGATTCGGTGGATTTGTAGTAACCGACTATACCGGAATTTCCGAAATGATCGACCATGGTATCGGTGATCTCCAAACCGTTTCAGCCCGTGCCATCAATGCCGGAGTAGACATGGATATGGTGAGTGACGGTTTTGTCAGTACACTGAAAAAGTCGATTCAGGAAGGAAAGGTTTCTATGATGACCCTAAACACCGCCTGTCGTCGTATCTTGGAAGCCAAATATAAACTGGGATTATTTGATGATCCATATAAATATTGTGATCCGAAACGTCCGGCACGCGACATATTCACCCGCTCACACCGGGATGCCGCCCGCCGCATTGCCTCAGAAAGCTTTGTGCTCTTGAAAAATGACAATCAGACCCTCCCCCTGAAAGCAACCGGAACGATTGCCGTTATCGGCCCGTTGGCAGATACCCGGACGAATATGCCGGGCACATGGAGTGTAGCAGCCGTGCTGGACCGTTCACCGTCACTCATTGAAGGACTCCGCGAAATGGTAGGCCGAATGGACGAAATGCCGCTCAACCAGCCGAATGAACCGTGGTATATTCCTCTGATGGAAAACGGAGCTGACATCAATCTACTATATGCCAAGGGTAGCAATCTGATCAGTGATGCCGCTTACGAAGAACGCGCTACCATGTTTGGCCGTTCTTTAAACCGTGACAACCGTACGGATGCCGAACTGCTAAAAGAAGCAATAGCAACGGCCAACAAAGCAGACGTTATTGTAGCCGCTTTGGGAGAATCCTCTGAGATGAGTGGCGAGAGCAGCAGCCGTACCAATCTGGATCTGCCGGATGTACAACAAACGTTATTGAAAGCATTGGTCGCTACCGGTAAGCCGGTCGTATTAGTACTGTTCACAGGCCGTCCGCTGGTTCTGAACTGGGAACAAGCCAACGTACCTGCCATCCTCAATGTATGGTTTGGCGGAAGCGAAGCTGCTTATGCAATTGGTGATGTACTGTTTGGTCGCGTTAACCCCAGTGGAAAACTGACCATGAGCTTTCCGCAAAACGTAGGACAAATACCTTTGTACTATGCTCACAAAAATACAGGACGTCCCTTACACGACGGTAAATGGTTCGAGAAATTCCGCAGCAATTACCTTGATGTAACGAACGAACCGCTTTATCCATTTGGTTTCGGACTCTCTTATACCACCTTTGCATACAGTGATATCAGTTTGAGCCAGACCAGTATGAATATGCAGGGAGTTCTGACAGCTTCTGTAAACGTTACCAATACCGGAGCATTCCCCGGCGGAGAAGTTGTACAGCTCTACATCCGTGATCTTGTGGGCAGTACGACCCGTCCGGTAAAAGAGTTGAAAGGATTTGAAAGAATCTATCTCCAGCCCGGCCAGACACGCACTGTTACTTTCAAGATAGCACCCGAAATGCTGAAATTCTATAACTACGACCTGCAATATGTGGTAGAACCCGGAGACTTCAGCATAATGATAGGGCCTAATAGCAGAGATGTACAAACGGCACGCGTTCGTTTAATTGACAGTTGACAGTTGACAATTGACAGTTGCTGCGCTGTATACTGGCTGCGCAATCATGCTGCATAGCAACTGTCAATTGTCAACTGTCAACTGTCAATTAAACAAGGTTTCACGCTGCACAGCAACTTTCAATTTTCAACTTTCAACTTTCAATTAACAAAGACATGAAACATATCTCTTTTTATACACTCCTCTGTTGCCTCTTACTGGCAACAGGGGCGTGTCAGAACAATAAAAAATCAGGTGATAAGAAAGACGCTTCTCTCACCGACAGTCTGACTACAGACGCATTGCTGGACACAGTTCAGCGACGTACCTTTCTCTATTTCTGGGAGGGAGCCGAGCCCAACAGTGGTCTTGCTCCCGAACGTATCCACATGGACGGTAAGTATCCCGCCGGTGGACCGGACGTTGTTACTTCCGGCGGTAGTGGTTTTGGTATTATGGCCATCCTGGCAGGTATAGACCGTGGCTACGTTTCACGTACAGACGGATTGGCACGTATGGAGAAAATAGTTTCCTTCCTTGAACGTGCCGACCGCTTCAAAGGTGCTTATCCGCACTGGTGGCAGGGTGAAACAGGAAAGGTGAAACCCTTCGGACAAAAAGACAATGGCGGAGATCTGGTAGAAACAGCATTCCTCATGCAAGGGTTACTTGCAGTACACCAGTATTATATAGACGGAACTCCACAGGAAAAAGCCTTGGCACAAAGAATAGATAAACTCTGGCGGGAGGTAGACTGGAACTGGTACCGCAAAGGAGGACAGAACGTGCTCTACTGGCACTGGAGTCCGGAATACGGTTGGGACATGGACTTCCCCGTTCATGGCTATAATGAATGTCTCATTATGTATATACTTGCCGCAGCATCACCCACTCACGGTGTTCCTGCCGCTGTATATCACGAAGGATGGGCACAGAACGGAGCCATTGTATCTCCGCACAAAGTAGAGGGTATCGACCTTCATCTGCGCTATCAGGGAACCGAAGCCGGACCGCTCTTCTGGGCGCAATACTCCTTCCTGGGGCTTGATCCCGTAGGACTGAAAGACGAGTACTGCCCAAGTTATTTCAATGAAATGCGTAACCTCACGCTTGTCAACCGCGCTTACTGTATCCGCAATCCAAAGCACTACAAAGGATTTGGTCCGGACTGTTGGGGGCTGACCGCCAGTTATTCGGTAAATGGTTATGCCGCCCATTCCCCCAATGAACGGGAAGATTTAGGAGTCATCTCTCCTACTGCTGCCTTGTCATCCATTGTATATACACCGGAGTATTCTTTGCAGGTGATGCAGCATCTTTATAACATGGGAGACAAAGTATTTGGCCCTTACGGTTTTTATGATGCATTCAGCGAAACTGACAACTGGTATCCACAGCGCTATCTTGCCATAGATCAAGGACCAATAGCAGTAATGATTGAAAACTACCGCACCGGATTATTATGGAAACTTTTCATGAGTCATCCGGATGTTCAGGCAGGATTGAAAAAGTTAGGATTCAACAAGCCGGCTTAAAAAAAGAAAAGGTATAGCCGTTACTTCTTCGTACGGAGTTGAATGTATTTCACCACAGAGTAACACGGAAATCCACAGGGTTTAAATCTTTATTGAAACGCAGATGAACGCAGACTTTCACAAAGGGAAACAAATGTATGATAAAGAACTACAGTCTTTTAATCTGTGTTAATCAGCGTTTTATCAGATAAATACGACTCTGTGGAACTCTGTGATACTCTGTGGTGAGTTTCGCTCATTTCTATTCAGGTATGAATATAAAAGGGTACTTCCGGGATGAACTGGAAGTACCCTTTTGCCTAAATACAATCAGGCCATCTGGTAGAGATGAAATATAGCAGCCTGATTGTTGAAATTACGGCTTATCACAAGAAGTAATTTCAGAAACAAACAATATATCCAAAGGAGGAGGCCATCTTCTTTCAACTAAAAATGACCTCTCCATTTATTAAAATGAATTACTCGGTTGGTTCAATAGTAATAGTGAACTTCGCACTCTTCTGAGTACCATAAACATAATCAACAGCAGCTTCAACTTCTACAGTTACAGGCTTAGTCAGATTGATGTTTTTCTTCAATGAGAATTTACCACCAACAATATTGAAATATTCCTTAGCAGACAATGTCTGATCCGTAGTTCCCACTTTACCATCTTTAACGATATAACGAACGCGGTCTGTTTCAGTGAAAGTTACTTGTCCTGTTTCTGAAGCAGGTTTAGTTCCTGTTACCATAGTATATACAGTCTTACCATAAGTTACAATCGCACCTTTTGTGATAACATCTGTTCCAAATCGATCCTTCAAGTTAAGAGCAGTAGCAACATCCAGCGCATTGCCAAGAAGAATATCCTCTTTCTTATATGTCAGATCCTTTGAAGAAATCTGCTCGCTCAACGGATAATACATCTTGATACTGAATTCTTCGGATGCGGCTACATTCGATGCAATTTTCGCAGAAAGTTTAACTTTGAATTCTGACAAATCAACGTATTCAGTAAATTCAATATTGCCGTCAGCATCCAATGTCACACCTGCAGGAATGTCTCTTGCATCAATGGTACGGTCACCATTCAAGTCTTTAGTCGGAACTAACTCATAGATATAGTCTACATCATTTGAATAGTAGAAGTAACCAATGCTCAATTCATTATTGATAAGATATGCAGCATCACCGGCCGGTTTATCATATTCCAAGAAATAAGTCTTGGCATCCGTCCAACGTACTTCCTGATGTTTCAACAAGTCAGCAGCTGTAGGATAAGACAGGTTCAAAGTAGCAGTCAGAGTAATATCACCATAAAGATCAGTATGGTAAATCGTACTCATTGCATAAGTCTTACGCTCTGCATTAGCAGGCAAAGTAACCGTTATCTTATCAGCATCAACATCGAAGTTAAATGTAGGTTGAGCAGCAGTTGCAAGAGCATTACCCACTTTATGTTCAACCTTAGCAGAAGCCAGATTCTTGATAGCATCCAAAATCTCTTGTGCAGTAGCACCGGCTATAAGTTGATCTGTAAAGTTATTAGCTTTATTAGCCTTGATGATAAAGGTTTGTGCTGCATTAGAAGCATTACCAGACCACATAAATGCACCGTTTTTCTCAGTAAATGCATTAGAAGACCCTGCTTGAAGATCCTTTTTAACTATTGATCCATAAGCAATAGTAGCACCTTCTGTATTATTGGTCACAGTATAGGTTACCTCGAATTGTTTATTAGGTACACTTTGTGTATTAACTCCAAATACGTTGTTATCCACCAGTTTAACCTTGAGTTCATTACCTACATTATTAATGTTCACTGATTTCAATTTAACAGCAGCTTTTGTTACTTCAAATCCCTTAGCCGTTAATTCTGCTTTAATTGCATTCACGTCAGCTGAAGCTGTAGAAGCCAACACCACCCATCTGCTTTCTGCTGTACAATAGATAGAGTATACTTCCAGATTCTGAGTAAATCCACATTCAGCCAGCGTCAACGGTCTGCTTCCATCCGTATAGTTTACTTTAAACAGGCTAACAGGTTTCTCTTCAACATCTGTATATGCTATCTCTTTTGATGAAGGAGAAAGAGCATAAGTTCCGTTAGTAATACCCTTTACACGAAGATTAAAGTAATCAGTTGTAACATCATTTACAGGTTTACTATTCGGTTCTTCTTCCGTACCATATTCCTTCGATGTAGCAAGTTTCAAAGCAACCGGATAAAGATTATCAACCAGTCCATCACTCACTTTAGCCTTAATTACAATTGTACCTGCACTGGTTCCGGCTTTAACACCACCTGCAACAATTTTCAATGAGCTTTCACTTGTAGCTCTTGTTTCCAATGCATCTTCCTGATAGAATGAGAAGATCTCAGGTTTAACAAGCGCTAATTTAACAAGATCCGCCACTTTTTCAGCAGGAGCAATGCGGAATGTCATTTCTACTGTACCGTTTACACCATTAATAGTATAGGCAGGAACAATGGTAGTACCGTTTGCATCTTTATACTGAGGAACAAATACAATACTTTGGATACGTTCCAATACAGAATTCAACTCCTGGTCTATCTTATCAACTTTGCCTGTTACATCAGAAATTGCAGCCTCAATAGCAGCTTTGATAACAGCACTGTTCTCCAGCGTATTCTGAATTTTATTAGCAATAGCCTGGTCAATAGTACCAGGACCTGTCTTTGCAAGAGCTTCTGTAATTAAATTACTAACTGTAACTTCAAGATCATTCAATTGCTTAATCAAACCGGACTCTTCATTACCTACAGTTTCCTTTAAAGAAGAAAAGTTTTGCTTTAATCCATCGTAGTCAGATTTATCAAATACATCAAGCCCTTCCAATGTTTCAATACGTCCGGCAAGCTCTGCATCTGCCTGTGCATATTCGCTCTGTAAACTACTTACAGCAGCTGCTATATCAGTAGCAATTTTTGCAGTAATAGCAGTGTTCAATGTAGAATTGGCATCATCAATGTATTTCTTTACAGCTCCTACTTCTGTTCCAAGCCCATCAAGTCTATCCTCAATGCCGGTAATCGTCCCCTGAATACTACCGATTGTACTCAAAGCACCATCAATTGCTGTTTTATTAGCTGCAATATCAGCCTTCACAGCATTAAGATCTGTAGCCGGTTGATTTTCCAGTTTAGTAATACGCTCTTTCAATGCAGTAATATCTGTTTCCAGCTTACCGATCTGGACATCCATCTGTCCTTTAGCTGTTTCCAAAGCTGCAATTCTACCAGCCAATTCAGCTTTCACAGTAGCCAGATTAGCAGCGGTTTCTGTCTTAAGAGCATCGGTAACAGCTGTCATTTCCGACTTCACCTTCTCGATATCAGCGGCTACGGTAGCTGCATCAGCTTTCTTTGCAAGATCTTCCTGCAGTTTAGTTATGCTTTTTTGAATCGGATCAAGTGCAGCTGCTATTTTTGTATCCACCCCAGCAACACTTTTCTTTAATTCGTCGATAGCTGTCGACAATGCAGCAACTGTAGTTTGGTCAGCCTTACCTGCCAACACAGTATTCAGGCTCTCAACCGTATTTTCCAGTTTGCCGATTCTGGTAGCAAAATCCGAGTCTTGGCTCTGCAATTTCTCTATCGTCTTTTTCAACTCGTCAATCGCCGACTTGTCAACCTTGTTTGCCTTCAAATCATTAACGGCAGTTTCCAAAGAAGCCAAAGCAGCTACTTTATTAGCCAAATCAGTACATTTCTCATTCAGCTCTTTAATAGCTGCCTGATAAGTAGCCTGATCCACCTTTCCGTTCACCAGACTGGTGAGAGTCTTATCTGCTTCTTTCAATGCTTCAATGTTGGTCTTAATCTCAGCAATAGCAGCTTCCATCTTAGCATTTGCGACACTCAGATTGCCATTGGCATCCTTCAGTGATTGCAATTGAGATGCTAAATCTGAAATAGAAATAGACTTCAGCGCATCAACCTGTTCTTGCAGCTTATTGATGTCATCGTCGTAATCCTTGCATCCAACGAAATTCGTAGATGTAAAAATTAGCGTTCCTAAGAGCGCCACAGTTACAAACTTTTTTCTCATAAGTTAAAAAATTACATTAATAATATATTATTAAACACTAAGTTTCGTATATGTCGCTATTGTGTAAATTCTTCCCAAACTGCTACTCATCAATCATTTAAAAGTTGGACGACATGTATTATCAATGCCGTTTTTTTAGTAATTTAGCCGTAGCATAGCCCTATTACGGCGCAAATATCAAACATTTATTTGATATAACAAAACAATTAATTGATTATTTTTTTAATATAGTATGGATATAATTGATAGATTACAAGAAATAATTAACTACTCAGATCTAAATGTATCTTCTTTTGCGAAAAAGATAGGTGTTGTAGATCAAACAATTAGAGGAATAGTTGTACAAAGGAGAAATAAGCCGGGATTTGATATTTTGGCCAAGATACTTCAAACATTTACTTGGGTCGATGCAGAATGGTTAATAACCGGAAAAGGAGAGATGATCAAGCAAAAAACAACTACGCAAACAGAGAACAGTCCATCATTAGCAGAATTAATTCAATATCTACGGGAAAAGGATTTAAAAATCGAACGGTTGATAGAAGAAAAGACGGAGTTGAAAGTAAAATTTGAAATGGCAAAAAAAATAAATATACAGAAAGAAGAACAGAGCCACGCTCCGTGCATTCCACAAAATAAGATGAGTCAGGATATGTAATTATTGCCTGATTTTATCAGAAAGATTGTAGCGTAAACAGAAAAGCCTGCATTTTTCGAAAAAATGCAGGCTTTTCTGTTATTCAATTTACTCCACCTTGGCCGCCACCGCCGCCATCACCACCTTTTACGTCATCATTCTCAATGGTACGCGCAGCTTTTTTCACACTGGCTTTCAGCTCACCAATCCGGTAACTTATGCTCATACCAAAACGCTGGCGAGAGTATCGGTAGGAACTCTCCTGCCAGAAGTTATCTCCGTTCACCATATTTTTATTCGTCATGTATTTCTTAAAGAAATTTCCGGCGAAAGCACTCACTGTCAGACGTTTCTCCTTAAGGAAAGAGCGGTTCACACTAATACTGTAGTCATAATAACTACTTCCCTTGCCTTGCAAAGAGACATAAGGTGTACTTCCCATTACGTTTACACTCAGCCGGATCTCCAGCGGCAATGTTTGCTGCACACCACCGTATGCAAATAAATTCCACCCACTATTCTTCAATCCCTGAGAAGGGCTCTCCATGCGTGAATAATTTCCCCACAGATTCATATAAACACGCGTTTTAGGCGAAGCATTCCAGTTAACATAACCACTTAATCCAAGACTGCTATTCTTACCCGAATTCTGATAAGTAGAATAAAGTACCTCCTTGCCTGTATGTTCTTTCAATCCAGGAATATCATTATCATTCATCAGAGTTGTTATCCGCTCTATACCATTATTGTTAAACGAATAGTTTAGTGCCATATTAATATTAAACTTCTGCGTAAAATTACTATAACTAATATTAAAAGAATGACTCTTTTCGCTTTCCAACGATGGATTTCCCTGACTTATATAAGATGGATTAGCATCATTCAAATACGGATTCAAGTACCAGATACTTGGTCGCCAGATACGCATATTATAACCTGCACGGACATTCGACATTTCTGTAATTTTAAAACCAAAACTTGCCGAAGGTATAAAATCATCAAAATTCACATTAAAACTCTCTTCCGGCTTTTCTGTATATTTCACATCCTGCATAGTACGTTCATAACGTATACCGGCCCTGCCCGAAAATTTCTTCACCTTAATAGCATACCCGGCATATGCGGCCAGTATATCATTCAGATGTTTGTAGTGACTACTGCGGTCCGCATCATATTCACCTACCTTGTCATAACGGTTATTATCACTTTTATTATTGCGAATAATATATTTCACACCTGTTTCAAGCGTATGTATTTTAGCTATCGGAGTCGTATAATCTGCTTGAAAAGTATGCTCCGAACTATTCTGCTTTTCATCAGAGCTATGTCCGTCAAGAACAGTATTCACATAATCTTCCCAATCGGGTTCAACATGATTAATGGTATAGCCTAATTTTGAATTAGAGGTACGAGGGCGCGTACTCACTTTATAAGAAAAGGTGAACATACGCTCCTTTACCTTTTTTGATGTACGCTGATAATCGACATTCCCACGGATAGAATACCACGAACCATCACTTTCACTATCGTTCTTGTATGAATAATAAATACTTTCCGAAGAAGCCGGATCAGCATTTCTCATTATTGATTCGTTATATCCATTGCTATCATTATTGCCTCCATACATACCAAATCCCATTGTTACCAGACGCAGAGTATCTATCTCATAACTTGCCTCCAGGTTACCACTCTGAAAATTGCCTTTTCCTTTGTTGGAACCATCAGACAAAATTACCGTCTCCTTATTGGCAGACTCCTGTTTCTGCCGCTGAGTAGAACTTGAATAGCTACGAGGATTATTGTTAGCACTATAATTATAACGTGCAGAAAGGGTCAGTTTCTCCTTTTTTATAGTAGTGTACAAGCTTCCACCACCTCCCGTATTACTTACATTACCACTAAAAGTTGCCGTATATCCTTTAAATCCACTCCCTCCTATCGTTACGATATTAAGAATACCGCCTACTCCTTCAGCATCATATTTCGCACCGGGATTTGTTATTACTTCAATATGTTTGATCGTATTGGCCGGCATACTTTTGAGAACATCCACGGGGTTGTCACTCATCATGTTATCCGGTTTCCCATTCACATGAATCTTAAAACTACTACTACCATTAACTTTAATATTATCCTCGCCATCCACCGTTACCAAAGGGACTTTACGCAACATTTCCAGTACTGTATTGGTTTTAGAGTCCGGATCATCCTGCACATTATACTCTATTTTATCTATATCAGCTTTCACCAACGGTTTCTGCGCAACGATCTCAACACTTCCCAGTTCATTGGTGGCTTCCGAAGTGTACAAAGTGCCCAAATCAATAATCTTCTCATTCACTTTCACCTCAAAATCTTTAATCACAGTACTTTTTCCTATAGAGGTAATCGTAATCGTATGAATACCCGGCACAGCATTAATCTTTTCCTGAAATTTTCCTTGCATATCGGTAACTGCCATCTTTACTGCCTTATCCGGCTGCGACTTTTTCACAATCCTAATAGTAGCATAGGGTTCACCTTCCAGAGTTAAAGAGTCAAGAAGTACGCCTTTTAGTGAATAAGAAGGAGATGTCGTGTTTTGTGCATAGACTGCATTTGATACAATAAAGAGCATCAATAATGGTAGTAACTTGCTTTTCATGTTGTTGTCGGTTCTAATTTATAGTTTACTAAGACAGATATCATAGTCTTTATTTATAGTATTGCGACAAAAATAGGCAGTTTATTTCCTCTTACGAAACATTCGGAGTTAAGAAAGTAAAAAGAGAGCTGAAAAGATATCAAAGAATACATCTTTAGAAAATAACTGATACACAAGAAACCGAGATTTATAAAGAAAACCAGGAGATTTGATTAAAACACTCACTATAAAACACTGATAATCAACAACTACAAGAATGTACACTTTTATCATATAAGAATGTACACTTTTGCATATCAAGATTGGTTCTTCTTCAATTTAGTTGAACCGTGTTTGATAAGTCACTTTTGCAAAGTAGGCTCTATGGGATTCAAAATCAT
>NZ_CAXSVC010000028.1:0-74445 GCF_964240755.1 Bacteroides sp. HPS0048 | reverse complement strand
GCTTAAAGATACAAAAAAGGCAACTAACTCGCAATGAATTAGTTGCCTTAATTTTTATTATTTTGGGAATATCCCTAAATAGTTTATGAGTAAACTAAGTAAATCTTTTTTAAGACTCTGTTACTTTTCATTTTGATGTTTTAATAAGATTAACACTTTTTCTAATTCCTTAGGGTACAATTTACTTTGTTAGCTACTTCTTTCACAGGCATTATCTTGACTTACATAGAAAGCACCAAATCTGCTAAAAGAACAGCCGTTTCCGGTTCATTCTTTTGTGCATCTTTAGGTTTCCATGCCACAACGAACCGTACAGATGCGGATTTTACCTTGTAACCTCTTTGTTTCCATTCGGATAACGTACCCTGCATTCTTGATGATAATTTTGCTATAGGTTTATCAGTTGATGAACTATACAAGAAGAAATCATTGTAAATTAAAGAATCTCCTCCTCTTAGTGCTAAAACCTCTTGTTTCCGTTCTTTGAAGAATCCCAAATTGACATCTTTGTGAGAGAGCTGTAGTATAATTTCTTCAGGCATATCATATTGTTGTTGGTCAATGAGATATAAGTTTGCACTTAAATGATTGAAGCAATCGCCATTTGTATGTATGAATAGTCTGTTTTTTGCACGAGTTATTCCTACGTAATATCTACGCATCAGATGGGCATCCTTTACATAGTTGTCGGATATGAGCATATATACATCATCAAACTCCCTGCCTTTAGTTTTGTGGATGGTTGATACTACGACATCGGTGCCTGATGTGTCGCAAAAGTCTTCCACTGACGACTCAAATACAAATTCCTTGAAGTCACTGAAATATTTTGTTTTGTTGGTTTGTTCAAACTGTTCCACACACCGCTTCACATACGTCAAACTTAGACTTCTGTCATAAATAGAAAAGGTTGCATGCTTGGCTTCTTCCCATAGTTCTTCTGTGATTAGCGGTGTTTTTATCTGTTTGTCTATATACCTCAGGAAGTATCTCATTTCCGCCATGTTCCAAAAACGTAAACCGTCCATTGATTGTACCAGTTTACTGTTTATACCATGCTTTCGCAGGAGGGCTATCAAGATGACGGCTTCTTCGTTTGTTTGGGTGAGTACACACGAAGTGCCTTTGTCCTTGTGTTGAAGTAAGTTTTCCACAAGCGGCTGATACATATATGTTGAATGATGACGTATTACTTCCACCCAACCTTTCTCTTTTCTCATAGAGATGATAGGTGTACTTTTTATCCTTTTATTAATAGTTTTCAAGAATCCGTTGGCAAAATCCACTGGCTGGCGCGCGCTGCGGTAATTCTCAGTCATTTCGACAAATGTACTTCCGCTTTCTTGCGCCAACCGGTACATATAGTCGGAATCGGAACCGCGGAATTCATAGATGTTCTGGTCATCGTCTCCCACTGCTATCACACGCATTTCCTCATTATCAGTCATTAAAGCCTTTACAAGCGCATGCTCTTCGGCTCCCATATCCTGAGCCTCATCTATGACCAGCACCGTCTTGCCGATTTTATTTGGTTCTACTTCTCCTTGGTTGATCATCTCAGCTGCCTTTGCAACGACATTTTTTGCATCCTCAAGATTTCCTATCCGTCCCAGAAGATCGAAGCAATAGGAGTGGAATGTTTTTATTTCGACAAAATGGGCAGCGTTACCTATCAATTCCATGAGTCTTTGTTTGAATTCTGTTGCGGCTACTCTTGAAAATGTCAGCATCAGGAGCTGTTCGTGTTTCACGTCTTCAAGTAGCAGAAGTGAGGCCAGTTTGTGAATCAATACTCGTGTTTTTCCACTACCTGGACCAGCTCCGACCACAATGCAACGTGAATCCTTATCGGAGATAATTTCCATTTGCCGTTTGGACAATTGCCCAAATAACTGCTTGTACTTCTGTGGCGTCAAGTTACGTTGTATCTCGCTAATTCTGTCGCCTTTGAAATATTTTGTGACAAACTTCCTATAATCCATTTGGAAATAGTCTTGAACATATTGCAGTGCTGCATGATAATCTTTCACCATCAAATTGGCATATTCGCCCACAATATGCACTTGTTGGATTTTCAGTTTGTAGAATTCATTTAGCATCCGGTAGTCGTCTTGCTTGTATCTCGACTTGTTATCCTTTATTCTTTGGATATTCATGGCATTATAAAGTACCAAGAAGCCGCCTTCAAGTTTTAGCGCACCGATTTTCGACAAGTATAGAAGTGCTTCTTCCACGTCTTCTAACTGAATGTCGTCAAGTCCGCCGAAAAGGGATTGAGGACTTGATTTTATTCGGTTTAGAAGTTCTACTACAGAGAACTGGATAGCTTTGCCGGGTGTGTTTTCCTTTTCTGCATCTGAGGCCAACTTGTATAACCATTCCACGGTAAAACGACTTATTTCCAATCGTTTTTCGAAGCGTCTGATGGTAGATTCCAAGTCTGCTTGACGGCTTATCTCCATATTACGGACCGCATCTTCTTTCTTACGTGTATATCCTTTTACGGTAAGGAAATAGAGCAGAGTTCGGATGTCTTTTTCTTTGGATGTATTGATTCCGTCGTTTACGGCGTTCTCATTCAGTTGCTTACATGAAATTCGCAAAGAGCCGTCGGGAATATGGTTAAGGATATATTGTTCAAGTTTTGCAAAGCGTTCGAGGAGTATTTGCGACTTTCGTTCCGAATCACCTATATCCTGCAAATAGGCAGATATATCTTTGCTGTCTGCCAATATGCCTTCCTGTCGCATGCGTTCCACTACGGATATAACTTCTCTTTTGCTTAGTCCCAAGATATCTGCCAGATAGTCGATCCGTGATTCTGCTTCTGAATCCTGGGCCTTAGCGATGTGTTTTTGGGATATCAGTGATTTGATGATGCGGATTGCCTTTTCTATTTCATCGCTCCCAAAGAGTACTGACGCTGAAATGCGTTCTCTTGCTTCGTCCATGTTTTTCACCGTGATTCCTGTGGCATATACATGAGGTACATTGTTTCCTCTTACCAAGTATCCGCTTTGTTCCAAAGCCGCTAGTGCTGTTCGTACACGAGTTTCAATGTCAGATACCGAATCGTCCCATCCTGCTTGCCGGGCAATTTCCAATGCAGAACAGTTGACTTTCATGCGCTGTCTGGTAAGGTTTTTGACAACTTTCCATACTTGTTGTATTTCACTGATACTTAGTTTCGTTTGGTTTAGTAATATAAAATGTTTGTCCAAATCATTGTCACTATAAAGCACATAGCAACGTGCACTGAGGCCGGGATCACGACCAGCTCTGCCTGCTTCTTGAACGTAGTTCTCCAGCGAATCGGAAATATCATAATGTACCACAAGACCGACATCTTTCTTATCGACCCCCATGCCAAATGCAGACGTAGCCACAATGATGTGCACCTGATCGTTCATGAAGGCATCCTGGTTGGCAATTTTTTCATCAGCTTCCATTTTACCATTGAAAGGTAGCGCCTTGTAACCGTCACGCGTCAATTTAACTGCTAGTTCTTTTGTTCGTTTGGTACGTGATACGTAAACAATTGTCGGGCAATCGGATTCCGCTACAAGTTCTCTCAGCTTTAAATATTTGTCATTGTCACTTTCTACATGTATGACGGAATAGTGCAGATTTGTTCTTGAGGCTGTTGATGCGAATAACTCTAAGTTCAAGTCCAAGGTTTGCTTGAAATAGTCGCAGATGTCTTGTATTACTTTCTGTTTTGCAGTAGCCGTAAAGCAGGATACGGGGATCGGGTTTTTGCATTTTTTCTTTTGCTGGTACTTTCGGATGAATTTACCAATGTAGAGATAGTCAACTCTAAAATCCTGCCCCCATGAAGAAAAGCAATGCGCTTCATCTATTACAAATCTTACAACGTGGCGTGCCACCAATATTTTCTCGATTGTTTTTGAACGAAGCATTTCCGGGGATATATACAACAGTGAGGCTTCTCCGTCTTGTACTCTTTGTATGGATAGTGCTCTTGTTATGGGGTCTAACATTCCATTTATGGTTACGGCATCCGTGATACCTCTGTCGGCAAGGTTATCTACCTGGTCTTTCATGAGAGACTGCAAAGGGGAGATGATAACCGTAAGCCCGTGCACGGAGTGTCCTGCCATGAGTGCCGACAATTGGAAGGTGAGTGATTTGCCGCCACCGGTAGGAAATATCGCCAGCAACGATTTGCCTTTCACCGCTGCTTGGGCTGCTCGTTCTTGCAGTGGCTCGCCTTCGTATGTTCGGAAACGTTCATATCCGAAAAATGCTTTTAGATTATAGAGTACATCCAATTGCGTATGGCAGTAGCCGCAACCTTCCTGGCAATTAGTGTGGCGCAGGAGTTTTACAATAAATTCTACTTCCGGATAATTGTAAAGTACCCATCCGGGAGTGATAGAACGATAGTCGGTGGTCTCAATCAGAGCCAGTGCGTATGCCAATCCGCATGGATATTGTTCGATGAGCATGTCGAGGTCGGCATGATGGCAAATCTTTCCAGTATAAAGTTCTTTTATAAGTTCAGGTATTCCTTCATGGATATACTTTGCACTTACCATGCTAAGAAATCCCTCAAATTCTTTCTTGTCCTTCAGTAACGATGCGAATAGTATACGCTTTTTCTCCGGCAATGAATTCCAGCGTGCTATTTCGTCCAGTAATAAGTCTTTTGCTTTTTTGCAATCGTTCACCGGATTATTCATCTGTTCACTAATCAGTTTGTCATCTTTCACAAGCCTATGGTAAGGGCGTTCCGGGAATAATAAAGGCGAGACATAAAGTGTATCAACTAAAATCCAGCGGCATGTTTTGTTCGTGAACAGATATTTGGCATCATGATGAATGATATTATGGCCACAGATGTAATCTATGTTGTTTAAGAAAATAAACAGTTTTTCTTTTGAAGTTTTATGGAATGTAGTGTCATCATGTTTGAGTGCTCCTATATCATGAATTTTATGATCTTTCAAGCCGACTTCAACATCTACTATAGCATAATTTGTGGCACTACATGGTACAGAGATCGTTTTATTACCAATGATATTGTTTCTATCCTCGGTTTTCTTGATTCCTATGAGCTTGCTCCATATTGACATATATTCAATATAATAAATAGTTTTATAATTTGAATTAGTTATGTATCTGCATCGTTTTCTTATTGTTGTTCGGGTATAACACCCCAATATCATTTACAAAGGTAAGGATAAAACCGAAAAATCAGTAAAAATTACCGTTCTCTTTTGATTTTTATGCGTTTACATCCCGTTGTTTAAGAATATCGTATTTTTATAAGCAAGAGTTGTTGTTGCTTATGGATGCTTATTTGGGGGCATTATATTTACAACACATGTACGGAAGTCGTTGATAAATATATCATGCAGACTTTGAGAAAGTCAAGTAAATTCGATCAGTAAACGATTAATATATTAAAAGAGAGAGCCGTAGGTCATTGACTTACGGCTCCTTTTTTTAGAGAATTTTTTAGGAGGAAGTATACTAACTAATAAAAAGTTGTACTTCTATTGACTACTATTTTAATTAATATTTTTCAACTTTGCAAAAGTGTACAATCATCTATTGCAAAAGTGTACAATGATCCATAGCAAGAGTGTACATTATTGAGGTATAAAAGTGTACATTCTTATATTGCTTGATTATCAGTGGTTTAATATGGGAATGTTGGCTAATTCCAGATATAACGCAAAAGAAGAAAAATTATTCATCGAATTTTAATAGGGTTTTCTACTTCTAAGCGATCTTATAAGTAGAAAGCAAGAATTATTCACCTTTAAAATCATACGAAGATGAAAAAGTTAGTTGGAGTTATAATGGGCTGGTTGATGTTTTTCTTACTATTGGATATTGCCCCTTTGCAGGCACGGGAAGAAGTGGATGGCTATTTCACGGTTACAGGGGTTGTAAGAAACAAGGATGATAGGAAAAAGCTGGAGAATGTGAATGTTTCTGTGCCCGGTACAAATATTGGGACGGTAACAAATTCAGATGGTCTATTCTCTCTTAAGATCAAAGATGCTGAAATAGTCCGGGGGCTGGAAGTATCTCATATCGGGTACCTCAATACTCAGATCTCTTTGAAAGAAAATAAGGACTTATCCACATTGACTGTGTGGATGATACCAGCACCTAATTTACTGAGTGAGATTGTGATTTTTGGTAATAATGCCCGTGGCATTGTAGAAGAAGCAATTAGAAAAATCCCGGTAAACTATTCTCCTAATGAGAATATGCTGACAACATTTTACAGAGAAACAGTACAAAAGAGGCGTCGTTACATCAGTGTGTCGGAGGCTGTTATAGATGTATATAAGACAGCTTATAATGACCGTGTACCTGTGAAAGATAAGGTGCAACTCCAGAAAGGGCGTCGTTTGCTGAGTCAGAAAAACAGTGACACATTGGCTGTGAAGGTAGTGGGAGGTCCCAGTTTGGCTATTTATCTGGATGTCGTGAAGAATCAGGATGCATTACTGAATATGGGAGATTTGGATTATTATGAGTTTCACATCGAAGAGCCTGTGAATTTTGATAACCGTATGCAATATGTAATCAGTTTTCGGCCTAAAGTTAGCCTGATGTATGCATTGTTTTATGGGAAACTGTATATTGATTTTGAGAAACTGGCATTTACCCGGGCAGAGTTTTCGCTGGATATGAAAAATAAAACGAAAGCCGTGGAAGCTATTTTACATAAGAAACCTTTGGGTTTACAGTTTAAGCCACAGGAAGTATCCTATCTGGTGACGTATAAAGAGCAGAATGGGAAGACGTATTTAAACTATATTTGGAATACCATCCGTTTCAAATGTGATTGGAAGAAGCGCCTCTTCTCTTCGGGATATACAGTTTATTCTGAGATGGTGGTAACAGACAGGCAGGAGGATAACTTTACAGCTATTTCTAATAAGACGGCTTTCAAAGAAAAGCAAGTGTTTTATGATTTAGTAGATGAATACTGGAACGAAGACTTCTGGAAAGAATACAATATCATTGAACCTACTGAGTCTTTGGAACACGCTGTGAACAAATTGAAAAAGCAATCTCGTTAGAGTTCAGATAGTTTTTTATATATTTGGTACCAATAATGATTCGGGTATGCTAAATGAACTGTTCATACTTGCTAAAATAAAAGAGGGTGATATAAAGGCATTCGAGGAAATTTTCCGATGCTATTATTCGCCCCTTTGCTGGTATGCTGCAGGTATAACAGGCGAAGTGGAAGCTGCCGAAGAGATAGTAGAAGAACTTTTCTACGTATTTTGGAAAGACCGGGAACATTTGCAGATATTTCAATCCATTAAAAGTTATCTGTACAGGGCAACACGCAATGAAGCGCTTCAATACTGCCAGCATAGAGAAGTCAGAGAACGGTATCGGGAGTACGTGCTGGCAGATAATGTTTCAGAACAGGTGTCTGATCCTCACCGGCAGTTGGAGTATGAGGAGTTGCAGGAGGTTATCCGCCATACACTTGATAAACTGCCGGGGCGCAGACTCAGGATATTTGAAATGCATCGTATGGAAGGAAAGAAATATGTAGAGATTGCTTCGTTTCTTTCATTGTCTGTCAAAACAGTGGAAGCAGAGATGACAAAAGCACTCCGGACTTTACGAAATGAAATAGATAATTATATTCTTACGAAATGACTGAAGTAAATAAAAATAAAGTGAGGACAGATGAGGCATGGAGGCACTTGTATACTCGTTTGAATAAAGACAGCCTGCTTGTAGAGGTGGGAGAGGAGGTGATCCGTCGCAGGCTTTTCTTAAAATGGGGAACTGTAGTTGCTGCTATGCTGACAGGAGTGGTTTGTCTGATGTCCGTTTGGTGGTTAATGCCGGGAAATGATACTAAAAATCTTAATCTGGTAATTCAGGAAAACAGAGAGAAGTCAACGTTGGTCACTACTCTTGAAGACGGCTCTATTGTTTATCTGGGGCAGGAGAGTGTCTTGCAGTATCCTGAACATTTTGCTACGGATAAGAGAGAGGTTAATTTGCATGGAGAAGCCTTTTTTGATGTGGCGAAGAAACATGAACAAACTTTCTTGATTGAAACCGAGAAGGTACAGATAGAAGTATTGGGGACAGCTTTTAATGTCCGTAGTAATGAAGAAGTTCCTTTTAGTTTGTCTGTGCGGCGTGGTAAGGTGAAGGTATCACTGAAACAGGGAGGTTACAGTGTTTTTGTGAATGCGGGCGAAACGGTTACATTACAATCACAGCAATTACAGTTAAGTGAGACTTCAAGAGGTGATGAGTCTGGTGTCTATACAAAGAATATACGTTTTAAGGATGAAAGCTTGGAAGATATCCTGCGGGTAGTGAATGCTGAAAATTCTGCGTTACAGATACAAACTGGTTCATTGGATTTGGGTAAACGCAAGCTGACTATTGAGTTTCTGGACAACTCACCCGATACGGTTGCCGAACTGATCTGTTGGGCGTTAAATTTGAAATATACTCGTGAAGGAGATAAACTGATTTTGTCTGAACGATGATTCTTAAAGTTTAAAAATATGAAACTATATCCTCTCTGTCTGCTTTTCTTCGGACTGCTTTTTATTGCTGCTGGTACAATAAGAGCAGATGGAGATGATGTTCTGGATCGTGTTATCAGTCTGCCTAAGATGAAAGGTACGGTGTATTTCTTGTTGGGTAAAGTCTCAGAACGTTCCGGATATCTTTTTGTTTATGATAGTAAGGTCGTGAACAATGATGTTGTGACAAAGACAAGAGAGAAAGACTGTACAATTCGGCAGGCTATTTATGAAATAACCGGTAACAGGAGATTGGTTTTAAAGGTGATTGGAGGACATATATTAATCCTGCCTCCTGTAGAAAAGAATAAGAATATAAAAAAAGAGAGTCAATTGTCCTTGCCAGCCTTTTCCACAATTACCGGTACTTTGTTGGATAAAGAAACCGGGGAACCAGTGGTCAATGCATCAGTGACAATTCAAGGTACTTCGATAGGTAATATTACAAATAAAGACGGTGAGTTCAGACTTCATTTACCCGACTCTCTGAGAGATGGGTTTCTCTCTTTTTCTCATTTGGGTTATGTGGCGCAAAATGTTGAAGCGGCTATGCTTACGGGGTGCGACAATATACTGAGTCTGGAGCCTAAAATCGTTCCCTTGCAGGAGGTTCTGATCCGGTTGGTAGAACCCAAAAAGTTGTTGAGGGAAATGCTAAAGCGGCGAGAGGAAAATTATTCATTGGTCCCAGTTCATCTGACAACATTTTACAGGGAAGGAGTTCAGTTAAAGAACAAGTTCCAGAACCTGACGGAAGCTGTATTCAAAGTTTATAAATCTCCTCTGGATGAATCCGGGGTATTGGATCAGGTGAAGTTGCTGAAGATGAGCAGGATGGACAATCGTGAAAGTACAGATAGCCTGATAGCTAAGATTAGGGCGGGTATTCAGGCTTGCCTGCAACTGGATATAATGAAAGATCTGCCGGATTTTCTATCTGTTGATGCAGATGATAATCCGTATACATATACTTCTGGTGGCATCACCTCTATAGATGACCGTTGTGTAAATGTGGTTTCTTTTGAGCAGAAGCAAGGGGGTAAAGAACCGCTTTATTGCGGGGAGTTATATATTGATTCGGAAAATGGGGCTTTACTACAGGCACGGATTGAAATGCAACCCCGGTATATAAAAAAAGCTACAAGGATTTTTGTTGTCCGGCAAGCTCCCAGTGTAAACCTGACAGCACAAAAGGTGGTATATACTATTTCGTATAAACCGTGGAGAGGCACTTACTATATTCACCATATCCGCGGCGATTTGTTTTTTAGGATGAAGAAAAAACGGGCACTGTTCAGTAATCCCACTTTGCATACATGGTTCGAAATGGTAACATGCAAGGTGGATAGGGATAATGTGGCCCGTTTTTCCCGTACTGAAAGGGTACCAATACATACAGTACTTGCAGATATTGATTTTAAATATGATGAAAGTTTCTGGGAAGAGTTTAATACGATCCCGTTAGAGGAAGAGTTGAGTAAGATAATAGAGAAGGTAACGTTAAAGATAGAAAAAACAGTTCATCAAGAGGAGTGAAGATAAGCAGGATATTTGTTATTTTGCAGTCCGAATGAAATATATTCAATGAATACGAAAAGATATGATTAAACAAGACTATCTGGTACGGATGATTCAGGAAATTATCTCTTTGATTGCAAATGCTATTCTGAATAAGAAGAAACTTCGCAAGCAAGAGTGGGTAGAGTATGATTGCCTGACCAGACAAATTTTAGGCTTTCCTGCCGAGCAGTTGATTGGTATGGATATGCAGGAGTTGATCGGACGGTATAAAGGCGATCCTGACGAAATGGGAAAAATAGAACTTGCTGCTATGAGTATGCTGAAATTATCAGAAGATATGTCTTCAGATCATGTCCTGCAAAAATCCAAACTCCGGCAGGACGGTCTCTGGTTGCTCAAGTATGTTCAGGAAGAAGGGAATACATTCTCTATTCAACGGACAAGCCTGATAAAACTCTTGGAAATAAACGGGTGAATAAAAAAACGGTATGCAGGAGTGGAAGCAAGTGTTATGCATAAAACTTTGTTGCATTTGCGTCTGTTAATCTTGAAAAACTATATCTTTGTGCCCCGGTTACAAAATCGTGTTTAATATGGAATTACCTAAAGACCCGATGATGCTGTTTAGTGTCATCAACATGAAGCTTCGTGATAACTATTCTTCGTTGGATGAATTGTGTGATGATCTGAATGTAGAGAAAGAGGACATTATTGATCAGCTCAAAAATGCAGGCTTTGAATATAGCCCGGAACATAATAAGTTCTGGTAATCTGTTGTTATAACGGAGCTGTTTAAATCTAAATTGTTTCACCAATCATTTTAGAATTAACTACTTAATAATCGGTGAAACAATTCATTGATCTTTATTTGTCTACTTACAGTATGTGTGGTAGGGCATATTAAAATATCAGTTGTGATTTTAATTCAGGGAACTGATTCTGATGCCAATATGGATATATTTTTGGCGTTTTACTTGCCTTATCCAATCGCTTTATTTGTTCTGCTGTCAGACTCCAGCCAATGGCTCCGAGGTTTAGTTTCAAATGTTCTTCTGTTCGTGCGCCAATCACAAGACTGCAGATAGTGGGGCGTTGCAATAGCCAGTTTAGTGCTACCTGTGCTACAGTTTTTCCTGTCTCTCCCGCAATATCTTCCAGAATATCAATAATATTGTAAAGAAGATCGTATGACATGATCTCATCACCTACCGGAGCACCGCCACGGGCTACTCTTCCATCTTCCGGAATCGGATTGTTACGACGATAACGTCCTCCCAAACGTCCTGCTGCTAACGGACTCCAGACAAATGTACCAACTTGCTGATCGACGCCAAGTGGCATCAGTTCCCATTCAAACTCACGGTTGAGCAAAGAGTAATACACCTGGTGGGCTACATAACGTGACCAACCGTATTTGTCGGAAACAGCCAGTGACTTCATTAACTGCCAGCCGGAGAAATTGGAGCATCCGATGTAGCGTACCTTTCCGCTTTGAACAAGATTGTCCAGTGCGCTAAGGGTCTCTTCCAACGGAGTAGCGCCATCAAAGCCGTGCATATAATAGATGTCGATATGGTCTGTTCCCAAACGTCGCAGACTGGCTTCACAGGCATTGATAATGTGAAAGCGGGAAGCTCCCATTTCATTCCGGTCTTCTCCCATTGGGAAAGTGGCTTTGGTGGAGATGAGAAGGCGGTTTCGCTTTCCGGAAATAGCTTTGCCAAGTATTTCTTCCGACAAACCACGAGAATAAATATCGGCTGTGTCAAAGAGATTTAGTCCGGCTTCCAGGCACATATCTACCATGCGGGTGGCTTCGGCAACACCTGTATTTCCCCAACCTTCAAAACCGTGAGTACCTCCAAAGGTTGCTGTTCCTAAGCTCAATGCCGGAACAAAAAGTCCTGAGCCGTTTAATTGTCTGTATTCCATAAATGTTTCTGATTTTTTTGAATAATAGTAAATGTATATATAACGATTATTGTTGTGATAAGGTTGCATCTTTTGCAACAAAAATTGAAAGAAACAGAGTAAAACCATCTTCAGACATAAGAATCTGTTTAAATTTTCCTTTTGTAAATTTAAACAGGTTCTTATTAAACAAGTATGTCAGGTAAACGCAAGATATAGATAAATAAATAATCTTTCGTTCACAAACATCTCTTGTTGTTTCATTGTTATACCCGGCAAATATCTTATTGGGGTATGTTCGAACACTGGAAAAGCTTGAAAGGAGTAAGGGGATGGCATGTCTGGAAATTAAAGCTGATTGATGCCAGATTGTACTTTGTCAGCATCTTTGTGGGATTGCTGACAGGGCTTATTGCCGTGCCTTATCATTATCTGTTACAATTCTTTTTCGATATCCGGCGCACATTCTTTGACGCTCATCCCCGTTGGTATTGGCATATTATGTTGTTCCTGGCATTATGGGGAATACTTATCTTTGTTTCCTGGTTAGTTCGTAAGATGCCACTCATCACCGGTGGTGGTATTCCGCAAACGAGAGGGGTTATCAATGGCCGCATCTCCTATAAACATCCTTTTATAGAAATGGTATCTAAGTTTGCGGGAGGAGTTCTTGCATTGACTGCGGGGTTATCTTTAGGGCGTGAAGGTCCCTCTGTACAGATTGGCTCTTACGTTGGTTGCCTTGTTTCCAAGTGGACACGGGTACTTGCCGGAGAGCGTAAACAACTTTTGGCTGCCGGAGCAGGTGCCGGATTGGCAGCTGCATTTTCGGCCCCTCTTGCTTCCTCATTGTTAGTAATTGAATCAATCGAACGCTTTGATGCACCGAAAACAGCTATTACTACGTTACTCGCCGGTGTGGTAGCCGGGGGTGTGGCAAGCTGGATATTTCCCATCAGTCCTTATCGTCTTATAGATGCTATCGAACCATTGCTTCCTTTTTTATCTCAGGTAAAACTATTCCTGTTACTTGCAGTGGTTATCTCTCTCTTTGGAAAATTCTATTCGGAATTGACGTTGTATTTCAAACAAGTCTATTCGCAGGTGAAACATCCTGTGTATATGAAGATGCTCTATCTGTTAGTGATTGCTTATGCTATTTCACTGTTGCAAGTGAATCTGACGGGAGGAGGTGAACAATTCCTATTAGAACAGGTCACCGATGGGAGTAGGCAGGTTATGTGGGTGTTGGCAATGATGATGGTTCATTTTGTATTTACGGCGCTTTCCATCTCTTCCGGATTGCCGGGAGGAAACTTTATCCCTACGTTGGTGACTGGTGGGTTATTCGGGCAGATTGTAGCTCTGATATTGGTACAAAGAGGGTTTATTGCCCAGGAGAATGTGAGTTATATTATGCTGATCAGTATGTCTGCTTTTCTTGTTGCTGTTATCCGGACTCCACTGACGGCTATTGTTCTGATAACAGAGATAACAGGACACTTTGAAGTTTTCTATCCCTCTGTGGTGGTAGGCGGACTGACGTATTATTTCACGGAGTTATTGCAAATAAAGCCTTTCAATGTCACTTTATACAATGATATGATAAATACCCCCGATTTTCAGCAGCAAAAGCGTTATACACTTTCGGTAGAGATCATGACCGGGTCTTATCTGGATGGTAAAGAGGTGAATGAGCTAAGATTACCCGAACATTGTATCATTATCAATGTACACCGTGACCGGAAAGACTTGACCCCGGCCGGTACCCGGCTTATTCCGGGAGATCAGGTACAAATAGAGATGGATGCACAAGACATCGAAAAGTTATACGAACCATTGGTAAGCATGGCAAATATCTATTAATAACGGATCGTATAGAGCATTTGTATGCTGATTTATGGAATATACCGGCACTTTTGACTGATAATTCTTTGAATTTCATTTCTTTTATCTATATTTGTAGCCATACTGAAATACAACTATAGAAATGAAAAAACACGATTTTCTTTTTTTCCTTTGCGTGCTTGTCTGCTTCCTCCCTTTCTTTTTGAGTGATGCGGTGTATGATGCCTATAAGCAGTTTAATGCTTCTCATGGTATGGTAATGAGCTTTATTAAGTTTGCTATTCTTTCCACTTTGGGCGAGGTGATTGGGCTTCGTATCAGTACCGGTTCTTATCATCGCCGTGGTTTTGGTATTTTGCCCCGTGCATTTGTTTGGGGATTGCTCGGATTGGGGATCAACATGGCTTTTGTTGTTTTCTCTAACGGAGTTCCAGCCTTTGCTTCTTATCTGGGAGTAGCGGATGCCGGTAGTATAATGTCCGGCCCTCTTTCAATCGATAAAGTATTACTGGCGTTGGCTATTTCTGTAACGATGAATACCATTTTCGGACCAGTATTTATGACCCTGCATAAGGTTACTGATACTCACATTCTTGCTACCGGAGGTACGATGAAGGGCTTCTTTACTCCCATTCCTATGGGGCAGATTTTGCAGAATCTTAATTGGAAAGTACAATGGGGCTTTGTTTTTAAGAAGACTATTCCGTTCTTTTGGTTTCCCGCCCATACCATAACTTTCCTTTTGCCGGGTGATGCACGTGTATTGTTTGCGGCTTTATTGGGAGTGGTACTTGGTATATTTCTGGCAATAGCAGCACGCAAGTAACAGATCGTTTTCTTTTATACCGGAGATTGTTTTTGTTTACAAATCGGTTTCCGGCAGCTTCTTTTTGTCAAGAGTCGATTTATTGATTCTTAACTAAAAAGGGCACTTTTCGTTGTAAAGCATCTGTTGCATTGCAACACAGTAGCATTTGCATCGCAACATGGTATGAAATGAATCGTAACATACCAGGTAATAAACCGTTTCATACCGAGGAAATTCATGTAAGTACCGAGGAAACCTTACTTAACAACCTTGCTCAGGAGTGCTTTGAACGAGGAGGACGAAAAAAAAGAGGAAAGTTACAACTTCCCTCTTTTGCCTCAGTTTAATCTGAATATACTTTATCATTACTCTTACAAAGATACTACTTTACTTTATCAAAGTCAAGCTTTTTCCCTTTTATTTTAAGAAAACTATTTGTTTACTTGTTTTCCGATTGTTCCCGCAGCCAGGCTATCTCTTCGGGCCACAACGTTTCGTCTATTGTTTCGAGTATCAACGGCATATTGTCAAAGCGTGGATCGCGCATTAGCTTTTCAAAAAAAGCGAAACCGATCAGTCCTTTTCCGATGCTGTCGTGGCGGTCTACATGGCTGCCCAATTCTTTCTTAGAATCATTGAGGTGCATTCCACGGAGATAGCGGAATCCTACTACTTCTTCAAATTCGTTAAACACGGCATCATAATCTCCAAGGAAATCGTACCCTGCCGTGAACGTGTGGCAGGTATCCAGACAGACGCCAACCCGGCTTTTGTCCTCTACACGATCGATGATATATTTCAGATGCCAGAACTCATTTCCTAAGTTGCTGCCTTGTCCCGCAGTATTTTCAATAACCGCCGTTACTCCTTTCGTCTTTTCCAGCGTGATATTGATGCTTTCTGCAATGAGGTCAAGGCTGTCTTCTACTGAAATTTTATTCAAATGACTGCCCGGATGAAAGTTTAGCAGTTTCAATCCCAACTGTTCGCAACGTTGCATTTCGTCTAAAAAGGCGGCACGGCTTTTCTCCAGTGCATCTGGTTCGGGATGTCCCAGGTTGATAAGATAACTATCATGGGGAAGGATATACTCCGGTTTGAAGTTATACTTTTCGCAGTTCTCCTTAAAAAGGCGGATGTTTTCTTCGGTCAGAGGTTTGCTCACCCACTGGCGTTGATTCTTGGTGAAAAGTGCAAAGGCATTAGCACCTATTTCGTGTGCATTGACAGGGGCGTTTTCTACACCACCCGAGGCACTGACATGTGCTCCGATATATTTCATACTGTTTCTTTTTAGTTTATTACATTTACATGCAAAGATAACAATTATTATATCTGATGAAACGCAGATTAACGCAAATTTCTGCAGATTATAAAGACCGTTATTTTAGTCTTATACTTGTTCTGCTTTGCGGAAATTAGCGTTAATCTGCGTTTCAGCCTCATAATCACTTGTTGCACTTCCCTGTGCGGGAAGCACCGGGAAGTATTATATTTCGAAATCGGGCAGATAGTCTACCAGTTTCTTTTCGATTTTCTTTCCGTCTGTTTGTTCATTTATGAGTGTGGCACCTTCGTTTTTGGCAGCGTCATAAATCAGAGATGCTTTCTCTGTCTTGTTGCTTATGCTGATAGCGGCTTTACCTGTCGGGGTAAGGTTACATCGGATCATCCAGTCACCTACCAGCCAGGTGTTGCCTTTACGGGTCACTTTCATATCTGTCCGGTCTTTACCATGTGTATCGATGATAGTCAAAAAGCGAGCGGTAGTTGTTTGTGGTGTTGTAGCCGAGAAGTGCCAGTGATTGGGATACTTCACGGTCTTTCCATTTTTGTCCGTCACATTTTTCCAGTTGGTAGGCGGGCAGAAGAAAGTATCTGTTAAAGCCTCTTGTACAGGAGCAGAACAGAACAGATGAGCAACCGATACACCGTCAACCGCATTGCGTCCTGTAACGGTAATAGCATCAGGTGACTGACGTTTTACGTCCATTGGGAATGAGGTGGTATGCAACAGATAGCTCCAGGTTACAGGTTCTTTTCCTTCCAGCTCATCATAAATGACATAGACCCCTGTTTTACCCAGTTGGATAACGTGGCGGCGGAACATATTCAATTTATTCTCATCCCAACCATTCTCCGGAGTAAACTTTGTTCCGCTGAGGCGCGCACGCTCGAGCCAGAGAGGAGAGGTTACTTTACCATAGGCATTTGAAGCGTCGCCTACAAAATAAGAGAGTTTTTCTCCTTCATACCAACGCGGTATCCAGCCATAACCCTCTGTACCAATTTTCTGTCCCATACCGTTCACGAGGATAGAGTTGTGGGCACGGGTGTTACGGTAAGAATACATGCAATGATCGTCAGTGAAACCTGTACGGTGACCGCTGCTATAGAAAATCTCTTTACCACCGTAGAATGTATTGAATGCATTTTGATTGGCAAGTGCATGTGAGGTACTTCCGTAAGAACTACTGCGGAAGGAGAGCATGGCATTCTTCTCCGGTTCTCCCAGAGAAGTATTCATATTCCCTAATCCCGTTTCATTGAAAACGTGTGTCTGTGGCATATCATCGAGGGTACGTTTACCAATGGGGAAAACATCTTCAGCCGGGAAAGGCTTTTTAGTGATACAACGATACCAGGTAAGGTCGGCAGGTTTCGCTTCGAAAGAACTCTGGAAGATGTCCGGTTGACGTTCTTTTATAGATCGTACGTAAGCAGCCGCCCACGGATTATTACATTGGCGTGCCAATGCATCAGCGTAGCCTACACGTGCTCCGCTGGGAGTCTTTTGATTTTCGTGAGAATTTCCCTGTCCGGCAGCTTTAGAGAAAGGAGGTTGCTGATAGATAACGTACAATGCATTCTTGTTGTACCATGGATCAGCAAAGAAATCGAATCCGGTGACACGTGAGAAGAAAGCGGGTACTTCAATCAGTGTACGGATGTTCACGTGAAAATAGGAGTCTCCGTTATGCCATCCTCCGTCTGCATTAAGTCCCGGCAGGCGTGATACCCATTCGTTATAGCAATAATCTACCCAGGTAGAGGCTTCGGGGAGTTCGCCGTAAGTAGCAAATGCAGCCATTGTAAGGATACGGAAAGTCATTTGCCAAACGTGATTATCGGCAATACGGTTCTCAAGATGGTTGACGTATTCTTCGAAAAACTTGCTTCCATTCTCCCGGATACTACCCAGTAAAAGAGTTTTCTCAGTAGGGGTGAGCAGGTGGTAGAAGGCGTCGTAAGCCGAAGTGCTCATGGAGAGAATTGTACCGAGGTTAAAGTCACCGGCAAAATACTTACTGTCTTTCCAGGAGAGGATTTCGGTAAGACGCTTCATTGCTTCACGATAATATACTTCGTTTTTAGTCAGTAGATAAGCACGTATCATGCCTTCTATATTTTTCTCTTCACGATCTACAATCTTTCGGCTTTCGCGGATAAGGGCGGATTTGTATTGTACGATGTTTGTTAGTTTCACCACTGCGCTGGTATCAATTTCTTCTGCCAGGTGTTTCAGGGGGTGCATGATACATTTATCGGCTTTGTTGATGTAAGACTGCGCTTCCGGATTATTCTGATTTCGGGCGATGATGTCGTTCCATTCTTTAAAGTCGAGAAGAATACGAGGGTGTTCTGCAGGAAGTTTGGTTAGTAACTCTTGCAATGAAGGTGGATTGAAAGTACGCGTATTCTCATCTATATAGAAATGATAAACAGGCGACCACTCTTCTTTACCGTTCTTGTCTACATAAGCATGTTGCCAGTAATAAGTACCTTTCTCAAAGAGTTGGAATGGATTGAAGAAAGCCCAGTTACGTTCGGCGGTAATGACTCCTTGCCGGAAGTCTTTGTCGCGGGCGATACGTATGCGATAAGTTACGTGTGGTTTCTGCTCTTCACCTTCCACGCCATCGAGTACAGCGCCGAGGTGAGGGAATTTATCCGGCCACATGAAGCGTGGCGGGTTCATTGTAATGTGTTGTCCGTCGAGTGGGGAGGGAGTTTCGCGTACTTCATGCATAAGTGTAGATTGTGTCAGATGCATGATGCTGTTCTGCGCTCCTACTGAAGTAGAAGACAGGAGGGCGGCAAAGAGGAAATAGTAAGTGATTCGTTTCATGATTTAAAGACTAATTAATAATAATATGCCAATTACCATGCGGTGAGTAAACGTCGCGCAGCCAATTGGCACATTGGCATATTATCACATTATTTAAAAAGTTCTTTTAATTTCACCGTTTTATTGTTGATAAGCGGGTGTGCCCAGAAGCCTATAAAGGTTATATATCCCACGAATATCAGAATACTCAGCATACCTGTGCGCAGTGAAGTGGCATCTGCCAGTGTACTGACAATCATTGGACCACCTGCACCACCTGCAATCGCCGAACAAAGAATCCCGGCAAACGAACCGTGATGTTTCCGTGCTGAGTTTAAAGCTAAAGAGAAGATGATACTAAACATCATCGATATACTGAATCCGATAGCCGGGAAAGCAATCAGCGACATTTCACGCGTGCCAAATAGAGCGGTCAGTAACAATATCATAGTCAGGAATCCTGAGATTTGCAACAACCGTTTACTATCCATCAGTTTCAGCAGGAACATACCGACGATGCAACCTGCCGTCATCAGTCCCCAGAAATAACTGACGGCCTGTGCACCTTCTGTCTGTGGATTGACATCATGGTATTGCTCAAGGAAGGTGCTCATGAAGATGGAAGTTCCCTGCTCGGTACTTACATAGCAGAAGATGCCCAGGAAGAACAACCATACATACTTCTGTTTGAATAACTCTAAATAGGAACTGGTGGTACCGCTTTTTTCCTCTTCCTGTAGAGTGATTTTCGGGAAGCGTGAGATGCCGACTGCAATCAGCATAATCAGCAATAGTGCGGAAAAGACCCAATAGAGAGATACCCAGGGCATTTCTCTCGGAGTAACATCTGCCAGCAGATCGAGTAGGAAATTATGTCCGGCAACGTAGGTGTCAGCGTTCAGTTCCCGTATCAGATAGGTATAAACCAATGGACTGAGGAATGAAGCAATACCAAACATGAATTGTGCCAGTTCGGCAACAAAAGCATAGTTCTCTTCACCTCCTACAGTACGTTGCAATGGATTCAGTACTGTTTGTAACATCGCCATACCTAACCCGATAATAAAGGATGAGGCTAATAACATGGGATAGGTATGAAGACAAGCGAAAAGAATGGTACCAATAAACGGCATTAAAAAACCACAGAAAAGTACCGGTTTCTCTCCGTAACGGTCAATCAGCAATCCGGCAGGGATAGACATGATGGCATATGCCAGGAAAAAAGAAGTCGGAATGAATCCCGCCATTGCCAGGTCGCTCAGATTGAAGTTGTGGATGATATCCGGTATCAGCGGCCCCAGAATATTGGTAATAAAAGATATAGTGAACCAAAACGCCATAATGAGCGCCAGCATTCCAAAGTTTCTTTTCATAATAATAGTGTTTCAGATTTCTTTTGTACTATCGTCGATTAAATATTAAGCCTGCTGCTCCTATACTTCCGGCTTTATTACCTAAGCGAGCTGCAATGATTTCAGTGTTGACCGCACAATCGGGGATAGCATAACGATGTGCTTGCCGGCTGATCTTCTCTATATAGAAGTTTCCCGCTTCGGACAGTCCGCCTCCAATAACAATGCGTTGCGGGCTAAAGATATTAATAAATCCGGCAATACCATGTCCTAAGTAGTCACAATGTTCTTCTAAACATTCCGTAGCAAGTTTATTTCCCTCTTTGTAGAGGTGGACAATAAGCTCACCATTGATCTCCTTTCCCGGATATTGTATGCCTGCTTCTGCACTGCGTTGTGTGAAACGGCGTACCAGTGCCGATGTGGAAGCGTAATGTTCCAGACAGCCTACCGAACCACAAGCACAAGCCTCTCCATTGGCAATGAGGGGTACATGTCCCAGTTCCGTCCCCCGGTTGGCAAAGCCGTTGAATAGTTTGCCGTCAATCACAACAGCTCCTCCGATTCCTGTACCGACAGTCAGAAACACAACATGTGTTGCTCCTTGTCCTGCTCCGTACATCGTTTCTCCCAATCCCATCAGATTAGCGTCATTGCCAAGTAAAGTAGGGAGTCCGGTAGCTTTTTCAATTATATCCGCTAAGTGGAGCTTTTCCCATCCCTTGATGTTTTCGGCTCCTCCGAGAACAATACGGTTGGTTTCGTCTACAATTCCTGGTGTACCGATACCGATACCTTCGATATTGTATCCTTGTTCAGTGGCGAAAGCTTTTACTTCATTGATCGCTTTTATCAATTGTTCTATTACGGCTTCTGCCGAGATATCAGCCAAAGAGGGTAGTTTTCCCTGAAACGGGAATTCTCCTTCATTACTGATGAGGGCGTATTTGATGGAGGTGCCGCCCAAATCGATGCCGATAGCATATAGGTTGTTCATAAAATATCTTATTAAGTTGGATGTACTTTTCTTTTGCCTTGATGCAAAAGAAAAGATACCAAAAGAAAAGCTCAAGGCTGCATTTTCTCCGCTACTGCACTACGGTGAAAAGCTAAAGGGGCTCGAACTCGCTTCGCTCAGACAATCGCCCCTTCTTACGCTTTTCGCCTCCATTCCGTTTGACGCTGCGGAAATGAGGCCGGGGGGGACCATTCGGATGGTAGATAGCATACAATGCTTCTTGTAACTAAAAACGTATACTATATTACATTAATTATATTGCAATATATTTACTTTTATATCACATATCTCTACCTCATCCTAAACCGTAGTTCCGCTGATGAACGGTCTCTGGCCTCATTTTTTCTCCGTCAAGCGAACGCCCGCAGTGAAGCGTCAAAAAGGGGCGATTGTTTGAGCGAAGCGAGTTCGAGCCCCTTTAGCGGAACGAAGGAAGTGAGTAGGAGAAAAAATGCAGCCTTGATTCTTTCTTTTGGTATCTTTTCTTTCGCATCAAGGCGAAAGAAAAGTACATTATACAATTTAAACTCTCTCCGCCCAGATCGGTGAACTCCATGCCCACTGCTGATCGCGTTGACGAACCCGGACATAGTAATAATCCGTATCCTTTTGCGGTTCTTTATCTTCCATAAAGTGCTCTACTGTATAGCAGCTTTCGGGCATTGCGCGATTGAAAAGAATGGCTTCACTCAACCAGCCTATCATAAAGTGAGAGCGTGAACCTTCGAGCAATTCGCCTAAAGTATGCTCAAACTTCTTGCCGTTAAACTCTGCTGTCAGAACTCCGTCTTTAGGCATTTCCAGTTCAAGGATGACAGCCTGCATTGCGGGAGTAGTTACGTTCGGATTTTTACTGGAGTACATATCGAGTTCCGTTTCCTTCTCATTGGTAGAAAGGATACGATTTACATGTGTATGGAATTCTGTTTCACCCTCTTGCGGAGAAGTAAATGCAGCGCCACGGAAACAGGGGGTTACGCTCACGATACGTCCTTTATCTACTGCGAGTTTACCTAACCAGTGCACGTATTTCTCTTCACGATTCCAGCCAAAGTCTACTTTCACTTTACAGTGTACAGTGTCACCTTCGGGCATTATCGGAGTCAATGGGCCATTCAAGCGGGCAATGCATTGTCCGTTTTTCACGATATCTACATAGTCGATGCAGCTTTCACCTTCTACGTTAACATAGATGCGACGGCTGTTGCCACGTACCACGTCTCCCATGAATGCGTCATTCAGACGGAAGTCAATCTTAATTTTGTCACCGGTCGCACCACATACATGACGGTTTTTCAGAGCATCCCAAATGGCATCCCGAGTCAGTGAAGGAGCCAGTACACCGATACGTCCGTCGCCATAGCTACCCGGATAACCCGAATGTTGGTCTGTAGAGCACATGATACCAAACTTATTGCCACGATCCAATCCGTATTGCACGGTTCCTTCCCACTGGCGTGGTCCCATATCATGCAGATAGTTATAATCTCCCTGATCACTTTCTGCCAGTCCGTGACGAGAATACATTTCAACGAATGGAGTCTGATCTCCTTCTGTGAAACAATCCCAGTTGTATCCGCGGTATCCACCCTGATAACCCATATGGTGTGGGGTGATAAATACCTTCTCGTTTTTTAGCTTCTCTTTCCATTCCTGTACAGAGGTACATTCTACGAGTGGTACATCAATGTCATGCCACAGTGCCACGTGGTCACCGTGTGCCATGCTATGGCATTCGTATCCCGTAAAAGTAAGGAATTCTCCTTCCTTATTATACTCTTTCGTCATAGCGATGTATTTGTCATAGTTGCCTTCACGCAGACGTTTGAAAGCACCTGTGTGGTAGTCTATCACCCATTTCAGACGAGGATCATCAGCTCCGGGAATGTCCGGCCACATGGCATGTGGAGTCACTGATACAAAGTCCAGTTGTTCTCTTGCTGCTTCAAAAGCATCGCGCATATCACCATGTCCGTAAGTGATGTTACAGTGATTATGTAAGTCACCCCAGTACATTTTAAGGTCACTTGCTGATGGCATGATTTTTTTAGCATCTTTGCTACCCGCTGCACAAGCACCGAGCAGGCTACCGGATGCGGCCAGTCCCAGGAAGGACCAACCTGTGTTTTTAAGAAAACTTCTTCTGTCCATAATAATATTTACGATTAGACGATTTACAAATTACGATTGAAATTACTTTGTTTATATATAAGGCAGTGGAGAGATTTACGATTAGACAATTTACAATTAGGATTATTCTTCTGAAAGAGGAAATATCAATCGTAAATCGTCAATTGTCCAATCGTCTAATCTTTTCACCTGTTGTGCATCATTCGTCTGTCTCCTTTGAATAGTTCTTTTACCTTCTCTTCCGGATCAGTATCATTATATTGTTTCTGTGTATCTTCCAACAGCTGCATGAGTTCTTTTTGCTTCTCTGCATACTCCGGTTTATTAAATACGTTATTCATTTCACGCGGGTCTGCTTTCATATCGTACATTTCCCATTCGTTGATGTCATTGTAGAAATGAATGAGTTTGAAATCCTGCGTGCGAATACCATAGTGACGCTTCACAGAGTGCTCTGCCGGATATTCATAATAGTGATAATAAGCAGCCTGACGCCAGTCTAGCGGAGCTTTGCCTGCATTATCCATGATCGGCTTCAGAGATTTACCTTGTATATCCGAAGGGATATCTGCGCCTGCATAATCAAGGAAAGTAGGAGCAAAGTCTACATTCATGCTGATTGCACTACTTGTGCTTCCTGCCTTGATACCTTTTGGGAAACGGATTATCAGTGGCATACGTTGACACTCTTCATACATAAAGCGTTTGTCAAACCAACCATGTTCACCCAGGAAGAAACCCTGATCCGACGTATAGACGATGATTGTGTTATCCAGTTCTCCAATCTCTTCCAGATAGTTCATCAAGCGTCCGATATTCTCATCTACTGCAAGTACTGTTGCCAGATAATCGCGCATGTATTGCTGATATTTCCAGCTGATAAGTGCCTTTCCTTTTAAGTTTCCTTTATGATACTCGGCAATACGTTGTGCATAGACTGAATCCCATTTGTCCTGCACTTCTGCCGGCATGCGTTTGTAGACGCTGTACAGGCGATTGGTAGTATCTTTTAGCATTTCGGCACGTGTGAGTAACTTCAAGTCCCAATCGTTCGTTAATGTATGTTCGATAGACATATCCTGTTCACGTGCTGCACGCCCACGTCCTTCGTAATCATCGAAAAGGTTGGCGGGTTCAGGGAATATTGTATTATTGAATATACCCAGATGCCGGGGAGCAGGCATCCAGTTGCGATGAGGTGCTTTCTGATGATACATCATGCAGAAAGGTTTTGATTTATCGCGGTGTTCAAGAAAGTTGATTGCTTTGTCTGTGATAATATCTGTGGCATATCCTTTCTCGACAACAGGTTTACCCATTTCAAGAAAATCTGGGTCGTAATAATCACCCTGTTCATGTTGTCCGCTCAGAATGCTCCAGAAGTCGAAGCCTTGTGGTTCGGTGATAAGATGCCATTTGCCGATCATGGCAGTTTGATATCCGGCTTGTTGCAGTAGTTTGGGGAAAGTCTGCTGATCGCCGTTAAAAGTACTTGCATTGTCAGTAAAGCCGTTCTCATGGCTGAATTTACCTGTCAGGATACAGGCACGGGACGGACCGGAGAGTGCATTGACTGCATAGCAGTTATCGAAGCGGATACCTTCATTGGCAATGCGGTCCATATTCGGAGTTTGAATAAGATTACCACCATAGCATGACATGGCTTGTGTGGTATGGTCGTCCGTCATCATGAAAATGATGTTAGGGCGCTTGGGTTCTTCCTTTTTTTCTGCGCATGAGGCAAGACTCAGTGCGGCAAGTGGAAGGATGAGTTGAGAGGATTTGCTTTTCATAATGACCAGTTATTTAGTGGTTAGTGATGGGTGATCAGTGATGAGTGATTAGTGATAAGTGATTAACACCATGCGGTATATAGTGCAGCCGGTTAATCACTTATCACTAACTACTTATCACTAATCGCTGATTTTATATTTCAATGACTGTTTCTTACCATCGATTTTCACTTCTACTTCCAGTGCATTTTCGTCAAACTTCTTATTTTTGAAACTTGCCGACAATTTGGGGGCTTTGGCACTGTCCTCAGTCGGGTAGATAATCGTGATATAACGTACGGCCTCTTCTTTATCTTTGCCTACATTGAAGGCTACGGCAGTACGTTCAACGCGTTTGCGATAGGCAGTAGAGCGCCATCCTTCTTCTGTTTCCAATGTTGTACCTTTCGGAGCAAAGCATTGTAGTTTCACATTACTGTTACCTCCAAAGTCAGAAGTAATTGTCATTGTTTTCGGATCAATGTTCACTTTACCTTCACACAGTTGGTAGTGCAGATTTACTTTACCTTTGGCAGCACCTACAGCTTCGTCTACAATCACAAAATATTTATTTTCAACGAAGAATACAGAACGACGGTGTTTCAAATCTTTGTAGCTGGAGTTTTCAGTTACTAATATTTGTACGTCACCTTCCGGTTGCCAAAGTTTGGTTACAGACTCTGTGGTCTCTAATGTTTTGTTATCAAGTGTCAACGTATTGTGAACCATCGTTTGGCGGAACCAGTTACGTAATTTCATCACTTCACCTTCGCCGGCGTATACGTATGCACCACTGTCTGGGAAGAGGTTTTTGCCATTAAACCAAAGTTCAAATGTGCCATTATCCGGTTGGCAATGCCAGAATGCTTTGGGGCCGGCTTTCACTACCATTACTGTAGCGCCTGTATTCCATGAATTGCGGAAAGTAAAGAAGCCTGATTTCAGAAAACCTTTAGATAAGTTCTCCGGTTTCTTTCCTTTTTTACCTTCTGTAGCAAACCAAAGTATCTGCTCATTTTTCGGGAAGATTTTTACCCAGTCTTTGTAGTTGTTGATTTCAGCTGGTTTATCACCTAATTTAGCATCGCTGAAGCAAGGATTAGAGTAATCAGGGAAACAGATATTACTATAGAAAGTAATCATTGATTCGATGGTATCCAGATAACCCTGTGGGAATTCATTACGGAACCCATTTACATCTGCCATGCGCAATGCCTTACAGAAGATATTAATAGCTGCCAGGTGATAATGTGGGTCGAGCTCAAACTGTCCGCCGTCTTCGTATACCTGTACATGAATTTCGTGATTCAGGATATCGATGCCGCTCTTTCTCCATGCTGCCGCTTCTTTGAATTCGGGAAAGAAAGCTCCTGCATAGATCATACGTTGTGCCTCGAACAATAAGTGGTTGCCCTGGTCCGAATAGTTGTTTAGGATGTGTACAGCATGTTTGTGGTAATTTACAAGGAATTCTGTGAGGAAATCCGGAGTAAAGGATGAAGAGGGGAGGAATAACAGGAACTGGCTTGTCTGGTCTTGCAGACGGTTACTAACTTCCAGTGGACGCCATGCAAAGCGTACGTTTTCAGCATTTCCTTTCACTTCGCCTGCACTGACAAGTTCGTAGTGCTCTTTTTCCATTTTTGTCAGAGGATTCTTCTTGATCCAGTCGATATACTGAAAAGCCCATTCCTTTGCATACTTTTCGTCACCGGAGATGCGGTAAGCCTTTCCCATCGGAGTGAACCATTTGTGACGGTGTAACTGCCAACGCAATTCATTGTCTTTCACCGGCCAGTATTGCCAGTTAATGTCTTTACCGTAGTTGTAAGAAGGCTGATAACCTTTATGTACAAAGAAAGTGTGCTCTAAACCATCGTCGGCCCATTTCTGTTCCTGCTTGCTGATTTTAAGGTTTTGCAGATCGATATCCGGACTCTTCACATTAGTCCGTGCCCGATAGTAGTCGAGTAATGCTTTGGCGGCATCCTCATCCTTACCCTCTTCGTGGAGAGCTTTCACTTTCTCAAGTCCCGGATAATCCAGGTTGAGGAGCGAGAATACTTCGCTTTTCAATTCCTGAGCACCTGCTTGGCTTGCAAAACATGCAATAACAAGCAGAGTGATTAATTTAAATGTTTTGTTTAACATGATAGTTTTTTAATGTTATAGGGTTATAATGTTATAAAGTTATCGGGTCATAGAGTTATGATGTTATTGGAGTTGTAATGTTATAAAGTTATCGGGTTATGATGTTATAGGATTTGGTTATCAAGCTCACAAAATATAACTTTATAACCCTATAACTTTATAGCTCTATAACCTTATTACAGCTTCTTATATTCTATTCCCTTCAAGTCCATAAAGCGTTTCAAAGCTTCCATGTAGTAATAGTCTGCGTAATTCAGTGGAGTATCGATTTCCGAGCCATTGGGTAGTGAACCGGTAGAGTGCATCAGAATGAATCCCTGGTTATCACCTGCTTTGGCCAGATAAGCATCGCTTGAGAGGCTCTTCAGAATTTTTTCTGCATAATCCAGGTATTTCTTTCCATCCGGAACCATTGTACTCATTTCAATGAGGGCGGAAGCTGTAACAGAAGCTGCTGAAGCATCTCGCGGAGTTCCTTCACCCTCGGGTGCATCATAATCCCACAAAGGTATAGCATCATCTGTTTTTACCCGTGCCATGATCATATCGGCAATTTTAGTAGCAAAATCCAAGTATTCTTTGTCGCCTGTTTCACGATAGCAGGATACGTATCCGTATACCGCCCATGCTTGTCCGCGTGCCCATGAAGAGTCATCGTTTTTGCCTTGATGAGTCTGTCTGCGTTCCACTGTACCATCATTGTTGTAGCTGATTACGTGCCAGCAGGTATAGTCCGGACGGAAGTGGTGCTTCATGGTAGTTTGTGCGTGTTTGATAGCAATGTCTTTGTATTTGGGATTACCTGTCATTTTGCTGGCTGTAAATAACAGGTCGAGATTCATCATGTTGTCAATGATAACCGGGAAGTTCCATGTTCCGAAGTCCCATGAACGGATTGCACCAATTGGCTCATTAAAACGTGAACAAAGATTTTCTGCTGTTTCTACCATTACAGCGGAGATGGTATCATTGGGTGATAAACGTTTTGCGTTGCCATAGCTACAATTTATCATAAAACCAAGATCGTGTGTACCCGTATAGTAGCGTACCGGATTCAGCATATTTGTATATTTAACAGCTTGTGTTTTTAATGCATTATCACCTGTCAGCTCGTAAGTATACCATAACGTTCCGGGAAAGAATCCGCTTGTCCAGTCAAGTAGTCCGCAAAGACGGCGTTTCCCTAACTTATATGCCTGAGGATGGGTGCGAAGTGAATCCTTAAAAGTAAGTGAATCTCGTTCTAATTGCTGACAAAGGAAATTCATGTCATAGCCGGTCCAGATGGAACGTGGCATTTTTGTTGAGTCGGCAATTTCTTCAGCTGTAAGTTTGAGCTGTGCAGAAGCTACATCAATGCCTTTTTTAATCCAGCTGTAGTCTTCCTTTGGAGTAGTGTTGCACGATGACAGAGCAACGACCGCAAGCGAAGCAAAGAGCACAAGGTTCTTTTTCATGTTATTCATTTTTTAATAAGCAGTTGTTAAATGTGATTTTGTTATATTGCAAATGTACTCAATCAAGATGTATTTTTATTGTACGAATGTTGAAAAGGAATTGGAATAAGTCCACTATAGTATTACTTTTGTTGAATTTGCTATTAATATTATGTAAGAGGGTACTCTGTGGCACCCTCTTGCTTTGTTTTTATAGAAATTCGGAATTAATTCCAACCCGGGTTTTGTTTGAACTGTATCATAAGATCTTTGTCTCTTTGCGGGATGGGAAACAGTTCGTGTTTACCCTTCTTTGTAAAATCGTATGCTATGTAATTTGCATTCGGGAACCATCTTCTCAGTTTTGTATCTGTTTCATCAATTGCTTCTGCATAGATTCCCCAGCGTACAAGATCTTGGCGGCGATGTCCTTCAAAAGCAAGCTCGTATGCACGTTCTTTGCGGATGGCTTTCTGGAAACCTTGATAATCGAGTCCGGCAGGCAGGTCTGCAAAATTACTAGCTGCGTCTACCGGAAGTCCGAATCCGCGACGGCGTACCATGTTTATAGCGTTGTAAGCATCGTCATTGGGAGATTTTTTCCATTCGTTCAAGGCTTCTGCATACAATAATAATACATCTGAGTAGCGCAGGATGTACCAATTTATATTGGAACGTTCACCATTGATCAGTACATTACTTTTGCTTACATACTTTTCTGTGTCCCATTTAGCCGGAGTAAGGAGTTGCCAGTTCTTTTGGTCTTCGTCCGGGCCTTTGGTTGAATATGGAGTTTTTACAGTACCTACATATTTATAATCGGCGATAGAGAGATTACAACGCAAATCGTTTTCTTTATTCTCCCAGTCACGGTAGAAAGTATAGAGAACTTTCACATTACCAGCATTGCGTCCGCGTACGCCTGGGATTTCGTTTGCAATCACGCCGTTCCACTTACCGATACGTCCTACAGGGTCCTCGCTGTTTGTTCCTGTTACGGTAGGGGCATAGAAACTTACTTCAATTAAGCTCTCTTCAGGGGCCCACACACCGTTACAGGTGTTTTTCCATAGTTGTTCATAATTCTGTAGTAAGCTGTGCTTTTTCGATTCAATAAGGGTCTGAGCAGTCAGTGCAGCCTGTTCCCATTTAGAGGTGTCATGTACAGGGTATCCTGCCCATGTAGCATATACTTTAGCCAACAATCCTAAAGCAGCACCTTTTGACATGCGGAAGCTGCTCTCTTTGCGTACATCGTCCTCGGTTGAATATGGCAGATTATCTGCTGCAAATTTCAGATCATCTTCAATAAAACGGTATACCTCAGCCGGATCTGCCTGTACAAAAGTAGACGGATGCTGATTGGACATCTGGGTGTTTTTCATGAGTGCGATATTACCATACCAGCGAACTAATTCGAAGTAATATAAACCACGCAAAGCTCTTGCTTCTGCCATATAGATGTTTGCCAGCTTCTTGTCGCCTTCTGTATAGTTGCCCACTTTACTCTCCAGTGTTTCAATAAAATCATTGGCATTGTAGATGGAGTTGTACAATGTAGACCAGGTAGACTGAACACTGGAGTTACTTGTGGTGAAGGCATTGGCCGGGATTTCACGGAATGCATTTGTCGAGTTACCTTCACATTGTGCAATGTCATTGGTGATATTGAACAGTATGGATAGATTATAGCTGTACAGTGCATCAGTCACCATATTGCGATAAACACCTAATAACACGGTTTCTGCTTCTGAAGCATTGTTCATGTATTTCGATTTATCAACTTCTACAGCTGACTCTTCCGCAAGCATGTCTGAGCAAGAGGAGAGGGAAGTGGCACACATTAATGCTGCGAATATATAATAGGATATCTTTTTCATTGTTGTCATTTGATTAGAATTGAATATCAAGTCCGAATGTAATTACTCTACTCTTTGGATATGCACCCCAGTCAAGTCCGGGAGTCATCGGGCTACTGCTTGCTGTACTTACCTCAGGATCATAGCCGCTATAACCCGAAATACAGAAGAGATTCTGGCCTGAAGCATATACGCGTAATTTAGAAATATATGCTTTCTTTGTCCAGTTGACAGGAAGTGTGTAACCCAGTGTCACGTTCTTCAAACGCAGGAATGAACCGTCTTCAATGAAACGTGAATATAGTTCATTTTTTACGTATCCTTTGGCCGAAGGTACTCTGTTGGATGCATTGGTCGGAGTCCAGCGGTCTGCAACCTCTGCCAGCTGATTGGTACGTTCGTTCTGAGTCTGGGTGGCATAAAGGCGGGTTGCATTGTATACATCGTTACCATAATTGAATTGGAACATGACACTCAGATCGATGCCCTTATAGTTAAATGTATTAGTGAAACCACCATACCATTTGGGAATAGCATTACCAATTACCGTACGGTCGTTAGTGGTGATTACACCGTCACCATCCTGATCTTTATATTTCACAACCCCTGGAACCAAAGGACCGGTAGTATAGCGATCATTACGTGTTACGCCCGGTTTTAGTTGCTGTGAACCGTTCGGAGTAGTAATAAAGTCGGAACTTTGATATACACCATCAAATTCATATCCATAAATTAATCCCAGAGAAGAACCTACGGTAGCTACGTAATCATAGTCTGTAAAGTCAGAGCTGAACCCTGAACGGGAATACATAGACTGTACTCCTGACTGAAGTGATTTCAATTCGTTGCGAATGAATGAAATGTTGAAATCTGTTTGCCAGGTAAAGTTACGGCTCTGGATGTTTGTACTGTTCAGGCTAAGTTCGATACCACGATTCTGAATCTTACCAATGTTTTGGTATTGAGAAGAGAATCCGGTGACATGTGCCAGACTCTGTGCCAGCAACAAATCTTTCGTGTTTTTGATAAAGAAATCAGCTGTCAGGTTCAGCCTATTGTCAAGGAAGCCCAGGTCAAAACCTAAGTTAATGGTGGTAGAACCTTCCCATTTCAGATTTTCATTTTTCAGTTGTTTCGGAGTTAATACAGTAACTGTACTTCCGCCTACACCATATTTGCTCTGTTCGTATAAGTCCATAGATAAGTAGTTGGATATGCGGTCATTACCTACTGTTCCCCAACCAAAACGTACTTTAGCATTTGAAATGAATTCCAGATTCTTCATGAAGTTTTCTTCAGACACCCTCCATGCAGCAGAGAATGAGGGAAAATATCCCCATTTATGCTTTTTAGAGAATACCGTAGAACCGTCAGCACGTACAGTGGCAGTCAACAAATAACGATTGTTGTAACTATAGTTACCACGGGCAAAAAATGATACTAATGTTTTGTCGCTGTATGAAGTAGCTACTTTACTTGGCGTTGCACCGATACCTAAGTTGTCATTACCCATGTTGTCAAAAGGGAAGTCTTTTGCCTGTCCTAATAGGTATTCAGAGCTTTTGAATGAGATTTCCTGTCCTAACATCACGTCATAAGAATGCTTTTTGATTTTCTGTTTCCAGGTAAGGTTGTTATAGTTCGTCCAACGGAGGTCACGTCCCATTTGAGTCTGACCATAAGGTTTCTGTCCGTTACGGTAGGCTTCTTTCGAACCATTCTTATAGAAAATGTTCGTACGGGTATTGGTCGTATTGTAAGTTCCGGCTGTTTTGAATGTTAACCCTTTTATAATTTCCCAGGTTACAGACAGGTTACCCGACCACATTTCAGAACGTTTTGTATTCGTAACAGATTGGGTCTGCATAATAGGATTTACCTGTGCGAGGCTTTCACTACTTTCCAACTCCAATGGGTCGATAGCAGCTGCCAACAGTTCTTCATTCGTTAATGCAAGACCACCGGTTGGACGGGCACTCAGAATTTGAGCTAACATATTGAAACGACCGGAATCTCCGGATGTGCCTGCACCCTTCTTGTTTGTATTTGAATAGTTGATGGTAGCATCAAAAGATACGTTTTTAGTTACTTTCTGATTCACACGGAATTTACCGGATGTTTTATCAAATCCACTATTGTTGAATATACCATTTTCATTGTAACGGGAGAATGAAAGTGTATACTTCGTATTGTCATTACCACCCATTACAGACAGGTTATGATCTTGTGACCAGGTCGGGCGGAATGTCTCACTTTGCCAGTCTACACCTTGTACACCGATATAATCATTCATAGACTGATATCTGTAAGGAACACCATTGTCATCTTCACCGGTTCTATAATACGTATTTGCATATTTACTGGGATTAACTTCCATCTGTAATTTTACAAATTCGTACGGATCCAGCAAATCCAGCATCTTGGAGATCTTACGGTAACTTGTAGAACCGTTATAACTTACTACAGGACGGCCGGTTTTTCCTGATTTTGTAGTTACCATTACAACACCATTGGCTGCACGTGCTCCATAGATGGCAGCTGAGGAAGCATCTTTCAATACTTCAATTGATTCAATATCCGAGTTAGCGAGATAATTAATATTGTCTACCTGGAAACCATCTACAATGTACAGTGGAGAAGCATCTCCTGTCATTGTGCCGATACCGCGTACTTTGATATCAAAACCAGAACCGGGAGTACCGTCTGTTTGTGTGATTTGTACACCGGCTACCTGTCCTCCTAAAGCTTCCATTACCGAACCGGTCTTGAAACCTTCAACATTTTTGGCAGATACCGATGATACTGATCCGGTCAGGTCCGAACGCTTCATTGAACCATAACCTACTACAACCACTTCATCCAGCATTGCATTGTCCGGAACCATTTTGATATTCAGTGTTTTCTGATCCTGTATTTTTATTTCCTGTGGCTTATAACCAATATAAGAAACTGACAATACATCTCCCTTTTTGGCGGTAATTGTAAATTTTCCATCCAGATCGGTTACTCCTCCATTGGAAGTTCCTTTCACCATTACGGTTGCTCCGATCAGTGGGAAATCTGTTTCGTCAACTATTACTCCCTTAATTGTATTCTGGGCATATAAGCTGATTGACATAATCAGAGCTAAGAGGGTCATCCACCCTCTTTGGCTCATAGCTTTATTTATCATTGAATTACTCATTATTTATAATATAAGATATAGATTAAAATTTCTCATCAAACCAAACAAGAATCGGAAAAATCTTATTACCGTTACCTAAGCCTGCACTGGCTCCATCGGTTACAAATGTAATTTGTCCGCTCATGACACCATTGGCATACACTTTATCTTCGCCCATCCATTTACCCGGATTGATAACTACTGATTTGTCTGCAGGGTCTATATATGCAAGTGTGGTCGTTTCCGAACCTGCGTTATCATAATATGACATTGGTTTGCGTGCACCGTAGTTTGGTTTTACTCCGATTGCGGTGTAGAAGTTACGCCATACCTGATTCATGAAGAAGTCATCCGTTTTACCGTCATTTTTCATCATTCCGCTGATGTGACTTTCGCTTCCGTTGATGTTGTAATAACTAAAGTCACGTCGATAATCCATTAATACTTTACTTTTATCTGCTCCTGTAACAGTCGGAGCTACAGAGCGTCCCCCTGTCTTGGGGTTTACCTGAAGTACGAATGGAGTATAATTGATAGTTACATCTTTTACTGGTGCTGCAAAATGGAAGAATACAGGTACACTTACTGATACGGCTTCGTCACCTTCACCGGCTGTAGCTGTCACCATAATCATGCCACACATTGCATCTTTCCATGTAATATTTGCCAGATTCAATGCACCGTCTTTACCTACTTTACCATTACTCATGTTGAGTTTGTTCTGTACTTTCCAAGTTACTGTAACACCTTCCGGAATATCTGTTTTCGGTGCGGGGATGACAGTTTTAGCCAACTCTTCGGCAGAGTTGAACCTGTATTGGAAAGCGCTGCCTTCGGGTAGTCCCAGATTATTACCATAGGTAATGGTAGTAAAGAAGTTCTTATTCTTTTCAATAGCGAGTGTAAAGGTAGTGGTCTGTTCCCCTTTTACGTTTTTGGCTTTTACAGCTACTGTATGGGTACCTACAGGAATCGTATTACCTTTCTTTGCAGTGATGGTACCTGTTGTCGCATCGATATTCAGTTGTCCCTGAAGTTCAGCAGCCAGTTCACCTAATTCAAAGGTTACTTCGTCACCTTTGAATGCGTCTGTATGTGCAATGGTGAATGGGGTTGCCTGTGTTTTTGTTACATTCTCATAGGTAAAGTTTTCAATCGGAGCAATAAAACCAACTACTTCCAATGTGAATACACCTTCGAATACTTTATCTGCTTCTTCTGTTGTATTATAGATGTTTTTTACATTTACATCTATAACATAGGTTTCGTCTGCTTTGAAACCATGTCCTTCTGCTACAGAAATGACACCTGTTGAAGCATCAATTTTAATCTTATCAGTGGCAGGAGTTATATTGGCAATGCGATAAACAACACCTTCCAATGAACCTTTTAGTGTAGGTACATTGGTGGTGTATGAAGTGGGGCCTTCGGTAGCTTCTTCCATTTTTCCTTTATTGGGAGTATAGGTCAGAGCTAATGGTTTAGAAGTGATGTTAAAGGTCACAGCATCTGCAAAAATACCTTCTCCGGCTTCTGTCTGTAGCTTTAAAGCTACTTTATAGATGCCCGGTAGAATATCGCCTTCATAGTTCTTATTAATGCTGACTTCACCACTTGCGTTAACAGTGAAGTAATCTTTGAAACCACTTTCTGCAATAGAGTATTTACTGATAGATACATGTTCACCTTCCGTTTTTACCTGTGCTTTGGCATCTGAAGTCTTCACGTCAGCATAGTCAATTGTCAACAGGTTGGGCTCTACTGTGATACCTTCCGGTACAGGACACATCATGTTGATAGATACGGCATCTGTAAAGTGATATGTCTTTCCGTTGGATACACAGGAGATAGAAAGATGATACAGTCCGACAGCCAGATTATCGCTATTCTTGATTTCTATTTCTCCGGTTGTAGCATCAATAACGAAGCTTTCGGAGTTTACACTTTCATTTTCAAGAATAATTTTAGTAATTGTAAAGTCTGCCGGAGTCGCACCAATATAGGTAGGGGCGCTTATTTTTGCATTCATTGAAGGGCCGATATCAGTCATTCCCGAATAATAAATTGCAAAAGGAGTCGAATCTGTAGTTTCTGTGTCCGAGCAAGAAGTCCCGGTCAGAATCAGTGATGTAACAGTCAGGATTACTAAGAAACCTGAGGTTAGCTTTTTAAAGTTCATTGTTTTTAGATCGTTTTTAGTTAGTTTAAAAATGATAGTTAAGGTCTAACATGTGTTCCACAGGCATTGGTGTTTGACTGCTGAACGTGTTAGTAATAGCTGAAAGATAGGTTGCTTCCAACATTTTCATGTCGGAAGATTGTTCATTAGATAAAAGAAAAAGATGTTTCATTCAGGTAATTTGTTAATAAAGATTCTACATGTAATTTTATTATGTAGCAAAGGTATATTAACGCATACTCCCGAATAATTCAGGTTGTAGCAGCTTTATTTAAAAACGACTTTTTTTCTTTTAGTTTTGTGCAGTGAAATATTAGTCTTGTCGAATTACCCCCTTTGGAAGGGGGTAAGAAGTGTCATTATGTAGTATATAGTACGAAGTATAAATATTATCCTTTTCTTTTCTTTATGTATTCTGTAGGCAAACATCCGAAATATTTCTTGAAGCTTGTAGCAAAATAGGAGGGGGTATTAAAGCCTACCATGCTGCTTACTTCAGATACTGTATATCTTCCGTCCTTTAATAGTTTACATGCTTCATTGAAACGGATTTTCCGTATGAAGTCGATAGTAGATTCTCCGGTAATTGCTTTTAATTTCAGATGTAAATTAGAACGGCTCATATTCATTTCGCGTGCAAACTCATCGGTAGAGAATTCAATGTTATCCATATTCTTCTCTACAATAGCCACAGCACGTTTTAGCAATGCTTCATCCATAGCATTGAATGTTATTTTTTCCGGTTCTACTTCCAATGATTTGGAATAACGTTCCAGCATTCTATGTCGCGTACGTAACATATTCTGAATCTTTGTCATCACAATGCTCAGTGAGAATGGTTTCGGAATATAGTCATCTGCACCTACCTGCAATCCTTCCATTTGATCTTTTACTTCACTTTTTGCTGATAGTATGATTACAGGTATGTGGCAGGTTCGTATATTTTGTTTGATGCTTTTGCACAGTTTAATGCCATCCATTACCGGCATCATAACATCTGTCACTACTACGTCTACATCTTTTTCTTTCAGTATTTCCAAAGCTTCTTCGCCATTATATGCTCCAATTGTATTGAACAGTTCGGATAACCCTTGATTCAGATAGTGAAGGATTTCTTTATTATCTTCTACAATTAAGATTGTTCCTCGTTTCTTGTCACCCGTTTCCACCACTTCTTTTTCTACGGTTGCCGTATCAATGAAGTACATATCTTTCGGATTGGTAGTGTGCACTTTGACTTCTTCCTCCATATCTGAAGCTAATTCTGCCGGATTGTATATTGCCGGATCCTGTGGCAGGTAAACAGAGAATGTACTTCCTTTACCTTCTTCACTTTCCAGCTCTATATGCCCATGATGTAGTTCTACCAGCCTTTGTACCAGTGAAAGACCGATACCACTCCCCATATGTTCGCTTTCTATTTGATAGAAGCGCTCAAATATTTTAGCTTGTTTATTGATAGGAATACCTATTCCCGTATCGCTAACTTGCAATAGCAGAAAGTCGTTTTCCTTTTTCAGTGTTACTGTAATACTTTGTCCTTCCTGCGTGTATTTGAAGGCGTTTGAAAGCAGATTATTTACAATCAGTTCAAGATAGTTTGTATCGAAGAGCATTTCTTTTTCTTCTACTTCCGAATGCAAAGTATAATGAATCTTTTTCTGTTTAGCCAGCTTATCGTAGAATAAGAAGTTATCTTCTATTAGTTGGTGTGCATTTCCCATTCTTGCTTTCAGCTCAAACACTCCCAATTCTGCTCTACGGTAATCCATTAATTGATTTACCAGATAGAGCAGGCGGTTGGCATTACGCTGTATATAATCTAACTGGTTACGCGTCCATCGGTCACTAATGCGGCTGATGATTTCTTGCAGTGGTGCCATTATTAACGTTAGTGGAGTACGCAATTCATGAGATATATTGATAAAGAAGCGCATCTTCATCTGATTAATTTCCTCCTGATGCTCTTTGTCCATTCGTTCCATGACCAATTTGGCTTCCATACTTTTGCGCATCAGGAAGAAGCGGAATACAAACGTAATGAATCCGGTGAATGTAGCAACAAATAAAAGAATAGCCCACCACGTTTTATACCATATAGGAAGTACCACGATTTCAAGCTGAGTTGGCGTTTCGTTCCATTTTCCATCACTATTAGCCGCCTTTACGAGAAAGTTGTATGTTCCTTGAGGCAGATTGGAATAGGACACAGGTTGTTTGTCGGTCAGGTAATACCATTCTTTATCATATCCTTCCAATTTGTAGGCAAATGTATTGTGTTGCCCCGAAATATAATTGGATACTACAAAATCCAGTGAAAAAGCCGACTGGTGAGAACTCAATGTTATGCTTTCTGTATCTGCAATGTTTCGTGTCAGTATTTCCGTTTCATCATCCGGGCGCACTATTTTATTGAACAAACGAAGTCCTGTAATAACCACCGGAGGAGTATATGGATTGTCTATCAGCAATTCCGGACGGAAAGTCGTGATTCCGGCAATCCCTCCAAAGTACATCTGTCCGGTCGAAGTACGGCAATAAGAAGACGAGTTAAACTGATTACTTTGTATTCCGTCTGTCTGCGTGAAATTGCGGAATTTTTCTGTTTCTGGATTGAAACAAGTCAATCCTCGGTTAGTGCTCATCCACAGACGTCCGAAGGAGTCCTCCAATATCCCATAGAGCACATTATTGGGGAGTCCGTTGGCTGTTGTATAATGCTTTATTGTATTTTTCTTTTCATTATAGCTGTATACTCCTTCACGTGTTCCTATCCAGAACACATCATTTTGTGTTTCATACACACAGTTGATAAATGCTCCTGCCAACGAAGAGGTTGGTTCAATGAGGTGAAGGGATTCTACTTCTCCGTTTTCTACTTTATAAATGCATAGTCCTTCTTCACCTCCTACCCAAATACGTTGTCGGGAGTCGCGGAAAAGAGTAGTAATGCGGCGGTTGGGAATTTCGTTTCCGTTTTTTTCTTTATCAATGACGGTAAACGAACGTTTTTCCGGATTAAATCGTATGAGTGCCTGGAGAGTCCCTAACCAGAGATTCTGTTCTCCATCCGGTAATATAGCGTATACGTTGTCATCCAGCAACTCGCTGTTTTGCATATTGAAATGCTCGATGCGCCCTGTATTACGTTGGAGCACACTTAGTCCTCCGGCATGTGTACCAATGTATACACGCCCTTGTTTCTCGTCTACATATACTGCTTTTACGTTATTAGAACCAATGCCTTCTTTATTACCTTCTTGCAGAGTGTAGTAAGAGAAACGCTTTGTTTTAGGGTTGTATAGGTTAAGTCCTCCGTCATTGGTTCCTATCCATAGATTGCGTTCGTTGTCTTCAATTATGCAGCTTACTACATTATCGTTCAGCGAATTCTGATAAGGAATTCGTGTGATGTTACGGAAGCGATTCTTTAGGGGGTGATAATAATTGAGTCCTCCGAAGTAGGTACCTAGCCACATACCTCCTTGCGAGTCCATAAAAATGCTACGTACGGAACTTTGTGACAAACTACCGTCTTCTACCGGGTTACTGCTGAAAGACACAAAAGAATCATGCCCTTCATGATAGATGTTCAGGTCATTGAATGTGCCGATCCATAATCTGTTTTGTGAATCCAGTGCAAGTGAACGGATAAAATTGGAACTGATGCATTGTGGCGTTCCGGGTGAATGGCGGTAGTTTTTTACTTCTCCTGTTTTGGGATTCAACAAATAGAGCCCGGCGCCTTCGGTTGCTACCCATAAGCGGGTGGGGGATTGTAACAAGACAGCTTGTATTTGCTTATTATCCAGTGCATTGGTTACCGTGCTTAAGCGTCCTGTACCAATGGAATACTCAAATAATCCATTGTTTGTACCAATATATATATTTTCTCCTTGCCTGCTGATGGTGGAGGCTTTCAGCTGATGCATCTCTGTGCTCAGCTTATTATCTATGAAGCAGGTGTCTTTAACGTTAAATAGCAATAGTCCTTCCTGCGAACTGATGAGGAGTTGTTCCGGATTGATTTCCGCAATGCCGTTTACTTGTGTATTCTTTCCGTTTTTCTTATAGAAGAAATTTCTGAATAAATCTTTTTCTTCATTGTACCATGAAAGTCCGTCTCGCGTACCTATCCATATGCGTCCCTGACTATCGGTCATAACAGTACGGGCTATATCATTGGCTATACTGTGTGGATCAGAAGCGTCATGCTGATAAATAGTAAAATCATATCCATCGAATTTGTTTACTCCATCATAAGTGGCAAACCACATATTTCCTCTTTTATCTTGTGCAATAGAGAAGACGGTGCTTTGCGACAATCCATTGTTAAGTGATATATGAGAAAACTTGATGCTTCCGTTATCATTAGCAGAAAGTGTCATTATTCCTATTGCAGAGAATAATATAAATAGATAAATACGTTTGATAAAACTCATCCTGATATATTCAAATACAATTAATTACATTAATTATTTTAAAACTATTCATTCACAAAGATAATAATAACGGATGGTATTATACTATTTCTTTGATAACAAATAACATTTCTATGTTGTTAAGGGGGGGTAGAAAACAAAAATAGGAAGAAAACGAAGTCGTCTTCTCCCTATTTGATTCTATTAAAAACTGATGAAGTGTTTCGTATTGGCGAAAGGAACTTCTTTGGAATTAATATCCCGGATTCTGAGAAACAGAACCTAATGTTTCGCGCACTTCACGGGCTGGGATAGGATATAACTCATGCTTTCCGCTGACAAACCGTGAACCGGCTGCGTAAGTGTAGTTACTTCCTAATCCTTCCTGGCCATTGTAGTAGCTTAGGAAATTCTGAGAAGTGGTTGCTATTGTTTCTTTCAGGAGATTCCAACGGATAAGATCGAGCCGACGGTTACCTTCGAAGCAGAGTTCACGTCCGCGTTCGGCTACAATGAAGTTAAAGAAGTCATCTTTTCCGGCGAAGTCACTTGTTTTCAGGTCTACATCTGCGTTTACTGTTAAATAGGGTTTTCCAAAAGCGCGGCGGCGTACTTGGTTAACACGTTCAATGGCTAAATCATTCGGACCGTCATTCAGTTCGTTTTCAACTTCTGCACTCATCAACAGAACGTCGGCATATCGAAGTAATGGGAAGTTTACATCGGTGTTGTTATTGTCTTTGATAGCAGCTGTTTGCCAGTTACGGCGCCACTTGCCTGGTGACCAGTTCTGACTGTTCTTTTCGGCTATTTCTACAATTTTACTATTGGCATTGATACTGAATGTGGCTACTGCTACATCCCGGCGTAAATCTTTCTCATCAAAAGTCTCATAAAAGAATTTATGTGTTTTGATGAATGAATTGGCTCGTCCATAAATGGAATTTACATTAATTTCAGGACCGTTGTATGTTCCCATATTGCTGGCGCCAGCGTTCTGTCCGGTTGGATTGTAGAATGATATTTCGCAGATATTTTCAAACGGATCGTATTTTAGTTCACACATGTTGCGGAAGTTCTTTTCATATCCACTGGAGTATGTACCGTCTGCGTCGATCAGCCCATGTTTGCCAGAAGATATCAATTCGTTTAAAACTGTTTGTGCTGCCTGGTAGTATTCTTTATAATTACCGGGACGTTTGATTGATTTATCCTGATAAAGTGAATATCCTCCGCGGAATAAATAAGCCCGTGCCAGTAATCCCATGGCTGCTCCTTTTGAGAGTCTTTCTCCTTTCTGGTTACTGTCATCACACCACAACAGGCCCGGTATTGCTTCTTTTAAATCAGTTATAATTTGTGCATACACTTCATCCCGGTCTGTTTTTGGGAGTTTAAAGTTATCCCCGTCTTTTGACGGATCAAGCTTCAAAGGTACATCTCCCCAAAGGCGCACCAGGTCGAGGTAACACATAGCACGCATACATTTGGTCTGAGCTACCAACCGATTGAATACCAACTGGTCACTTTCTCCATTAATTACCACATTGTCTTTTTGGTCTAGAATTGTATTGGCGCGATCTATTCCCTGATAATACAACTCCCAGGAGCTTTGTAACCAAGAGTGTTCTGCATAGGCATTATAGTGGCCTAAGTCGCGGGCAACATGACCTGTACCAGCTCCTTTTACGTGAGCGATGTCTGTGTCACAATCTCCGTATACCTGCCAGTATTGTCCGTAGGTAGTGATACTACTGAAAGTTTCGTATATACCGTTGACAGCCATTTCCATTTTGCCAGTAGTATCGAAGTAGGTATCTGCGCTGTATTTTCCGTAAGTTTCTTCTTCTAGCTGATCAAGACAAGAGGTAGAAATAACTCCTGTGAAGAGAGCGAATGCACTTACTTTTATTATATTTACTATTCTATTTGTTTTCATAATTTCAAATTATTATCAGGTTAAAATGAAAGATTTAATCCGAATACGAATGACAAGCTTCTTGGATAAGCACCCCAGTCAACGCCTGGAGTCAGACCTCCGTTCGATTTGGTATTAACTTCCGGATCATAACCAGAGTAACCGGTAATGGTAAACAGATTGTATGCAGAAGCATACACACGAAGGTTGCTGATATATGCTTTTTTCAGCCATGTTTTCGGGAACGTATAACCGAAAGTGACATTGTTCAGGCGTAAGAATGAAGCGTCTTCTACATATCCGGAATGGAAAGCTAAATTGCTGGATCCTTCGATGGATGCATAGTTTGCATTACGGTTGAGGATGGCGAGTTTTTCAGGATCTTTGAAAACATTGGCACCTGTACCGTCAATATACGTGAAACGTTCGGCTGCATTCGCTAATGAATTACGGTTCTTGTTATTCATTTTGGTAAAATACATCTTATTAGCGTTGTACACATCACCACCAATCTGGAAATTCAGACCGATAGAAAGATCGAAACCTTTGAAAGTGAAGTTGTTGATAAATCCACCGATAATATCCGGAGTTGCATTTCCGATCACGGTTTTATCATCCGAAGTGATACCTTTCACACCGTCTGTATCTTTAAATTTCCAGTATCCGGGTTGTATGCTGGCATCATAAGAATTGCCTTCTCCGTTCAGTACATATCCGCCGTTACCGCTGTTTGCAGCATTGTCCCAGTGGAAATCTTCCACCATATAGATTCCTTTTCCGTCCAGCTGATAGCCGTACATCTGTCCCATGGATTGTCCTACAGCGATGATATAATCGTCATCGTTAAATTCAGATACAGTTGACCATCCGGAACGTTCAGTGAAATAATCTGCATCGGCCAGAGCTACAATCTTATTCTTGTTGTGAGCAAAGTTCAGGTTACTTTCCCAAGTGAAGTTTTTGTTTCTGATATTAATGGTATTAATAGAAACTTCAATACCACGATTGCGCGTTTCACCTACATTCTTCATAACGGTTGTATATCCTGATAATCCGGGAAGTTTTGAATTCAACAACAGATCTTTGGTCTGGTTATTATAGATATCGATCGTAGCCTGAATACGTTGATCAAGGAAGCCCATTTCAAGACCTAAGTTGGCTGTAATGTTAGTTTCCCATTTGAGGTTCGGATTGGGAAGCTGTGAACTTGCATAAGTCGGTACTAATTGATCTTCATAACTGGTGTTGCCGGAGCCCATGATGGCTAATGAACGGTAACTACCGATATTGTCATTACCTGCCATACCATATCCGAATCTAACTTTCAGATTTGAGAATACATTCAGATTTTTGATGAAATCTTCTTCAGAAGCACGCCATGCGACAGAACCGGCAGGGAATACTCCCCATTTATTGTTCTTACCGAAACGATTGGAACCATCGGCACGAACGGTTACAGTAGCAAGATATTTACTTTTGTAGTTATAGTTGGCACGACCGAAGAAAGATATTTTACGGTATTTGTAATGTGTCGTAGAAGGTACATTAGGATTGGTTCCCAATGAGAAATCGTCAAAACCAAAGTTTACATCAGGGAAATTGGTATTTGTCACTGACAATGTTTTTGTTTCGAGCATATAGTCTTCCTGGCCTACCAATACATCAAATGAATGTCCGTTCTTAAGTTTCGGGGTATAAGTCACGGTGTTGTTATATTGCCAGCCGTTATAGTCATTGATGTTCTTTGTTCCGTAAGGAGCTCCACTATTAATAGCCTGGCGACTCTGTGCCTGATAGAATACATCATTATTCAGGCGACGTTCACGAAGACCTACAGAACCGCGATAGATGAGATTGTCTAATATTTTAAACTGTACTTCTCCATTGATTTGTAGACTCTTATTTTCTTTAGTACGTTCTTCTGCCTGAATGGAGATCAATGGGTTTTGCATCTGGTTACCACTGTCTTCATCAGTAATCGGGTCACGTTGGAGGGTTAACAAATCAGAGTCGTTACCATATTTACCAATAACAGGACGATATTGGAGGATATGCTGCATACGGCTGAAATATCCGGATTCGTTCAGAGAACCCAATCCTTCAGAAGTTTCGTTGCTGTAGTTAGCATTGAAGGTGACTTTTAACCGCTTGTTGACATCCTGTGTAAATTTAGCACGGATATTGGTACGGGCAAAACCACTTCCCTTCATAATTCCATCATCACTGGTACGTGCTATTGAAATGTTGTAACTGGAAGTCTTGGTTCCTCCACTGATACTTACTTTGTGGTTTTGAGAAATAGGGCTGTTACTGCCGAATACTTCATCCTGCCAGTCTATACCTGCACGATTGCCATAAACACTTGGAATATTTTGATAAGCTGCATACATCTGATCCAGAATGGTACCCCCGTTTTCATCATAAGGGTCTGCATAATATTTCAGATAAGTTTGTTTGTCGGAGTCTGCACCGATCATTGCACGTTCATATTCCAATTTTGCGAATTGTTCTGTGCTGAGAAGGTCAATTCTCTTTGTCAGTTTCTTGAAACCTACATACATGTCATAGCTAACGGTCGCTTTGCCTTCTTTACCGGATTTTGTTGTAATAAGGATTACACCGTTTGCTCCTGCAGAACCATAAATGGCTGTTGATGATGCATCTTTCAATACATCAATAGATTCAATATCACTCGGATCGAGTCCGTTCATGCCATTCTCACTTTGGAAACCATCTATAATATATAGAGGTTCATTACTCTGTGTGATTGACATTCCACCACGTACACGTACTGAGATTTCTGCATCGGGGGAACCTTGAGATTGAATTACCTGCACACCGGCTATTTTACCAGCTAATGCCTGTGTTACACTGGAAACCGGTATTTTACTTAATTCACCTCCCTGAACGGAAGAAACGGAACCAGTTAAGTCGCGACGCTTAGTGGTAGCATAACCAATTGCTACAACTTCGTCCAGTTGAATAGAGTTGGGGACTAGAGTCACATTGATCTGGCTACGACCGTTGACCGGAATTTCTTGTGTATCCATACCTATATAGGTAAATACCAGTACGTCTTTTGCTGCGTTATTTACCTTTAATGAGTATTTCCCATCGATATCAGTGATGGTACCTGTGCCGGTGGCACCTTTTATAACTACATTGGCACCAATTACTTCAAATCCGTCACTGTCTATTACTTTACCTGTAACAGTAAGGCTCTGTGCCTGTATGTTAAGGCCGACAAATAGAAAAATTGCCGTGAAAAGGAATTTTTGAAAATTTTCCATAACAATTAAATAAAGGTTGTACTTTGAATTTTTATTCTGTCCAAAAATATTGCAAATCTCTAAAACGATTAATTCCTATTGTCTTTAGTTTATTTAAAAATCGCTTTATGTCTTTCACTTTTGTTCATAACTCTTTCATTTATGTCTAAAAAATGTGCTAAGAGCTTAAACTATTCTATTTTTATATAGATTTGGTGATAGATATTCTGTAGATAATCACCGTTTTTTTTCTCTTTTTGTGGTATGTTTTTTAACGTGTTCGATATGAGATTGATTCAGATATCCATCGTTTTTTCGTGTATAGAGGGATTAGCTTGGTTGGTGAGTAAAAATACCTCTTCCTCTCTCTACATTTTATGAACAGGCTGATTGAGTTTTATGTGAGGAGAACGTGTGCCAAATTGTAGTATACAGAGGAAAATCTTACTTTATCACAAAGCTACTGATTTGATACGTTCCACACATTGTTTTTTTGTTGCATTAACATTGTTAACGTCGCTTTTTTAACAAGATGAGGTTTATATGCAAGATTGTACACTTTAATACCTCAATATTGTACAATCTTGCCATGCAAAAGTGTACAATATTGAGGTATTAAAGTGTACAATCTTATATTTCTTAAAAATAGAGCTTGCTAGTCTTTGATTATCATTGATTTACGATTCGTAAACGTACTGTGCTCTATGCTGAATTTCACTTTGTGTGAATGTCTGTAATTGTTCTTTTCGCAACCAAATATTCAAGCAATGATTGCCAAGTACAAAAAAACTTATGCCAGACTTCCTATTTCATCCAGATTCTTTTGGATGTCTTCATCACTGAGTGAGTAATTCACCAAGTCTCCTGCCAGGAACTTATCGTATGAGGGCATATCGATAAGTCCGTGACCGGAAAGGTTGAACAGAATAACTTTCTCTTCACCTGTCTCTTTACATTTGTTTGCTTCACGGATAGCAGCAGCGATAGCGTGACAAGATTCCGGGGCAGGAATAATACCTTCGACCTGTGCAAATAAGCAACCGGCTTCAAAAGATTCTAGCTGCTTGATGTCTACTGCTTCCATCAGTCCGTCTTTCAACAATTGAGAAACAATAACGCCTGCACCATGATAACGAAGACCACCGGCATGAATGTTGGCTGGAGCGAAGTTGTGTCCTAATGTAAACATGGGAAGCAACGGGGTATATCCGGCTTCGTCTCCAAAATCATACTGAAATTTACCACGTGTCAGTTTGGGACAGGAAGCTGGCTCGGCTGCAATAAAACGGGTTTTTTTACCGTCTAGAATGTTGTGACGCATGAAAGGGAAAGCGATACCTCCAAAGTTTGAACCGCCTCCAAAGCAAGCAATCACCATATCGGGATATTCTCCTGCCATCTCCATCTGTTTTTCGGCTTCCAGTCCGATGATTGTTTGATGAAGTGTAACATGGCTAAGTACAGAGCCGAGGGTATATTTACAGTTCGGAGTGGTACGGGCAAGCTCGATAGCTTCGGAAATGGCTGTACCCAATGAACCCTGATAATTGGGATGGGCGGTCAGTATATCTTTTCCGGCACGGGTAGACATAGAAGGAGAGGGAGTGACCTGTGCTCCGAAGGTTTGCATGATACTACGACGATAGGGCTTCTGTTCATAACTGATTTTCACCTGATAAACGGCAGCTTCCAGCCCGAAAAGCCGGGCAGCATAAGCAAGAGAAGCTCCCCATTGTCCTGCACCTGTTTCCGTGGTTACATTGGTTACTCCTTCCTGTTTGCAATAGTAAGCTTGCGGGATAGCAGAGTTTAATTTGTGTGAACCCATTGGGCTGACACTTTCATTCTTAAAATAGATATGTGCCGGAGTTCCCAGAGCTTTTTCCAGTCCATAAGCACGTACCAGCGGAGTACTACGGTAGTATTTATACATTTCGCGTACCTCTTCGGGGATCTCGATCCAGGCATCAGTCTGGTTCAACTCCTGACGTGAGAGTTCTTCTGCAAATATGGGAAAAAGGTCTTCTGCTTTTAAAGGTTGCTTTGTACCGGGGTGTAAAGGAGGCATCGGCTTGTTTGCCATGTCAGCCTGAATATTGTACCAATAGTGTGGAATTTCTTCTTCGGGTAGCAGGTACCTCTTTGTCTTGTTACTCATGATATTGTAAATTTTAATATTTTGATTGCCAAAAATAGGTATAATTTTTAATACAACGATTAAATAGTCAACAAAGAATCGAATTTGTTGTTATTTTAATTAAGTTTGCACCTTCACACATTGACACATTATTTATCATGAAAATTTATCATAAAATATTGTTGTATCAGAATAAGTTACTACAGCCTTATGTTCGTGTTTTGCTCAGGCTAATAGCTGCTTTTACTTATGTAGCCTCATTACTATTGATAGTAGGAGTAGTTTATGAACATGGGTTTCCACTTTCAAGTGTGGATGTGGAGCATCTTAAAATATTATATAAGGCTGTCTGGATTATCTTTTTGATAGATGTGACCTTGCACTTCCTGTTGGAATACAGAGATACAAAAAAGAATTATCGTAAACTGGCATGGGTGTTGAGTGGCTTACTTTATCTGACACTCATTCCCGTTATTTTCCATCAACCTGAGGAGAGTGGGGCGATTCTTCATTTTTGGGAATTCCTGAACAGTAAGTTTTATCATGTAACCCTTTTATTACTTTTTTCTTTTCTTAATTTGTCTAATGGTCTGGTACGGCTGTTAGGACGCAGGACGAATCCTTCATTAATTCTGGCGGTGAGTTTTCTGGTGATTATACTGATAGGTACGGGATTGTTATTACTGCCACGTTGTACGGTAGAGGGAATATCTATTTCGTGGGTGGATGCATTGTTTACTTCAACAAGTGCAGTGTGTGTGACAGGTCTTGTGCCGGTGGATGTATCTGCTACTTTTACCCCCTTGGGACTTACGGTGATTATTCTGTTGATACAGGTCGGTGGGTTGGGAGTAATGACATTGACCAGTTTCTTTGCTATGTTTTTCATGGGAAATACTTCGTTGTATAATCAATTGGTGGTACGTGATATGGTGAGTTCTAATTCATTGGGTTCATTACTATCCACACTGTTGTATATATTGGGTTTTACGTTAGTGATAGAGGGTATGGGAATGCTGTCTATCTGGCTGGGCATTCATGGTACATTGGGGATGGACCTGCAGGAAGAGTTGGCTTTCTCTGCTTTTCATTCCATCTCGGCATTTTGTAATGCCGGATTCTCTACCCTTCCGGGTAATCTGGGTAATCCGATGGTGATGACCGGGCATAACTCTCTGTATATTTCTGTTTCTTTATTGATTATTTTGGGTGGTATTGGGTTTCCTATCCTGGTGAATTTTAAAGATATTGTGCTTTACCATTTGCACCGTTTCTGGAAGTTTGTGCGTACACTTAAATTGGATAAACATAGAGTACAGCATCTTTATAATCTGAATACGAAAATTGTATTGATTATGACTTTCCTGCTTCTCGTATTGGGTACACTCGCCATTGCCGCCTTTGAATGGAATGGTTCTTTTGCCGGTATGTCTGTAGCGGATAAGTGGACACAGGCATTTTTCAATGCTACCTGTCCGCGAACGGCAGGGTTCAGCAGTGTGGATCTGACAAGCCTGAGTATACAGAGCATATTGATTTATATTTTGCTGATGTGGATAGGTGGTGCAGCACAATCTACGGCAGGTGGAGTCAAAGTCAATGCTTTTGCCGTTGTAGTGATGAATCTTATGGCAGTGCTGCGTGGTACAGATCGTGTAGAAGTTTTTGGGCGTCAGCTTTCACATGATTCGATCCGTCGTTCTAATGCAACGGTAGTTATGTCTCTTGGGGTGTTGTTTCTGTTTGTATTTATATTGAGCATACTGGAACCTAAAATGTCGATTATGACACTAACGTTTGAGTGTGTATCGGCATTGAGCACAGTAGGATCGAGTCTGAATGCCACGCCCTTACTTCGGGATGAGAGTAAGTTATTGGTGGCTTTGTTGATGTTTGTAGGTCGCGTAGGATTAATAACACTAATGCTGGGCATTGTGAGACAAAAGAAAAATACGAAATATCGTTATCCGAATGATAACATAATAATAAATTGAATAATATGTCAATTGGCACATTATTCAATCGGTACATTAAAAAAATATTGATATGAAATACATTATTATTGGTCTGGGAAATTATGGGCATGTGTTGGCAGAAGAGCTTTCTGTATTAGGGCATGAAGTGATAGGTGCGGATATCAGTGAAAGCAGGGTAGATAGTATTAAAGATAAGGTAGCTACTGCTTTTGTAATTGATGCAACAGATGAGTTATCGTTAGCAGTACTTCCGCTCAATAGTGTGGATATTGTGATAGTGGCAATCGGAGAGAATTTCGGTGCTTCCATTCGTGTAGTAGCGTTGCTAAAGCAAAAGAAGGTGCAACATATCTATGCGCGTGCTATTGATGCGGTACACCGTTCGGTATTGGAAGCTTTTAATCTGGAAAAAATACTGACTCCGGAAGAAGATGCAGCGCGTAGTCTGGTACAATTGCTGGATTTTGGAACTAATATGGAAGCATTCCGGGTAGATTCAGAATATTATGTGGTGAAGTTCTCTGTGCCGGAGAAATTTATCGGATATTTTGTCAATGAACTTAATCTGGATGAGGAGTTTCATCTAAAGTTGATAGGGTTGAAACGAGCAAATCGGATAGAGAATTGCTTAGGGATTTCACTGACGGAACACAGCATAGTAAATGAGCTTCCTGAAAATGATAAGATACAGGAAGGAGATGAATTGGTGTGTTATGGTAAATACAGAGACTTCCAGAAGTTCTGGAAGGCATTATAACATTAAAGTTAATAATGGGCATTGTCTGCCACGTAGCTTTCTTCTGTGTATAAAACGTTATAAAGTTCAGACTTAGGTTTTATTATACTCTAAAAAATATTCCTTGTTATTTTCGTTTTCAGAAAATAGCAAGGAATGTATATTTTAAGTGAGTTATTATTTATCTGTTAGCTTTCAAAGCTTCTTCCAGATCGATACCCAGTGCTTTGGCAACGCCTGCTCCATATGCCGGGTCTGCTTTATAGCAATTACGTACGTGACGTTGTTTAATGAAGAGTTCGGAATCTCCCATGGCACGCGCTGTGTTTTCAAACAGTAGCTGTTGCTCATCTGCCGGCATTAGTCGGAAGAGATCGCCTGGTTGGCTGTAATAATCGTCATCATACTCCCGTTCATTATAATTATAAATATCACTATGAACCTTCAAAGGTGGTTCTTTCTTTTCAGGCGAGTCTTTCCATTCGCCATAACTGTTGGGTTCATATCCTTTGGTAGCACCATAATTACCGTCTACACGCATAGAGCCATCGCGATGGTAGGAATGGAACGGACAGCGAGGTTTGTTAACCGGTATCTGTTCCGAATTAACGCCCAGGCGATAACGCTGTGCATCTCCGTAGGAGAACAAACGGCCTTGTAGCATTTTGTCGGGAGAGAATCCAATACCTTCTACAATGTTTATCGGATTGAAGGCAGCTTGCTCTACTTCTGCAAAATAGTTCTCAGGATTACGGTTCAGTTCAAGAATGCCTACGTCTTGTAGCGGAAAGTCTTTGTGTGGCCATACTTTAGTCAGGTCAAATGGGTTGATGCGGTAATTGTCTGCTTCTTCTTCCGTCATCACTTGAATCTGGAACAGCCATTTTGGATAATCACCTTTTTCAATACTTTCGAATAAATCGCGTTGGTGTGATTCACGGTCTTTGGCAACAATGGCTTCAGCTTCCTGGTCAGTCAGATTCTTGATACCTTGCAGGGTACGCAGATGGAATTTTACCCAGATACGCTCGTTTGCGGCGTTATAGAAACTATAGGTATGGCTGCCGAATCCATGCATATGACGGTAGGAATAAGGAATGCCACGCGGGCTCATAGTGATGGTTACCTGGTGTAATGCTTCGGGTAGCAGTGTCCAGAAATCCCAATTACTGTTAGGGCTACGCATGTTTGTTTTTGGATCTCGTTTGATGGCATGATTGAGGTCAGGAAACTTCAGAGGATCACGTAAAAAGAATACCGGGGTATTGTTTCCTACCAGGTCCCAGTTACCTTCTTCCGTATAAAATTTCATGGCAAAACCACGAATATCACGTTCTGCATCGGCAGCTCCGCGTTCACCGGCTACGGTAGAGAAGCGGACAAAACACTCTGTTTTCTTTCCTATTTCGCTGAATATGGCCGCACGGGTATACTTTGTAATGTCATGCGTTACAGTAAATGTTCCGTAAGCTCCGGAACCTTTGGCATGCATACGTCTTTCAGGGATTACTTCCCGGTCAAAATGAGCGAGTTTTTCAATTAACCATGGATCTTGCAAGGTGATAGGGCCACGAGGACCTACTGTCTGTGAATTCTGATTGTCGGCAACAGGGCGGCCGTTGGCAGCTGTAAGTTTCTTTTCTTCCATAAATGTGTAGTTTGTGAGAGTTTATAAATATATAACAAAGATAGGGGAGATTTGCTCACTTGTCAAACAGATATTTTCTATGAGAAAATAGAAAAAAACGATAAGGTTTGTAAAGATGCAGAGGAATCGTTTATTAATTGTTAAAAAAGTGAGAACAGACTAAACTTATTGGGTTTCAGTGAGTCGTATATTCAGTTGCAACAAAAAAACTGATAATTAATCAACTTAAAAGCAAAGGTTAGTATGAAAAGAATAGTATTTTTAATGGTTACCCTCTTTCTGATGGGTAGTGTAGTGATGGCACAGGGACAACGGGGCGAACATAAGAAAATGACTCCGAAAGAACGTGCGGAACAAATGACAGAACGTATGGTTAAGGAATACTCTTTGAACGATACGCAGAAGAAACAATTGTTTGAAGTAAATCTTGCACAGTGTGAGAAGATGGGAGATCGTGCTTCGATGCGTCCGCAGAGAGATGGAAAGAAAGCACCTGAAATGACGAAAGAAGAACGTGAAAAGATGCGTGCAGAGATGAAAGCTAACAGTGAGGCTTACAATGCGCAGCTGCAAAAGATAATGACTAAAGATCAATATGCTTCTTATACCAAGAAGCAGGCTGAACGTGAACAGCGGATGAAGGATGGACGCAGAGAGAAGAAGTAGCTTAACTTTCAACCTTGAATTCTTGTGTATATCCGGCTCTTTTTGTTCCTTTGTCGTCATAAATTAAAGAACGGATTAAAGATGAAGAGATTCATATATTTGTTTATTCTGTCACTGTTAGCAGGGTTAACTGCTTGTGGCGGTGGAAGTAAAAAAACGGATGAAGGTTCATTGATCCTCATGCAGGATAGTGTAGATAGCCGGGGATTGCAGCGTATGCAGGTATCGAAAGCCGAAGTGGATATTAAATTTAAGGGGAAGGATTACCACTCTTTTATTTCTCGTACTCCTGATGAGGACCTGCCGCTTGTGAAGAATGAGATGGGGAATACTTTTGTTGACAACAAGATTCAGCTCCGTTTGACCCGTGGCAATGAGCAGGTCTTTAATATGACTTTTACAAAGAAGAACTTTTCTTCTATTGTAAGTGATGATTTCTTGTCGAAATCTATTCTTGAGGGGATGGTGTATAATAAGACTACACCTCAAGGTATTGTCTATGCGGCCAGTGTGTGTTATCCGCAGACAGACTTGTATGTTCCTATCTCTATAACGATTACTGCCGATGGTAAGATGACAATGGAAAAGGAGGAGTTGCTGGAGGAAATATATGAAGAAGACAGTATTTAAACTCTCTGATATGTTTTGACAGCATATTTACACAAATATGATAATTTTTAAAACAATTGAAAGGTAGCCCTGTGGCTACCTTTTGTACTTTAGCGGAGTCAATAAATTTTATAAATATGATGAACACACAACTTTATTTATGCTCCGCAGCTTTGCTGCTGACTGCTGCTCAGACCAAAGCAGCCGATAAGCAAAAAGAACGGCCAAATATTCTTTGGCTTACTTTTGAAGACACGAGCTCTTATGAGTTTGGTTGTTATGGAAATGCGCAAGTACATACGCCTAATGTAGACGGACTGGCTTCTAAAGGGATACAGTTTATGAATGCATGGTCGGTAGCACCACAAAGTTCTGCTGCACGTTCTTCGCTTATTACCGGATGTTATTCCAGCACATATGGTATGGATGTTCACCCGGTACCCTATGATACTCCGGAGAATATCTTTTTCCCACAATGGTTGAGGGATGCCGGTTATTATTGTACGAATAATAGCAAGACACACTATAACTCGACTACAGATAATAAGATCTGTTGGGATGAATGCACAAAAACGGCTTCTTATAACAGTCCTAAACGTGAAAAAGACCAACCTTTCTTTGCAGTATACAATACGGTTACCTCTCATATGGGGCGTGTACGTACCTTTCATATGGATGGGCGTCGTGATTATACAAAGGAAGGTATTTATCCTGATAAACTGATCCTCCCGCCTCATGTGCCCGATCTTCCGGAAGTACGTTCTGACTATGCCGGACATTTGGAGGCTGCTCAGGATGTGGATACATGGGTCGGCTTTTTCCTCAAGGATCTGAAGGAACACGGTTTGGAAGATAATACCATCATCTTTGTATTCAGTGATCATGGAGGTTGTCTGCCTCGTGGCAAAGGATATTTATATGAGACAGGTTTACGGGTTCCGTTGGTTGCTTATTTCCCCGAGAAATGGAAACATCTGGCTCCGGCAACAGCGGGAACAAAAGATAGTACGCTGATTAGTTTTGTGGACCTAGGACCTACTGTTCTGAGTCTGGCAGGTGTGAAGCCTCCTAAATATATGCAGGGAAAGGCACTGATGGGAAAATATGCTTCTAAGGAGAAGACTACGATGCAATTTGCGTTGGCTGCCAATCAGTTGCATCATTTTATGCCGGTACGTGCAGCTATGGACGGACGTTATAAGTATATCCGCAGTTATATACCTTACCGCCAGTTTGCATTACGTAATTATTATCAGTGGGGTATGCCTTCCAATAAAGCTTGGGATAAATGGGTAATGGGTGGCCATAATACGAATCCTGACTGGAAGCAGACGTTTGAACATCATCCGGCAGAGATGTTATTCGATTTGGATAATGATCCGTTTGAATTGAATGATCTGGCTGCCAAACCGGAATATCGGGAGGTACTGCTTCGTTTTCGTAAGGGAATGTCCGATCATATTCGTGAGACAAAGGATCTAGGATTCTTTATTCCTACTTCCCGTGAGAATGTAGTCTTATATGATAAGGTACGTAAGGAGAAATATCCGTTGAATGACTTATATGCTTTGGTGGAATTGGCAGGTGTAGCAACTGCTGCTGATGTGCCGGTATTTGAAAAAGCACTGGCCAGTGCATATCCCGAAATGCGTTATTGGGCTACCGTAGGCTTGGCTCAGTTAGGTATAAAAGGAGAGTTGAAAACTTGTCCGGCTGCGTTACTTGCACTATTGGATGATAAAGATGCTTATATAGCTTGTGAGGCTGCCTATGCTGTTTCTTATCTGGGTGAGACAGAAAAAGGGGTAAAACGTCTGAATTATCCGCAGAATGAAGCGGATAGAAAGATAGGATATTCATTGTTGGAGTGCCTGTCTTTGGATAAGGCGATGCAACCTACGGTACGGGTACATTTGGCCGATTTGAAAGAGAAAGCTGAAAAACTTCCTCGTAAGGCAAATGAAGATGCCGGATTGATGGCACGTGGTATTCTTGTAAATCTGGGAGAGATGGATATAAAAGATTTGCATGGTCCGGAAACATACGAAATGGGATTACAACTGAATCATGGTCGCAGACCGATGGTGCCACTTCCTAATTGATAAGAATGTAAATTTTCAATAAGTAAATAATATATGAACAAAATTGTTTTTTCTTTTTCTCTGCTGGTTGTAAGTACAGCGATGCTTACTGCTCAAAATGCAAAGCTGATTCCTTTGACGGAACGTGTGAATGTACAGGCTGATTCAGCACGTATCAATCAGGTTATTGATGGTTGTTGGGTAGCTGTTGGTACAGACAAACCACATTCCATTCAACGGGATTATACCATTCCTTTTAATGGAAAGCCCTCTTATCGTTTTGAGCTTAAAACGGAGGACAATACTTTGGAAGGATATGCTAAAGGTGAGACTAAGGGCCGTGCGGAGTTTTCTTATTGTTATGCTACATCTGCTGATTTTAAAGGACAACCTGCAAGTGTTTATGAAAATGCGCAGAAGACCAAAACCGTTTATCATCATGGAAAAGGTATATGTCCGCAAGGTGCTTCACGTGATTATGAGTTTTCAGTTTATATTCCCTCCGCATTGAACAGAGATGTATCTACTATCTTTGCTCAATGGCACGGAATGCCGGACCGTACTTTGGTTTCTACTCCTGATGGCGAAGTGAAGAAGCTTACTACAGAGGAGTTTTTGGAGCTGTATGACCGGATGATCTTTAAGAAAAATGTAGCACATGATAAGGTGCCGGTACTTGACAAACAAGGTAATCCGAAAAAGGATAAAGATGGTAACGTTGTTTATAAAGCAGGCAAGGCCAATGGTTGGTTAGTAGAACAAGGTGGCTATCCTCCACTTGCTTTCGGATTTTCCGGAGGATACTTTTATATAAAAGCGAACTCTGATCGTAAATGGCTTACTGATAAAACGGATCGTTGTAATGCCAGCGCTGAGAAATCTCAGATAATGAAGCCCGTCACTTCCAAATACAAAGCATCTACTATTGCCTATAAAATGCCGTTTGCAGAGTTTCCTAAAGAATGCTGGATTACATTCCGCATACATATTGACTGGACTGTTTATGGTAAAGAAACCGAAACGATTGTAAAACCCGGTATGCTGGATGTACAGATGAGTTATACGGAAAAAGGCAAACAGATAAATCGACCTATTGTGGATAATGAAGAAATTCTCATTGGCCGTAATGATGAGGATGGGTATTACTTTAAATTTGGAATTTATCGTGTAGGAAATAGTACTATACCCGTGTGCTATAATCTTGCCGGTTATTCAGAGAATTGATACAAGCATTATAATTTTTAGAGTGCAGATTAACACAGAGGGTCGCAGATTTAATTTAAATTTTGTGATCCCTGTGTTAATCTGCATTTTAGTGATAGGATAATTAACTTTTACTATATCTTCATTTTTGTTTTCAGGAATCATACGTTAAAGAATTTAAAAACAATAGTTGTATTCCATTATTCCCAAATCTTTCCAGAATCTCTATCGTTATTTGCATTATCAAGTGATAGAAAACTATATTACTAACATTAAAAAAATAACGATTATGAAAAAGATTTGGTCTCTTCTTGTGATGGCGATTGTAGCTGTTCAATTTGCTTTTGCAGGTGATATTATTACTAAAGATATTAACCAGTTGCCACTTGCGGCACGTAATTTCATTAATCAGCACTTTACCACTCCTCAGGTTTCGCACATTAAGATTGATAGTGAAATAATGTCGAAGAAGTATGAGGTACAACTGACAGATGGCACAGAAATAGATTTTGATTCTAAAGGTAATTGGACTGAAGTAGATGCCGGAAAAAAGAAGTTACCTGCAACAATTATTCCCTCTTTTGTGAATGATTATCTGAAGATGAATAATTTCACCAATGAGTTCGTTACCAAAATAGAGCGTGACCGTAAAGGGTATGAGGTAGAGTTGAATACTGATGTATCTTTTAAGTTCGATAAACAAGGTAAATTTCGTAAAGCAGATCATTAATCACTGTTAATAATCTAACCTCAAAGGACTTTAACTATGATAAAAATAAAATTTAGTATTTTGGCTGTCATGTTGATGACAGCCTTATTCTCCTTTAGCTCTTGTAGTGACGATGATGATACTTATTTACCTCCCAATCAGGCTATCATAAATGCATTGAACCAGCTTTATCCCGGTGTGAAAAACATAGAATGGGAGCAGAAAGGTGTTTATTATGTGGCGGATTGTTGGGTAGGAAATGACGAACTCGATGTGTGGTTTGATGCCAATGCCAATTGGATTATGACAGAAATGGATATCTTTTTTGAGAATCTGCCAGTTGCTGTCAGTACTGCGTATCAGGAAGGAAATTACGCCAATTGGGTAATTGATGATTTGACGAAGCTGACTTTCCCGCAAAAGCCGGAAGAATTTGTCTTTGAAGTACAACAGGGAGGGCAGGAACGAGCTTTGTATTATTCAGAATATGGAGGCCTTCTTCGTGAAAAAGACATCTCTGATACAGATAATACCCACTGGCCGGACATTAGTTGACAATTGACAATTGACAGTTGACAATTGATCGTTGACAGTTAGCTGTGCTATATGCTGCATAGCCACTGTCAATTGTCCACTGTCAATTGTCAACTAAATAACTACATTTGCTTGTAATCTTTTGCCAGCCCTCCTTCGCTTGTTTCTTTATACAGAGAAGGCAGGTCATGTCCTGTTTGTTTCATCACTTGTACAACTTTATCGAAGGAGACACGATGCATTCCGTCTGTGAATGAAGAATATAGATTTGCATCCAACGCACGTGCCGCAGCATATGCATTACGTTCAATACAGGGAATTTGTACCAATCCGCAAACAGGATCACAAGTCATACCCAGATGATGTTCTAATCCCATTTCAGCTGCGTACTCTATTTGTGCCGGGCTTCCTCCGAATAACTGATTGGATGCAGCTGAGGCCATTGCACATGCTACACCTACTTCCCCTTGACAACCTACTTCCGCTCCTGAGATAGAAGCGTTGAATTTGACAATATTTCCCACTAATCCGGCTGTTGCCAATGCACGCAGGATGCGAATGTCACTGAAATCGCGGCTTTTGTACAGATGATAAAGTACGGCAGGTACTACTCCACAAGAACCACAAGTAGGAGCCGTGACTATTTTCCCTCCGGAAGCATTCTCTTCGCTGACAGCCAATGCGTATGCAAATACCAATCCTCGTGATTGCAAGGATTGTTTGTATCCCGTAGCACGGATATAATAGGTTGAGGCTTTTCTTCTCAGATTCAGCGGACCGGGTAATACACCTTCCTCTTCCAATCCACGGTGAATGGAATCTATCATCGTCTTCCAGACTTCGTTCAGGTAATCCCAGATATCAGAGTCTTCGCATTCTTTGACATATTCCCAATAGCTTCTACCATTGCGTTCACACCATTCCAGAATCTCTGTCATGTTGTTCATGCCGTATACATCCGGACTTTCGATAGAAGGAGTATCGTTGTTCTCTGCCAAAGCTCCGCCACCAACACTATATACGGTCCAGTTTTCTATTAATTTGTCATTGACATCGAATGCAGCAAAAGTCATCCCATTGGGGTGGAAAGGGAGGAATACTTTAGGTTGCCATATAATTTCTACGGGAGCTGTAGGTTCCAGCGTATCAATGATGGCAACGTCTGTCATGTGTCCTTTTCCTGTGGCGGCAAGACTTCCGTAGAGGGTTACTTTAAACTTGGCAGCGTCCGGATGACGTACCACAAACATTTCGGCAGCTTTGCGTGGCCCCATTGTGTGGCTGCTGGAAGGACCTGTACCGATACGGTATAACTCTTTAATAGATTTCATATATAATAAATGTGCTTATTTTCAACTCTTTCAGTACCATCTCTTTTTCCGGAAGAAAGCATATACGATGATACCTATGATTGCCATTAATCCCCAGGCAAAACAGTATCCGTATCGCCAATCCAGTTCGGGCATCACTTTGAAGTTCATACCCCATACGCCTACCAGAAACGTTAATGGTATAAAGATGGTAGAAACGATTGTTAGCCGTTTCATGATGTCATTCATTCTCAAATCATTGTTGGAAATATAGAGGTCTACCAGAGATGAGAGTGTTTCTCTGCATATTTCAATGGTTTGCAGTACAAATTGTAAATGGTCGTTTACATCATTGAAGAAGGCACGGTTCATCTTGTGCATCAGAGTGCTCTCTCCGCGCAGTAGTTTTATGTATTGCTCTTTTAAGGGGAGTATTGATTTTTTCATCAGCATATACTGGCGACGCAGGGACTGAATTTGTACACCAATGTCATTTCCGTCGCTGATGGTCAGTAATTCTTCTTCAAGATCTTCAAGGGCATCATCTATGTCGGATACCATTGAGGTATAATTGCCTATAACACTATTCAAAAGTACACTGAGCAGATAATCGCTTTGTCTGCCTCGTATTTTGAGTACATCATTGCGTAGGGCAGTACTTACATCATCAAAAAAATCAGTTTCTTTTTCAAGGAAAGTAAGTACGTAATTGGTACCCAGAATAATACATACTTGTTGTTGCTCCAGTTCATCCAGATCTTCCTCGTTTTTTTTAGGTGCAGGATAGAAGAGTTTTAAAATCAGTACGATGTAGTTATCGTGTTCTTCTATTTTAGTAGGGTGATTGGCATTCAGGATATCTTGTAATACGAGAAAGTTTATTTCGAAATGTTCGCATATTTCACGAACGGTTTCAGTATTCTTCATTCCATGTACCTGGAGCCAGTTGATACGTTCACTATTCAGAGAACTGCTGATTTCATGAAAGTCTGCTCCTGAAACCTCCTGCATTTCATTAGCATTGTATGTACAAAGGTGCAGATGGGTAGGCGTCTGGCTCTCACCCGTATAAATTAATTTCTCGCTTAACAGGTTGTTCTTCATGCTTTATTTTTTAGTTTTAGAAAACCATTCCAACAAAAGTAATGATTTTCTATATGAGAACAAGTTGTTTAATACATTTGTTCGCTTTTATGCCAAATCTACAACTGTAATCCCGGCACCTCCAAATTGTACATGTTCATCGGCAAAGTGGCGTACACCTGGCACGGTATCTAAATACTGGCGGATAAGAGAACGAAGTATACCTGTACCAGTACCATGAAGAATACGTATGCGGCTCATACCTACCAATATGGCATCATCTACAAAGTAAGTGACAGCCTGCAAAGCCTCGTCTCCACGCATTCCACGTACGTCAATGTCTTGTTTGAAATTTAGTTTTTTCTCATACATCTGATCGTGTGTCTGGCTACTGACAAAAGTACTCTTTGCCGGTTCCTGCTTCTGTGTTGTGGCATTAGTACGTTCCAGCCTTTCCAGTTTAACGGTTGTTTTGATACTACCAAAGCCTACCACTGCATTTTTGCCATTTATTTCCAATACCTCTCCAACGCTGGTTTGGCCTTTTAGTTTGACATTATCACCTACAGTGATAGGTATCACTTTAGGAACTTGCTGGGATTGTGTTTTTTCTTCCGAAGTTGCTTTTTGCTTGTCTTTTTTTCGATTCTGCCTTTCTTTTAGCTTCTCCATTTTCCGGGCAATCTTATCTTCCTGTTCTTTGGAAGCAAGTTCGTTTACAGAAGCGCGGAAGTCATTTAATTCCTGGCGCACAAGGCGGGTTTTTTCTTTTTCTGCCTGTGCCTCCTTGATAGTACGTATGGTATTCTCTATTTTCGCATTCGATTCTTGTAGCAATCGTTCGGCTTCTTCTTTTGCCTGGCGGATAATTTCCTTACGGGATTTCTGTAATTCCTCCATCTCAGTCTGATACCGGGCGATTGTTTCCTCCATATGTTTTTCACGCTGGCGGATAGTCTGACGTTTACCTTCCCAATAACGTTTGTCACGAACAATATCCTGGAGATATTTGTCCGCATTAATATATTCGCTGCCTACAATTTCTGAAGCATCGGCAATGACATCCTCAGGCAGTCCGATTTTTCTTGCTATTTCTACAGCAAATGAACTTCCCGGGTTACCTATTTGCAGCTGGAAAAGAGCCTGCATGAGATGGCGGTCATAAAGCATGGCACCGTTCACTACTCCTTCATTATCTTCTGCAAAGTGTTTTAGATTCTGATAATGTGTAGTGATAACTCCGAATGTCTTTTTTTGATTGAAACGTTTCAAAACTGCTTCGGCAATAGCTCCACCTATCTGTGGTTCTGTTCCACCTCCGAATTCGTCGATAAGGATAAGGCTGCGTTCATTACAATTCTTCATCATCATCTTCATGTTGGTCAGATGAGATGAGTAGGTACTCAGGTCGTCTTCAATAGATTGTTCGTCACCGATATCAATGAATATGCTGCTGAATATTCCTGCATGGCTACGTTCATGCATGGGGATGAGCATTCCGCATTGCAACATGTATTGCAGTAATCCTACTGTTTTGAGACAGACAGACTTTCCACCGGCATTAGGACCGGAGATGATGAGAATACGCTGTTGCTGATCCAATTCGATGTCGAGGGGCACTACCTTTTTGCCATGCTTGGCGAGGGATAGTTGTAACAATGGGTGTATAGCCATAGTCCAGTCCAGTAACTGCTCATTCTCAAGAGAAGGTTTCAGCGCATGGGTCTGTATGGCGAAATAACTTTTTGCCCGTATAAAGTCAATCTCTGCCAGAAACTCATAAGATTGTAGAATTTCCGGGATAGAAGGACGCAGCATATTGGAAAATTCTGTCAGAATACGGATAATTTCCCGTCGTTCATCTCCCTCCAGTTCACGAATGCGATTGTTGGCTTCTACCACTTCCGCTGGTTCTATAAAGACCGTTTTTCCACTGGCAGATTCATCGTGTACAATACCTTTTATTTTTCTCTTCAATCCGGGTGCAACAGGGATTACGAGGCGACCATCACGCATGGTGGGTGCCACATCTTTATCTACATATCCTTCGGATTGAGCACTGCGTAAAATGCTGTTTAGTGAGCGTGAGATGCTTCCCATCGTACTTGCAAGTTCACGACGAATACGTGCCAGTTCCGTTGAAGCATTGTCCTTTATCTTTCCGTATTTGTTTAGTATACCGTCAATCTTTCCTATTAGCTGGGGAAATACAGCAATATCTCCCGCCAATCGTTTCAGGCTGGGGTAGGGGCAATCACTTTCTTCATCCTCTTCATTGCGTTGAAGGAATCGTACGATGTCGCGAATCGTTTCTAACGAACGTCTTAAATCAAACAATTCCTGCTCGTCCAGGTACATTCCTTCTATTCGCACGCGTTTCAGTGAAGGGCGTACGTCAAAAAAGAACTGGTCGGGGAAACTGTCTTCTTCCTGTATGATGCGGACAAACTCTGTGACTTGATTTAGCAGTTCCTCCACCTTCTCATGCTGATCGGAGAAACTCATATCTGTTACACGTTCCTCGCCCAATGTGCTGAGACATTTTTCTTTCAATAGTTGTCTGATTTGGTCAAATCCTATCTTTTGCTCAAAATTTTGAGGATATATCATTGATATTTACGATTTAGCTATTTACAATTTACGATTGAGATAACTCTCTGTAATTTGAATTACGAGGCAAAAATACGATTATTTCATGAAAAAATCATTAGAATGTTTGCAGATTTAAAAAAGATACGTACCTTTGCACCGCTTTCAAAGGAAAGTGTTTCTGATAAAGAAGTTTTGGAGAGGTGGCAGAGTGGTCGATTGCGGCGGTCTTGAAAACCGTTGTACTGCGAGGTACCCGGGGTTCGAATCCCTGTCTCTCCGCTGAAAAAGAAACGGACAATGAACAACAAAGTCTCACAAATTCAATGTTTGTGGGACTTTTTTTTATTCCCCTTATGTCGCCTACCGATATCGTTTAGACCCTAAAAAGACAAAGTTAGTAACCTAATTTGCCCCCTGACAACAGAAAACGTAAAAAGAGTACACTTAGTCCGAGATTTGCGAACTCCTGTCGCTGTTTGGTGAACCTGTATGAACTTTATTATAAGCTGATTAACGTAGTTTTGTGACCCCAAGAAGTGAGCTTATGAAGAGTACATTTTCCGTTCTTTTCTTTGTGAAAAAGGCAGCAAAAAATCAATGGTAGTTACTCTATTTTTGTTCGTATCGCGATTGATGGTGTTACAAGCTGTTTTAATTCCATACTGGACGTTCAATCCAAACTTTGGGACGGTGTAAGGCAGGTAAAGCTGCCGGACGTTCTGCGGAAGCTACCCGTATCAACCGATTGCTGGATGATATAAACGCATCCCTTAATACCATCTATCACGAACTGCAAAGGCGTGACAATTATGTTACCGCCGAAAAGGTGAAGAATGAATTTTAAGGGCATAGCGAAAACCACGATACCATCCTTAACCTTTTCCAAAGGTATAATGATGATGTGAAACAGCTGGTCGGTATATCTAAAACGATTGCCACTCGTCGTAAATATGGATGGTTTCCGAACGGTTGGAACAGGTTTTATAGGCTAAAGCGGAAAACTGCTAAATATATTAAAAGACTGATGCTTAATAATAATTCTAAAACTGATTCATAATGGAAACTCAGCAACGTTTATATATTTTATGAATACGAAATGTTGCAAAATGGCTACTTTTTGTCGATATTTGTCCAATCTGTATTAATAATGCGAATCAGTAGTTGAAAACCGGACTCAACTTAATCGTATATATTTGTTCAAAACAAGGCGATATGAACTACCTTTTATCAGGAAGAAAACTACTGTTCTCTCTTTTATAATCTATAACCAAAACTTCTGATTTTATAACCGGAACTTTTGGTTATAAAACCAAAAGTTTTAATCTTACAACTGAAACTTTTGATTATAGTTTACCTTTAATTGTCCGTAACTTTACTTCCTATGAAAAGGTATTAATTTAAGGAAGAAGCAGATTTTATATATAAATATCTTGAGTGTTGCGGATAAACTATCAGCCATCCCTTTAGTTCATTCTGTACAGGTTTGGACCAAATATCCAACTACTGATTCGCATTAATAGTTAATATCAGTCTGGCATTTCATGTTATCACCGGAATCTTACCCTTCGTCACTATAAGTTGCCCATACCGTTACGCATCTCTACTTTTGAAATAAAAAAGAAAACATGCGTAAATATTTATTTTTAGGACTATTCCTATGTAGTACACCTCTAAGAGGTTGGGCACAACAAGATACTATAGCCGATCAGCATTTACAGGAAGTGGTCATAACCGCTAAACTCCCGCTTGTCGAAATGACTCCCGGAAAAACAACTTTCCGTATGGATGAATCTATTACTCAAAGCAATGGAAACTTATATGATGTACTCTCATCCTTACCGGGGGTGATGATTAATTCCGGAGGAACCATATTACTAAATGGACAGAGTGGAGTAAAGATTCTGATTGACGGAAAACCAAACTATCTTTCCGGAGAAGAGTTGATTAATCTTTTAAAATCCACAGCAGCAACCATTACTGATAAAATAGATTTAATTACACACCCTTCTGCACGTTATGATGCTGAGGGAAGCAACGGAATTATTGATATTCATACTCGTAAGATAAAACTGCGTGGTATGAACTTGGCACTGAACGGTAACTTCAACCAGGGAAAAAGAGCTAACGGTTATGGTAGTACAGTTCTTAATTTCCGTAAAGATAAATTTAATATCTATTTCAATTATTCCTATTATCAAGGAAAACAACATATCGATATGGAAACCGATTTGTCTTTTAATAAAGTGAGCGAAAGAAATCAGCTTTCTTATCGGAATCGTACGAACTATTCCCATACCCTCCGTACAGGATGCGATTTTTATCCTACAGACCGCACGCTTATAGGTGTTTCCATCAATACGAATTTAGGACATCAGAATGAAACAGCCGGTATGTTTACTGAAATCAAAAAAGATCAAATATCGGGTTGGACCTATACTACTAATAAGAATAAATGGAAAAATATTTCAGCTGGTGTATTACTGAATCAACGCTTAGTAAAGGAAGGAGGAGAGTTTGACCTTTCTTTTGACTATTTTCATTATTATCATCCCGAAGACCAATTTATTTATAGTTTTAAACCGGATACATTGAAAGGCGAGATGAGGGGAGACGTTAATTTATATTCGGCACAAACAAATTTTACTTATCCCTTAAACAAATATTGGAAGTTACAGACAGGAATTAAAACTTCTTTCGTACGAATAGATAATGGGAGCGGATATTTACGACCGATAGAATCAGAATGGCAACAGGATATTTCTCTAGGATCGTATTTTATATATAATGAAAATATCAATGCAGCTTATTTGCAAGCAGATCTTGAATATCATCATCTAAAACTTACTGCCGGATTGCGTTTAGAACATGCCTGTGTAAAAGGAAACTCAGGTGGTAATTCTCTGCAAAACGATTCGTCATTTATAACTAATCAAGTACATCTGTTTCCAACTTTATCTTGCAGTTATGCCTTATCTTCGGACAATACTCTTCAATTTTCTTATGGAAGACGTATTATCCGTCCTAACTATAGAGATTTGAATCCATTTATCTATATCTTTGATGACTATACATTTGAAGTGGGCAATACAAGACTTCGCCCCTCTTTTTCTGATAATGTAGAACTTGGCTATGTACATCGGGATTGGTTGCAAACAGTGTTTTTCTTTTCATATACTCATGATGCTATTACGAAATCTTATCAGGAAAGAGAAAACCATCAGTATTACGTCACTCCGGAGAATCTTACTTCTTATATTCAAACAGGATTGCGCATGAATGCAGCCAACCTTTCATTGACCAATTGGTGGACTATAAACTTGACAATAATAGGTATGTACAATAACTATCATTGGATTGATAAAGGAGAGAAAATAACAAATCGGAGATTCACCCCTATGGTCCATTTTACGAATTTACTGACATTTGGCTCCATTTGGTCTGTAGAAGTATCGACAAATTATAATGGAAAGATGGCTTATGGGCAGGCAACTCTTCATCCATTTTCGGAAGTAAATTTAGGGGCTCGAATGAAAATTTTTCGTGGGAAAGGTGCTATCGGAATATTTGTAAAAGATCTATTCAATACCAATTTTCAGAAAATTAATCTTTTGGTATCTGAGAAACGCGCATGGATAGTTGAACGGGAAAATAAACGTATGATAGGAATTTCTTTCTCTTACCGATTCCAAAAAGGTAGTAAAATGAAAGAAAGAAAGCAAAAAAATAGTATAGAAGAAATGAAACGAGTAAATTTGTAATTCATATGATGAAGAATTTATATAGAGGATTAGCTCCGGCATTTTTCGCCATGATTTTGTTTCTTTTCATTCGAGTGGCGAACGATGTTCCTATGCGCCGGCATTATTGGGACGGAAACAGTTTGAATTTTATATTAAAAGAAGTACTACCGCTAATTTTAGCTTCTTACCCTATGATGGCAATCCAACTCTTTTGGGTGAAATGGTGTCGAAAGAAAGGGATTTCCCGATGGAGAGAGTATGGATTTATCATTTTATGTACTTTATTTTTGGGAACTGTGATTATGTGGGGCACACGTTGGATGAATGGAGTTACGCTTAACTTTTATGATACTCCAATTCCGATAGTAGTTGGTGTTTTATTTGTCGGTTTCTCTTACTCTTTTCTTAGGAATCAGACTATTCAGAAAGCCTATGAAGTTCAACGTTTACAATTGGAAAAGATAAAGAATGATCAGCTACAGACAGAATTGAAGTTTCTGAAGGCCCAATATCATCCTCATTTCCTTTTTAATGCGCTCAATACGGTTTATTTCCAGATAGAGGAGAAGAATGAGATACCTCGCCGGACTTTGGAGATTTTAGCTGATTTACTTCGTTATCAGCTTTACAATGAAGGTGATAAAGTAATGATAAAGGCAGAAATAGATTATTTGAAGAAATATATCAGTTTATGGAAACTTCGTAGTACGGAAAGATTGCAGTTGCAGGTATACTTTGATGAGGCTTTGCAGGAACAGGAGGTTTATCCGTTATTGTTTGTCCCTTTAGTTGAGAATGCATTTAAATATGTAAGAGGAGAATATCATATAAAATTAAATATGTATTTAAAGGAAGACCGATTATATTTCTATGTAGAAAATACGATTTCTGATATGTTACCGCCTTTACAACAGAAACAAGGTATCGGCATAGAGAATTTGAAACGGAGATTGGAGTTATTATATCCTGATAACTATACCTTGAACATTAAAAAAGAAAAAACATTATTTAAAGTAGAACTTGTTTTAAAGTTATAAGTATATGCAAATAAGCTGTGTGATAACTGATGATGAACCTATGGCTCGCAAAGGGTTGAAAAGTTATGTGGAGAAGGTGGATTTTCTCACATTGACCGGAATATGTGAAGATGCTATGCAATTAAATACTCTTTTGAAAAAAGAACAACCCGATTTGCTCTTTTTAGATATTGAAATGCCCTATCTAACAGGATTGGATTTGCTGGCATCACTTTCAAATCCTCCGCGTGTTATTATTACTTCTGCTTATGAACAATATGCATTAAAAGGTTATGAATTTGATATTACGGATTATTTATTGAAGCCTATTTCTTTTGACCGTTTCCTAAAAGCAGTAAACAAGGTTCATCATCTTATGCTACAATTGGAATCTTCCGAACCAACAGATTTCATATTTGTACGTTCGGATAGACAAATGTACAAGGTTTTCTTTAAAGATATTTTGTTTGTAGAGGGATTGGAAAACTATGTACAAATTTATACTGAAACACATAAATTATTGACAAGAACTACTATGAAAAGAATATCTGAAATGTTGCCTGATGGAAATTTTTTACAGGTACATAAATCATATATCATTAATACGAAGAAAATTGATTTGATTGACGGCAATAGTATTTTAATTGGTACACATTCTATTACTGTAGCCCGTAATTATCGAAATGAAGTTTTTACACGTATTTTGAAAAATACGTTGTAGGATGTATTTAATGTTTTAAATTAAAATAGGAGAATATTTATTACCTGTTTTTTACGTAACTTTCTCAGGTTTTCCGCAAAGATAAATGTTACTAATCATACGATTAAAGTTGGTGATTATGGTAGCAGAAAAACAAAGGAAAGAGTAGGGATCTGATGATAATTAAAAAATCCCAGTATGTCTTGCACATCGTTCCGGTCAGGAAAACCAAGAAGATTAGAACTGAGGAGGAATGATATGCTTGAGACACTGAGGCTCAGATTAGTGGGGCTTTTTATTAGCCATCAATATTCTGACTTTTATTAAATTTGCTTGGACTTACATTATAATATTTTTTAAATACTTCGCGGAAGTATTTTGTATCCGAGAATCCGACTATGTCGGCAATCTCCGTTATTGTATATTCACCCTGTTTCAGCAATTGTGCGGCATGTTGCAGACGTATCATCCTGATATAATCAGCCGGAGCATAGCCGGTCAACGCTTTTAATTTGTTGAAGAAACTTGTACGGCTCATGTGATGCTGACTACTGAGCATGTCCACATTGAAATCCGGATTTCCCATGTTGTTTTCTATACACTCCTTGACAGAGACTATGAATTTCCAGTCCAAAGTATTGGTGCAGTTGGACGGAAGATTCTGTTTTTCATCTTCGATACTGTTATAAACCTGACGGAGCATCGTGCGATTTGCAAGTATGTTTTTGACCGTTGCCTTGAGTATCCCTACGCTGAAAGGTTTTGTGATGTAGGCATCTGCTCCAATTTCCAGTCCTTCGAGCATGTTTTTTTCATCTCCCAGCGCAGTCAGCAAGATGACTGGAATATGTGACATTTCAAGGTCGCCTTTTATAACTGAGCAGAGTTCATCCCCACCCATCTCGGGCATCATTATATCGGATATAATGAGATTCGGATTAAATTCCCGTATTATGACAAGCGCATCCTTTCCATTTGGACAGGACTGGATATTATAACTCGTTCTGAACATATCAACAAGATAATTACGTAAGTCATCATTGTCCTCTACTATCAGGATACGTTGTAAAGAACCGTTTGCCTGGGATATTTCTATGGACGGTTGATTTGAAGCACTATCAGGTATGATAATCTCCGGACATTCATCCGGTGTCTTGGGAGATATGAATTTTGCCTTATGGAGATGGCTGTTTCCTTTCGGGAAGGTAACTTGTACACAGGTCCCTTGATGTTCAGTACTCTGAATTTGAATCTTGCCTTTATGTAATCTGACCAGCTTGTATACCAGCATCAACCCGATTCCGGCGCCTGTCACTTTGAGGTTGATAACGTTGCTCCCCCGGAAATAATTCCTGAACAGTTTCTTCTGTTCACATGCGGGAATACCGATTCCGGTATCTTTCACTTCGATGCTCCAGGAGTTCGCTTCCTCGCAGGCATAAATATGTACGCTGCCACCTTCAGGTGTGTACTTCAGTGCATTGGACAGGATATTCTTCAGAATAGATCCCATCTTGTCACTGTCAAACCACACATTCAGATAGTTAAAATTGCTTTCGTAAACAAACCTGACATGTCTCATTTCAGCATATTTACGGAAAGTGGCACAAACATTATTCATATAGGAGTTCAATTCGTATTCGGAAACATAAAGGTGGGAAGAGTAGACACCTACCCGTTCAAAATTTATCAGGTTGGTCGTTAACTGGAGCAATGTATTTACATTTCTAAGGGCCATATTCATGTGCGGTAATGCTTGTTCCTTTACCATACAATTTTCAACGACTTCCTCCAGTGGAGCCTTTATCAATGTGAGCGGGGTACGTATGTCATGGGCCGTATTAATGAAGAACCGTGTCTTCTCATCCGAAATCTTCTTCTGTTTGTGTAGCATGATGATACGGAATATGATACCCATAATCAGCACCAGCAGGATCGCATATACCGCCATGGCCCATACACTGGCCCATATTGGAGGCGTTATGATAATCTGGATGTTTCTGGTCTCATAGGTCTTATATTTTTCCTCATTGGATACGGCACGAATCTGCAAAGTATAATCGCCGGGCGGCAGATTTCTTACAATAATCCGGTTGTCTTGGCTCGGACGGCTCCATTCTTTATGAAAACCGTCAATTTTCCATGAATAAAGAATGTTAGAAGGATAATCATAATTAATGGAAGTTACATCAAGAGAAAAGGAGTTTTGTCCGTAAGTCAATTTTAACCGGTCAGTCTCGTCAATATCTTTTTCCAGCGGAGAGCCGTCATCACCAGGATAAACGGGATGATAGGCTATCATAAAATCGCGCAATAACAAACGGGAGTAATGCGGTTCCGGTATCTGTATGTCTGTTGGGAACCTGACAGCCCCGTTATTGCTACCAAAAACAAGTGTGTTTTTGCTATAGGTTGTAGCAGAGCCGGTATTAAAATTGACACTCATCAATCCTTGTTCCCGTGTCCAATTGCGGAAGGAGTGTTCTTCAGGCGAGTAAATGGTAATTCCGTTTTCTGTACCCATGAGGAGACTCTTGTCCTGACGTGGGAGAATTGTATAGATATTATCGGAAATCAGTGCACAGTTGTCTGTATGATATTGATGGATGAACTTCTTTTTATCGATGTCATATATAAGCAGTCCAGCTCCACGAGTGCCGATATATAGGATACCGTCATTCCTCTGGTATAATGCACATATATAGGGAGATTCAACGGGCAGGTCAACATATTGGTAAATCCCGGATTCCTTGTCAAGCTGATAGAGGCCCATTCTTGTACCGATCCACATCTGCCGGGTGTCTTTCTCTTGAATAGTGGTGATGGAGTTTACTCCCGGATATAGACGCACTCTTTTAGTCTCAAGATTAATGCGTTTCAGGTGATAATATCCACCGGACCAGACATCACCGTCCGAATCTTTCTTAATGTCAAATATGTATTGGTCGGGACGTACTCCCGCAATAGTAGCAGGAGAGAGGTGGCTGAGCTTAAATCCTTTCTTTTTTTCTATCTTGCAAATGCCAGACATAAAACCACCAGCCCAAATTACGCCGGGAGAGACCTCACACAGTGCTAAAAAGATGTGATTCTCGTTATCCGGTACCGGATCAAAAGAACTGAGGAATGAACGCCATTCTTTTGTATCGGTCTGATAAAGACTGATGCCGTTACTGGTTGCAAACCAGAGGTCACCGTCACTGTCCTCCATCACATCATGGACCTGGTCGTTCACCAGTGAAAGGTTGTTGCCAATGGAATGTTTTATTAGGTCATAACTTCCATAACGGTTGTTACGGATGGTAATACCGGTAGGATAATTGGCAAGCCAGATGCGTTCATCCTCATCCACATAAATATCATTAATATTGTTTCCGTTCATTCCGTTATAACTACTATAATCGGCCGTTATATAGGGTTCACTTATACATGTATTCATATCCAGTTTATATACACCTTTCCCGCCTGTGGCTATTAGAAGTTCATGAGCGTTCAAAGTAACGATCCGGTTTATCTCTACATTATTGAGCGATTGACAAGGGATGATTTTTCCTGTTTTCCCCATGTCGTATATAAGTATTCCCTCTTTATAATTTCCCACAAACAGTTGTTTGGAAATGGCGTGGTAATAGAGTTCATGCACTGGTGTATCGATACTTTCTACTGCTTCGTCATGTACTATATTCAGCTTCCCCCTTTCTACCCTGGCACGAAACAGGCCGCTTCCTGTACCGATAAAGAAATGGTTAGTATCCATCTGTGCAATGGCAGTTATTTCACCGTTGACCGGTGTAGGCATATGTAAAGTCGTTCCGGCATGGATATCATACCAGGTAATGCTGTCTTTATAACATAGCCACATACGATCGCTTTTGTCCAAATAACCGTAATTCATAAATGCCTGCGACTTATTTTTGATTAGCTCCGGATGTACGTAAACCAGTTCGAATTTATCATGCTGCGAATCATATTTGAAAATACGACCCTTCTGACCGATTACCCATAATACATTCTCGTTGTCCATATAGAGCCAACTCAAAGCAACCCGCGAATCCAGCTTCATGCTGCCGTCTGAAAAGTTGTAATGCTTGATATGTTTTCCATCATAACGGTCTACCCCTTCCTGGGTTAGAAACCACATATATCCTCTTCGGTCTTTTTGGATATGATATATTTTCTGGTTGCTCAGACCGTCTTCCAGTCCTATGTACTTATAAATCTGGCACCTGCTTACGGAACTACTGATGAAAAGAATAGTAAAAAGAAAAATCCGTCTAATGTTTAAAGATATTTTCATATTTCTCGCAAAAGATTCAAAAACACATCTGCAAAATTATAAAATATTCGTTAAATATCAACCAAAATAAATGAATTTTGTTTCATTAGTAGCTAATAATTTTACGTTGTCTCTTCGCTGAAGGGTGTAAAAAAACGGTTTCAAAAGTATGGAAAAGTTATCAATCTACAACTCTTTAACCATTGATGAACATAAATTATCCCAGATTTAATTCAATCTTTATATAAGATATGGTTGATATGTTCTTTGATAATAACTAACTTTACTTTTGTCCTTTTTCTATATGATGAAAATTTTTCTCAATTTATCATTTTTTTATTTCTTAATTTTGGGGATATTCTGATAGCTATATAATTAATTGTTACTTGGGGTATTGTAATTGGGCACTGACAATAAGTGTTGGAAGTGGTTAATTTATACTCAATAGTTGAGTTAAAAATACTCATAATTAAATGTTTGTTATTCTGATAATCAGTGTGCTATCCAAAAGGAGTCGGCTGTTAAGTAATTAATGAAGAAAAAGAATAGTTATCAGTTTTGAAGTAGCTGAACAAGCTAAGGAAGAAACTGTTAAAGAATAACCTGAACCTAACATTTCGAATAAAAAACAAAAAGAAAAAGATATTTAATTGAAAAATGTATATCTTTGCAAATGAAGATGGGGAGAAATCCATTTTCATGAAATGTAATTTATTACAGCGTTCGGACTTCTTATTATTCAGAAAATGTGGTGTTTAACGAATAAGCTAAAAAGAAGAATCTGCAACGCCTGTGCTGATATGGTACGGGCTTTGCTTATTCTGTTTAGCTTAGGGCTGCACCACATCCTTCTGAATTCAGGTAAGTTAAAGTTCCGTACCTCTTTTATTTTAAAAGGAGGAAATTTAAAAAACTATCAGTATGGATATTTACACAAGGGAGTTTATAGATGGTAGTCTTAAACAAATCCCAAAGCAAAACAACAACTCGGAGTATTTAACCCTATTTTCTTTTACGAAGTATCATAGCATCTTCTTAGATTTTGAAGAAATCGAATTTTCTGAAATTTTTTGTTGTTATCGGACACCATTAAATAATATTTGGGGGCCAATAGAAATAGAAGATATATTTTATTTCAATAACTATCTCTTTTACGTACTTTATGAGAAAGGACGTGATACTTTTTTGAAACCCAAACCTTCCGGGTCAAAATTAAGAATGGAATTAAACCTCTTGATCAACAAAAAACTAAACCAACATGTACGAAATTAGTGAATTGGGAATAGAAGTTAAACAGGCTGATTCGGAAGTTATAGAATTGATTTGTTTGATGGGATTGGCAAATCAAACCAATCAGGAAAAATATGAACTAATAAAACCCTTCTTCGAAAGGTTGAATTTATATTGTGATGAATTCTGTTTGAGATTAGAAAAAGATACTGATTTGTTTGCAATACCATTAAGTACAATAGCCTGTGTTGAATATGAAGAAGAGGATGATATACTATTTATATTATTTAAGAAGAGCAGACATCTCCATTCATTCAATATTAATCTGAAAATTCATACTATCTACATTATAAAGGAAGAACATAATTGTATTTTTGAGTTCTTTTTGAATACATATAATAGAATCCGAATCATATTTATTGGTTATAAACTAAAGCGGAAAACTGCTAAATACATTAAAAGACTGATACTTAATAATAATTCTAAAACTGATTCATAATGGAAAGTCGGTAACGTTTGTATGTTTTGTAAAAGTAAAATAAACCTTATCAACTCTATATTAACGATTGATATATTGTTACAATTCGGAATACTCCCTTTTTTTTCTTTGTAATATCTTATAAACTTTTTCTTTGTTAGTCGTAGAGAATAGGGGCGATTCTCGTAGAGTTTCACACTGATCTCCGTAGAGTTTCACCTCGTTCCTCTACCATTATCTTTGCCATGGAAAACATAGTTCTTTATGAACGTTAATAAGAATAAATTTCTTAATATTGT
>NZ_CAXSVC010000027.1:0-79899 GCF_964240755.1 Bacteroides sp. HPS0048 | reverse complement strand
GACAATATTAAGAAATTTATTCTTATTAACGTTCATAAAGAACTATGTTTTCCATGGCAAAGATAATGGTAGAGGAACCGAACTTATCATATAGGGAAAATTAAGATAACATGCCGGGTAAATATGCATAACTATCCAAATAAAGGAAGATTATGCAATAAAACAGGGCTGATAAATTACATTATTATGCAATTTATTCTCCAGTTATAGCAATAATTAAAATAAGTGTGTTATGAAAAACGATCATATAAGAACAAAAAGACAGGATAACTGCATTTCTTTAAACTTTTATCAATTCCATCATGGTATTGCATTCGATACCATAACATAAGAAAACAAATGTGTATTGGTGAGGAAAGGGATTATTTCTCTACTTACTCTCACTTTTCCAGTATTTTCTTAGATTAGTCAATAATAAATCCTTATATTGCGAATATTATCATTATCAACTGCTAAAATGAAGAAATCGTTAACCATATTCTTCGCCATCTTATGTAGTTGGCACCTATATGCTCAATTACCTGTTATTCCGGTCCCCCAGACCGCCACGATGGATACTTATGGAATAAACATCAACCCACAAACTCATTCCAGTACCCCATCTCCCTTTATTAAAAGAGCACAGTCTAATGCATATGATCCTAATGAATTAATGCGACGTAATCAAAGAGCACAACAAGAGATAGATGCAGCAGGACATATAACTGGATATCACCAAATTAGTTGGGACTTAGCCCGATGGCAATTCGATAAATTGCAGTCTAAGCAGGATAATCATCCATCTGTAGAAGGCTTTTCAAGCCAACGCGCACAGTTCCGAGGATGGAAAGATGGCATAAGAGGATCATTTAAAAATCCATGTAAAGCAATACGTTGGCAATATAAGTCTGTACCAGGTATGACTAAATGTTTTTTTTAAGTAATTAAAAATGAAAAAAATAATAGTATTTGTATTAGTAATGTTGGTCCTTCTTTCTTGTGAACAGAAATCCGAACGAACAGAAATTAATTGTGTCTTTCAATTACCAGGTAAGGATGTTTTCGTGAAAACATCTAAACGCAAAGGAGGACAGTTTGTTATTTTTTTCGCATTAGATTCCTTAATGTTAAAGAATAGTCAAGATTCTATCGAATTTCAAACGGGTGGTTACATTTATATGTTTATGGATACAACGAATGTTTATATAAAAGAATATGCTGCTCCCATACAGCATATCCAACATCAACATTTTAATTTCCAAATGATTTCTTTTAGTGATTATGATCGTTTTTCTGAAAATGGAAAACAAATAGAACCGTATTCTTATATAAACATCGATACGAGAGAGTACCACGTGGCAGTAGATCAGCAAGTTATAAGAAAAGGTGAACTTTATGGAGGTTGGTGACTCTGTTTTTTATGATCAAATAAGTAATCTTCCAGAGGGACGTTATCAAATTGTAGATGGAAAGATTGTTTCATATTAAAAACTAAGTATACAATGAAAACATTATTTTCTAAAAAGAATATCAAAACGTTGTCGATACTATTGATTATTGATATAATTATGGTTGGTTGTTGGACACTGTACACTCAACCTGATAGTAGCCTTAGTATTATTTTATTATTTATTATTCCTATAGTATTTTTAGCCAATTTAGTGATTGCCGGCATATTCTATTTTATCAAGATGTATTATACACCTTTTTTAGTGATTAATGCTTTCTTATCTTCTTTTTTAGTGTACCTTTTTTTTGTACAGTATATTGAAATTAACAGACGTATTAATATGGATAGTTGGGAGTTTTTTATTGACGGAGTCAAATATACCATATCGTGTGACGGCATTAATAGAGATGGTAGTTATTATAGTATCGAATATAGCCCTGAACCGGGTTTATCAATTGGTAGTGAGAATGAAAGAGGAATTGTTTTCGTTCGAAACGATACTGTATATTTTACTGCCGTAGATAGTACAATATATTTTATTTACAATAATTATTTATATGAATATAAAAATATTGACAAAATAAAAGTCAAAAAGAAGTATTAGTTAGAACTTGCTAAATAATTGAGTAATAAATCAAATTATAACATAATTTTCCCATATCTATACTCAGTAAAATCAATAATAGAAGATGAAGAAAAATAGAAAGAGAATATTAATAATTATAGCCAGTATCTTCGCAGGATGTGCACTTACTATTATTGTTATAATTGGTCATGAGTTGTATGAAATACAAGCTGACGCGGAACAAGCTTTTACTAAACAGAAATCTTATTTTAGACAATCTAGTTTTTCTGGTAAAATCATAAAACGCTATCCATATCAACTCATGATAAAATATGATTCAACTGCAATTCTACCTCCAATGGGACATCAATTTTTTTATGATTATTACTTTTTCGAACCGGATGACAGCACTGTACTGATCAACGTACCTGAATCAATTTATAAGATTACAGAATTAAATGATTCTATTATAAAAGAAAAAGGTTCAGATTCACTCAGAATAAATCAACATACATATAGATTATTAAGTGCAAAACGATTGGAGTGGTTACCTCGGGTCAAATGATTTATACCGAAAATTAAATGTACAATGGTATGGTTAGAACGCTGGTCTAAAAGCACAATCGATAATCTGTGGAAGACCCTACACTGGACAACCAAATCTATACCTAGTGGAATAAAATGGTTAATAAGATGAATAATTATGAAAAAAATAACTTTTATAATACTAGGATCATTAGCTTTTCTTTCCTGTGGCGAAACAGTCTATAGGGAAAATAATTATATGTTCCAATTACCCCAAAAAGATGTTTTCGTAAAAACGTCCAAACGTCCAGGAGGGAGATTTGTCATTTTCTTTGCACAGGATTCTTTATCACTTTATAATAGTAAAGACTCTATTGAACTTAGAACAATAGATTATATACAAATCATCGTGAATACTTCAGATATATATGCTCGAACATCCTACTCAACAATACAAAGTGTTGGATGTTCAAAATATAATATTGAGATTGTACCTGATAACTTTTTTATTAACCATTTCTTTGAGAATAATAAACGAAAGCCTCCATATACTTTCATAAATATAGACACTAAAGAATATAATATTATTGTAAATGAGCAGATTATTAAAAGAGGAAATATTTATGGAGAATAACAAAAAAAGAAATGTAACCATGAATAAATATTTAATATTTTACATCATTCTTTTATTTCTATCCTCTTGTAACAAAGTGATTACTGGACGAGTTGATAAAATACAATACACCCCATGGAAGGGAGGTAATGTATTAATGTATAAAATTAGTTTTTGTAAAGACGGAAAAATGGATTCTACTTATTTAATTGGAAACAGAATCTATGTTAAAGGCACTTATAATTCTTTTTATTTTGAAGTAGGTGACAGTATAAACATTAAATTAGGATTGACAGAATATCAAAACAAATTCATTAGTATTCATAAGTTAGTGAAAAGAGGAAATACATTTGTAGAAAAAAGAACAAAAACAATAGGAAGTTCTATCAATCGAGTAGATATTCCCCCTTTACTTCCAACAGCCTATAACAATGATGATAACACAGTAATAATAAACAACTTCTTCAACCAATGGTTTCAATATAATAAATTGAAAATAAGTTCTCCTATTGTTTTTTATGTTAATATTGATACTATAGGAAGAACCCATATCCACCACATATACAGTGATGATCCAAAAATCATAGATTGTATAACCAAAGGAGTAGATAAACTTCCATTATTCACTCCAGCATCTAACAATGGAGTAAAAGTAAACATAATAACTTCCTACGAATTAAAGTAATACGTTATCAAAACTCTCAATTTAAATACATGGACTGTCAAATAACAAACTTATGCATTATAGAATCATTTATATATTCATTTTACTATTAATGTTATTATTGTCTTGTTCAAAGAAAAATAGCGAAAAATGTAACTCTCTTTATGAAAAAGCTTTCAATCGCTGGCTTCAATATTCACTAACAGATAGTACATTATGTCTGGAAGAAGCAAAACTATATTTAGATAGTATTGATTGTAAACCGGTAAAAAGAAAAGTTTTTGAACTGAATCTTTCAATTAGGTATTTATTAAAAGACTATGAAGGAGGAAAGAAATACGTTGAGTCATTCAATTCATCAGATTTCTCAACTAATTATAAAAAGGATATGTATATAAAAGCATTTGAAGTTGCTATATTGGAATCTAAAGGTGACACAGTAAATAGAAATCAATTATTCAAAGAACTTATCAATGAGATTCAACTCTATTTAAATAAAAATCCAAACGAAGAATCATTGTATGACCTATTTTTAGTAAAGAGAATAATAGAAGACCAAAATAAGATTCTCAAAGAAATAGAACATATACGTTCATCAAAACAGTATGAAGATAAAGTCATTGATAATATCATTCTGATGTTGACGGCTAACAATAATGAAAATAAGACATTTACATTTAATTGAATAATTCATGAAAGATGGCAAAAGATAATGTATATGATACTTTATTTATACAATATATGCTTAGTGTGATCGTAAACAACATTCTACTATATTTTTAACTGTATACAACATTATATGAAATCTATACTGAAATAGAAGATGAAGAAAAATAGAAAGGAGTAAAGATTATAGAATATGGAAACAAAAAAATCGCTAATACCAATTTATGAGTTAGAATTTTCGGATGGTATTTCTTTGAAAATTCATGTAAAGAAAGCAAAAACAGGTATACTAAGTATTATTTTATTTTTTGCACTTTCAATCTTTTTCATTCCGATTATATTCTTTATATATTTGGCTACAATCGGTGAAGGTATTCCTTTGGGGTTCATTATCACTTGTATCGTAGGCTTTCTTTCTTCTGGCTATCTATTGAAATTATATTTGTGGAATAAATATGGAACAGAGGTCATTATTATACAAAAGAAATCCTTAATTCTATATTATGATTACAAGCTATTCAAAGACAATTACCAAAAAATTCATTTTGAGTCGATTCAAGTTTATTTTGAGGACAATGGTATATTAATGAATGCCTCTCAAAGAGTCAGTGATCCCAAGGAAAATGCGAATATAAACAATGTGATTTGTTTTAATTTAGATGGTAAAGATGTAAAATCAGAAGGCGAAATACCTCTTGAAGAGATTATAAAAATCAGTAACTATTTACGTCAAACCAATTAACAAGCAGCACATATAAAATAAGAATTCACATGTATCTAAATGAAATAGAAAAATTAAATAAAAAGTGTAGGATTTACCTTCTGTACATAATGACATGTATCATGGCATTACCTGTATATTCTCAAGCTGCCTACATCAAAGAACAACTGACTCTCACCAATATGCTATCCGGCAAGGACTCCATGGATCTGCAAAAAGCAGTCTATGCCGTAGAAAATGCTTATTACAATGGCAACCAGAATGAAGAGATATTCAATCAGCAGATAGAATGGTATACTAATTTTTGCCGCGGTATTATGCAATCCGGCGATATCCGTTATGAAGGACAAGGAGACGAACAAGTAGCCAAGGCACAATGCGCCGTTTTCGTTTTCATGACAGATTCCATTCCTATGCAAGTTGGAGACACAGTAGCATGGCATACTCCATTTGAATATAACTTTGATGATTACGCCGGACGGGAAAACTGGAACAACATGTTTGTATCACGTATGATGGAAACGAAAAAAGGAAATTGCCACTCCATGCCACTACTCTACAAATTAATTATGGATAAACTCGGTGAGAAGTGCTGGTTATCACTGGCCCCTAACCATATGTACATAAAAGCATGGAACAAACGGGCAGGCTGGTATAATATAGAACTAACCTGTGCCGATTTTCCCACAGATGCCTGGTTGACAGCATCCGGATACATCCATCTGGATGCGATCAGAAATGGCATATATATGGATACTCTCTCCGTTCGGCAATCAATAGCTCTGTGTCTGACTGATTTAGCTCAAGGATACATGCACAAGTATGGGAGCGGGGACGGGCATTTCATTGTACAATGTTGTGATACAGCTTTGAAGTATTATCCGGACTATATCAATGCATTATTGCTAAAAGCACAAATTGTAACACAACAATATAAACAAAGCCCTTCTGTCACCATAAAGAAACAGATGAATGAGCTATACAGCAGAATTCATCAACTTGGGTATCGAAAAATGCCGACTGATATGTATTTAAATTGGCTTTATTCATTGAACGAATATAGCAACGAATACCGGATAAAGAAAATAATCAGTTATAAACAAAAATGAGTAATTACAAGGTTGTACACTTTTACATAACAAGAATGTACAACCTTACTATACAAGAATGTACATTCTTGTTATACCAAAGTGTACACTCTTGCATCGACTCATTATCAGCGCTTTACAAACAGATATAAGTTACGATAATCTGTCTTTCAAAACCTGTGGTAACTCAGGCATAGCGCCACTCTGAGTACATACATATGCAGAAACTTCAACTGCCAGTTTATGAGCTTCGGGCACACTCTTACCCTTCAATAACGAAGCACAGAAAGCAGCCGTAAACGAATCACCTGCCCCCACCGTATCGGCTACCGGTACTCTGGGTGTCTCCTGGAAAGAGACTACGCCCGGAGTGAATACATAGCTCCCGTTGGTTCCACAGGTCAGTATTAACATCTTCAAATTGTATTTAGCGAGGAGGATCCAGCATTTGTCCTGAAGGTCGATACCCGGATAACCGAACATACGGCTGATAGCAACCAATTCTTCATCATTAATCTTCAGTACATTGCAACGCTGGCAAGACTCACGAATGATTTCTTTGGTATAAAATCCCTGACGAAGATTGATATCGAATATCTTCAACTGCCCATCTCCATCGGGCATCGTGTCAAGAAAACGATTGATAGAGGTACGACTCACTTCATTGCGTTGCGCCAGCGAACCAAAGCAGAAAGCACGAGTACTGAGCGCCAAGCGTTTCAGATCATCTGTAAACGGAATATTGTCCCAGGCTACCCCCTCTTTAATCTCATAAAGAGGTATACCAGCGCTATCGAGCGTTACCTGTACGGTTCCGGTAGGATAATTCACCACTTGCAACTGATGCTTCAGCTGCTTTTCTTTGAATACCTCAAGGATTTCATCCCCCAACGCATCATTGCCAACAGCACTTACCACACGGCTGTCAAATCCAAACTGCGATACATGATAAGCGAAGTTTGCCGGAGCACCACCTATTTTTTTTCCTTCGGGCAGCACATCCCATAGTGCCTCACCCATTCCTACGATTATGCTATTCATACTAATTTATGATTAAACTATTTACAACTTAAATTACTTTTTAATGCGGAAAGTATAAAATAAGAGATATGCTACTCCAACCGTCATTACGGCTACCGCACCGCTCTGTCCGATGGCATCAGAAGCAACTCCCATTGCCAAAGGGAAAATTGTTCCTCCGAAAAGCCCCATGATCATCAGACCGGAAACTTCATTTTTCTTATTCGGCATAAACAATAATACCTGAGAGAAAATGATAGGAAATATATTTGAATTACCAAATCCTATTAAAGCAATACAAATGTAAATCATCATCAAGTCATGGAAAATAAACAATCCTGCCATTGCCATCAACATAAAAAACACACTGATAGCAAAGAAAGTTTTAGATGACATTTTACGCAGAATAAAGGATCCTAAAAGACAACCTATGGTACGGAAGATAAAATACAGACTGGTTGCGAAACCTGCATCTGCTAATGTCATGCCTAAACGCTCCATAAGAATCTTCGGAGCAGTAGTATTTGTACCCACATCAATCCCCACATGACACATAATCCCGACGAATGAAAATAAAATAAAAGGTTTACCCAACAAAGCCAGGCACTGCATGAAAGTGGAAGGCTTTCCTTCTTCCGGTTCTTCTACTATCGATGTAGCATTCAGTAACAAAATGGCAACAATCGATATGACCATATAAATGGGGAAAAGTACACGCCAGCCAAGGTCGAATGAAGGAATGGCTTGTGTAGCCCCCCACATAGCGATGTAAGGAGCAAGGAAAGAAGCAATAGCCTTTATAAACTGTCCGAAGGTAAGACTACTGGCAAGTTTGTCACCACTAACAATAGTAGAAAGTAATGGATTCAGTGAAGTCTGCATCAAAGCATTCCCAATACCAAGCAGAGAAAACGAAACAAGCATCAATACATAACCATCTCCGAAAATAGGGAGAACCAAAGATGCAAAAGTAATTACAAGACTAAGAAGTACCGTTTTTTTACGTCCGATACGATTCATCAACATACCTGTAGGTACGGAGAAGATAAGAAACCAAAAGAATACCAGTGAAGGAAAGATATTTGCCTGAGCATCTGTCAGACCAAGATCTGCTTTTACATAATTAGAGGCGATACCTACAAGATCAACAAATCCCATAGCAAAGAAACAAAGCATCACCGGGACAAGCTTCGTTAGCGAAGCATTTTTAGTATTTTCCATTATTTTTGAGTTGTTAAGTTGGGAAGTTTTTAAGTTGAGAAGTAGTTAAGTAGAAATGTTTTGCTTAGATAAAGCAGAACTATCCACTACTTACTACTATCTACTTACTACTAACTACTAATTTATACACAGTAAATGAAGTCACATTATAGCTTCCGCCTTTGGCATAAAAACTAATGCGATTGTAAGGTTCCGATGGGAACACAAGGTTCGTCATCGCAAACCGGCCATCGTCACCGAAAGCTTCAACACTCGATTTATCAATAAACAGACGAAGTTTCATTTCATTACCACCCTCGATAGGAGCCATTGTCACAGTTGGAAAATCTTTGCTGAATGATACATTTCCACTCTTTGTACGATCCATAGAGAATTTCTTCTCAATCAGATTGTAGCACATCTCCACTTCTTCTCCTTTTGAATTGAATAATTGAAATCCAATGACTTCGGCATTTTTATTTTTGATAGTCATCTCTATTTCGTAAGTATCTGTGTTGTCGGCAAAAAGCTTATCCATATTATAAGTACGATCTACTTTGAAAGTACGCTTCTTTATTGCTTTATCACGTAACTTAAGTAACTCCTTGGAAGGAGTACACTTCACGTAAGTCTCCCCATTGAAAGTATAGAGTGAAAGATCACGAGGTCCAGAGTTTGCACTACGGTATTGTTGAGTCGGAACATTGTTCGCATATTCCCAGTTACTCATCCATGCCAAAGCGATGTGACGGCCTTCGGGGGCATTGCTCCAGGTTACTGTAGCATAATGATCTTTCCCCCAGTCCATCCATTTGGTTAAAGCCGGAGAGTCATTTACAAACTTCTGTCCATCGAATGACCCCACAAAATACTGCGTGGCCGAGCCGCCGAACGGCCCCCCCGGATTCAGGTTACAGATAAGTACCCATTTCTTTAATTCAGTGCCTTCGACAGGTAGTTCTATAAGATCAGGACATTCCCATACACCACCGTGAGCACCCTGTCCTTCACCGAATTTGCTTTCCAAAGTCCAATCCTTCAGGTTAGAAGAAGAATAAAGTTGCATCTCCTGCCCTACAGCAAGAATCATAATCCATTTCTTTGTATCTTCATGCCATATTACTTTCGGGTCACGAAAATCACGTTGGGTGGAAGTAAGAATGGGATTACGGGCATACTTTTTGAATGTCTTTCCGTTATCGAGGCTGTAAGCCATACTCTGTACCTGACGGTCACTTGCCGAGGTATAAAAAGCCACTATGGCTCCGGCACCAAATCCGGCAGTATTGTCTTTATCTACCACACATGAACCACTAAAGATCGTACCCAGTGCATCCGGAGAGATGGCATCACCATGATGCTTCCAATTCACTAAATCCGTACTCGTAGCATGTCCCCAATGCATATTCCCCCACATAGAACCGTAAGGGTTGTGTTGATAAAACAGATGATAAACACCATCCTTATATACCATTCCATTCGGATCATTCATCCATCCATAAGCTGGTGTAAAGTGATAAACCGGACGGAATTTTTCACAATTGGAAATATCATATTCATCAGAAAGTTTCATCTCTTTCCAACATATAGCCGAATCCGGAATAAGCTGAAAATTGAAAGAAAGATGTTTGTTATCAAATCCGGTAAGGTCGACTGGTACAAAGTAATCTACTTTATTAACAGCCAAACGGACATTCATGTTACGCACTACATCGTTATCAGCTATCATATACAATTTTGCTTCGGACGAAGCCTCTTCTACCGGAAGAAGCAAAAACTTTTTCTGCTCTTCTATCTGGACAATACTTTGTCCGTCACCTAAATGTTTAATCACGAAAGGAGGATTTATAGCCGGACAAGAACAGACAGAAGCAGCAGTCCCTACTATAAACAAGGAAAGTGTTTTTCCGATTTTCCGCCAGGAATCTTTTAAATGAAACATGTTGTTATGGTATTAAGATTTTTAAATTCTACTGCTGCAAAGATAGACGCCATAGCATACAACGCCTATCACATTTATTGCAAACTATATTATATTTGTTACATGGGTTCTTATTTGCCCAAGTCAGAATATCCGGTTCTTATAATATTTGATTCATTCTATACTAATAATGATACGTCTGTCTTTTATATATTTTACTCAATCATTTATTTCACAGCATTTAATATCAAACAATCTAATCCGAAAATACCACCCGTACCATGGGCCTTTTCATTCTTACCAACCAGTTCTATTTTTAGACGTATTTTTCCATTCTCCGGATCATAACGTCCGATACGAATAGCTCCGGAATTAACAACACCATATTCAGGCGCACTGCAACCATCAAACAAGGTTGGAGATTTATGTCCATTTACATAAAAACCGATAATACCATAGTCCGGTGCTTTTGTTCCATGAACAGTTATATCATATGGTTTATTCTCAGGCACCTCAAATTCATATTCAATAAAACTACCAGTTTTCCCATGTGTACAGATTAACTGCTTACTCCCACTCCACTTTCCTTTAGAGAAAGTAAGCATACCCTGCCCATCAGTAAATAGTTCTTCGGATTTTGCTATAGGAGTTAATTTTTCAAACTCTATCGCATTCATTGCAATCTTGTAAGCGGCCGGATCTGCTGGTTGAGGCAGTAAAGGCCGCGTCGCCTCCTCTATCAATGTGCTATTTTCTGCTTTTGCGTTCAGATCACCATACCAATATACAGTAGCAGCATAATCAACCTCACCCGATATCCAACTCAACATTTCTATATCAAAACGAAGGTGTTTATTAAACGGGATCTGATCCAAACTACGAGTCCGGAAGAATGTATTATACCCGATTGACGTTTCTGCGTCTGCACGGGTTGCCCCTCCAAACGGTGTATAGAAAGGAACTACAGGAGCCCAGGAACAATTATAATAATCTTCCGTGCCTGTGCCAAAATGAGAAGGAAAGTCTTTATCATCATCCACCCATATCTTTTCATCCCCTTCTCCATACCATGCTAATGTATGATTAAAAAGCGATAATACATCTCCTTTATAAACTCCACGCCCATTTAATGTTGCAAAATTCCAATCGATGCATGCCGCATCATTATCCGGATTTGCTTCTACATGAATGCCATTTTCCTGTCTCCATGAAGAATGAAAATAAAGGCTGCGTTCATCCCATTTCCAATCATCCACACGTATTTCGATATCAGCTTTTACTGTGGTAGAAGAAAGATTCACAAGTTTAAAAACCGCATTACTTTGATAAGGCATTACCCAGCGGCTAAGCACATGCCCTTTGCCATCAGCAGAAACATACCAGCTATCTGACTTGCGTGCTCCCATACCTGCTCCCGAGAAATCACTCAAAGGCACGGTAACTGTCTCCACACCATCAAAACTCATTTTAATAATCTGTTCGCGCATCGCCTGTTCATAATGTACTGAATCCACCTGAATATTTATAGATAATAAACGGACAGCATTCGTTCCTTCGGGCAAAGCAACAGACAATGAATCTTTTGAAAACAACTCTTTGGACTCAGTAAACAATGTTCCCTTCTCATAAGAAGGATAATTCCGGAGTAATGAATCCACATATAATATCTTATCTTTATTCTGCTCTACGAGTTCAACAGAAAAAGTTTCAACTTTTGTTCCTACCGGATAACTACGATAATTTATTCCATAGTATTTAGGAGAAGGCTCAATTGAATCCGGTAATTCAAATGTTATCTTACATCCATTACTATAGGGTATGGGTAAAAACAATGTATTCCCCCCTTTTCCATCCGGAGTATAATTCGGATGTTCCTGCACTAATTCTTTACCTATTGACAAACCGGAACGGAGCAAATCATAAGCCGGTATCTCCCATTGGGCATCCCCGGCATGATTAAAATAAAAACGCATTATACCACGTTTATCCATTGTTGTTAACCAGAAACGCGTAATAACGCCCGGACCATCCTGATCAAATAAAACATTTTCTTTTCTCCCATTGATTGTATCAACACGGATTATCCCAAAACCATCATTATTGGCAAACCAGCCTGCTGAGTCCGGATGAACGGAACGGCGGTCGTAACTACTTTCCTGACGGCAAGAAAATGGTATGGCAGGAAAACGGGCACTCTCTTCGTAATCAACCATCTCATCTAATAATGAGTTAAAGGTGATATCATATTTTTCTTGTTTACAAGAAAAAAACGACATCATGCTAAACAACAAAAGCAAACAGCGTGTATAATTCATATCGGCATTCTTTAAAGTTTTATAAAAGAAAGTGAAGAGTCATGTTCAATCCCTCCTCTTCACTTTCCATACATACTAAAATTATCTATTCATCATTTTCTCAACCGTCACATTTCCTTCTTTATCTGTTTGACGAACAACATAAACTCCTTTTTCCAGATTGTCTATAACGGCTTCTTCGTTTGCACCGAATGTTGTCATAAGCATTCCTCTGATATCATAAATCTCAGTCTTCACAATTTCTTTCTTATCCTTTGAATATAAAGGAATGGATACAGTTTCACTCGACAAATAAAGCTCATCTACATATATATCCACAGGTTCGGTAAAACTTGCATCTTCTTTCGTATCTACAACATGAGCCTGCAAAATAATAATCTGCAATGGAGCACCTTCCAACAAATTGTCAGGGAATACAAATTCTAATTTTTGCCATCTACCCACCTCTGTATAATCAGCTGTCAGAATTTGTTTCTTCTCCTCACCAGGAGACTGTAACTCCAGACTTACCGGTCCTGCTATACTCTTCTTTACCATCATCGTCATACATCTGAATTCATTTAAATTATTCACCTTAAAATTACGATTAATGGCACCGGAAAATACTTCATCATTCTTTTCTCTCTTAATCCACAAACACTTGTCAGTGGTATTGATACCTGTCTGGTCCGGATTAGCAACAATTCTGGCTTTTCTGCTGAACTCATCTCCCGGGAAAGGAATCCATCCACCAGCAATTCTATCTTCTCCATTAAAACTAAATTCCGGCATAGCCTTATGTAAAGTAATCTCATCGGCATACATCATGCAATCTTCGAAATCATCATTGTTATTTTCATCTTCACGATGAATTTCAACCAATATTTTGGTAAGTCCGGTTGCTCCAAGCCCTGAAACATTTATGATCGGAAATGTCAACTTTTGCCAGGAATCATCGGTGGCAGTATATTCTGCATATATCATACCGCTTCCTCCTGTCGGACTCTGTAGTTCAAGGCAAACTTTCCCTGGATAGGGCTTTTTTACTAACATCGAAATCGAATTATAGTCAGTAATATTAGGCACACTAAAACTCTCGGATAAAGCACCTTCCCAAGGCCATCCTATCTCGTCAGAACCACCCGTCTCTTTAGGACGATTCATTGAGATACATTTAGCTGTCGAATTAACCGCATCCGGAGTTGGATTATCCACTTCCTGTACATTTGTCGGACCGGCAAAATTGTGCCATTCAACGCCCGAAGTTACATCACCATAAATAACCAAATCATCTTGAGCCAATAATGTAGAAGTGGCAGCAAGTGCAGCAACGAGTAAAAATGTCTTTTTCATGTTATCAATGTTTTAATTATTAAATAAAGGATTATTCATATACTTTTATATCAGAGAAAGAAACTTCGGTTCCCTTATCTGTGAAAATAGCCCACGGATTCTTAGGCATTTTGTCAATACGATTAGAGAATGCAATCTTATCATTTACATACATCACACAAACAGATTTTTCAGCCACAATCTTCACCTTAAATTGTTTATCGGCCGGAACTGCCAATGTAACATCGGTTTGTGCAGGAGTAGTCCCACGTGTCAAATCATCTTTTGACATTATCATTTTCTTGGATTTCAAATCAAAACGAATAGAATAAACTTCTGTTTTATCATCACATGCACCAAAAGCAAATCCAAAAACATCTTCGTCTCCGGTGGCTTTGACAGTTGCTTCTATTTTACATGTCTTATCCAATCGCGGGAAAGACACTGAAGCCACATCCGAAAGAACATATGAATTCTCTTTCTTGACAGCTTTCCCGGATTTATCAATAAGTACTGTCTTTTTCAACGTAGTAAACTTCTTATCAATTCCGTCAGGAAGTTTAAGATCAATGGTTCCATCTGCATTAAACAACATATGATGGCAAACCAAAGAGCCTCCCCACTGATCGGGATCACCATCACCGATACGTGTCGGACACCATCCAGCCAAATAACGTTCTTTTCCGTTTGACATCGTTTTTCCGGCATAGAAAGCAATGCCATCAAATATATCATTGGCAGGTTTTATCCATGGCCCTTTCAGTGACTTGGCATAACGATAATGTACTTTACGGTCGGCTACATTCGAATAAGTCAAATACCAATACTCTCCTTCCTTAAAGACATCGGCACACTCCATAACCCAGATAGCCGGATCTGTATAAAGAGGTTCCTGCAATGTCCATGCCTTTGCGTTCTGTAACTCTTTAGATGTGAATAAAGCCAATGTTGCCCCTGCATTCGTATGGGTCGTCACCACCATTTTATACAATCCGTCTTCTTCATCATAAAATACATGTGGATCACGACAATCATTTTCCACATACCCACTTTGTCCCCTAAGAGAGAGATAGAAATTATGTTCACCCTTCTTTGTCCAGGTCTTCATATCCCTGGAGGTAGTCAATAAGATAGCCTGTGTAGGTACTCCCATCTCCTGCCACTTCCACTGATGACCTGTATAAAACGCACAGTATTCTCCGGTAGTACGATCTTTAATTACACCACCTGTTCCTAAAGCTACATCCTGCTCTTCTTCTTTCCCACAAGGGATGGTTTCACCACCAAAAGTAAAAGAAGAAAGATCGGTGGAATAAACCATATGCCATGGATGTAAGAAAGGATATCCCGAACGCCAGTCCTGTAAATAGAAAATATAAAATTTACCGTCATCATAATAAGGTATCGGATCACCTACCCAGCCATTTGCAGGTTTATACCAGGTTGTATAAGCACCTTTCTCGCTGGCAGATTGACAATCAGTGGTTTTATCCACCACCTCCTCGCCCCCGTCATTTGAAGGTTCGCTATCACTACATGCCCATAGATTGAAAGTTGCGAACATAAACAAAACATAGATATACTTTTTCATAATTATGATCTCTATTTATTTTGACTACTAAAAAAATAAGTTTATTGTTTATAGTAAAGGATAGGATACATCGTTGACAAGCAACGATGTATCATTTTACACCATTTATTTAGTGAGATAGTTGAAAATATTCAATGTCATCTTTTCTATATTAGAATAGTAAGAATTTGACGACACATTTTCTTTCTCATAATACCAATCATAAGACGGGGCTCCGACACAAACAGCAGTTCCTTTTCCGCCTTCGATACCATCAAATACAGAAACAGCAACTTTTTCATTACAATCATCATCCCAATTGAAAGAAGCCAATGGTGTACCACCCGTCTTTGATGCCCAATCTGCCCAGTCTTGTGTATAAGGGGCAACAAGATCCCACGGACATCCGATATTTCTTCTCCAGGATATCTCTTTTCCAACAAGCCAAACTACCGGCCACGATTGAGTGGTTTTATCAATTGTCACTCCTTTATAAATAGGATGCTCTTCACAACCGGTAATAGCAATACCCCAAAGTTCACCGGGAGCATTCACCTGCCCGGCATCACCAAAACTGCCAAAAGCATTGTTTGGAGTATATGCAGCAGGGGTGATACCCAGACTTCCCGTATAGAGACAAGCTGTTCCGGAAAGGAAAATATTACCACCATTGCTGTAATATCCCTTAATTACATTTGTCACATTCTTATTAGCAGCAATAACCGGCAGTGTATTCGCTTGTTCATAATGGAACCATACCGCCGTAAACTGATTGAGTGAAGCAGCGCCATCTTTCAATGACTCCAATGATACATATTTACTGTTCGGAATATTTTCCATCATCCATTCTGCCGCAGTCTTTTCATCAGCATTAGTCAGTCCGTCAATGGTTTCGGCCGTACCCAGGAATGCATAGGTATGATCACTTTGTATTACAGAAACCTCATAAGTAAAAGTTTCATTCATATAAGTAAGTGTATAAACCACAGGGTTAGTGAAATCTTGTATTTTCGAATTTTCCGGAGAGATAGTAGCTCCCTCTGTATATTCGATTGTAGGAATCAGTTTCGTGATATCAATAGTGGTAGGAACCGTTACACTAATCTTATTATTAACAGGATCGATTGTGCCGACATATCTACCATTGAGTATAAACTTAGTAATTTTAGCATTCAATACTTCAACCGATACTTTATAAGTATTATATAAATTACCGTTTGTCACTTTATATTCCACATTTCCGGAGAAGTTCTGTGATTCGCCACTACCCGGAGTTATAACAGCGTTATCTGCAACCTTAATATCAGGCACTAATGAAGTAACATCCGACTTAGGCGGAAGCATTACCTTGATCATCATGGTTTCATTATCGATAACTCCTTGTACCCCATTTATTGTAAACTCATGAATATTCACGTCTTGTGAGAAATCCAATGAATCACGTTTGTCGTCATCACAAGCTGTCAGAAACAGGCAAGATACAGACAACATTATCATTATTAAACTAAAATACTTTTTCATGAATTGTCTATTTAAGATTATTTCCATCCGTAATTCTGCTTGTATAAATCTTTACTATAACCTATTTGCTGTTGAGGTATAGGAACATATTCATTTTTATTTTTTGTAAATACGGCCTCCTTCAGATAGGAACGTCTTGCTTTTTCCGATTGAAAATACTTATTCATCGTTTCACTGCAAATCCCCCAACGAACCAAATCAAAGAAGCGCATATTTTCCATTGCAAATTCCAGACGGCGTTCCCATCTCAAAGCATAGCGTGCAAAGTCTTGATTCCAGGTGCAATTGTTTCCATCCTCATAAAGTGCAACTTCCATAACCGGCTTCAAATCCGGATCACTATAATTTACCATCCCATTCGCACTGTCCTGTGCACGTTGACGAACCTGATTTATTAAAGGTAACGCTTCCGGTTCACGGTTTAATTCAATCAAAGCTTCAGCTCTTATCAATAAAACATCGGCAAAACGAATGAGAATTTTATTCATCGAATTGGCATAATACGGAGAAAGGTTAACAAAACAATCACAGGAAGGGTCTACATTCTCTTTCAATGAAGCATAATTACCGTATACTTCCGGGTTACGATTCCACGAATTCTGGAAAAGAAGATCCTCATTGTATTTGTAAGGAAAACCATCCATTGCTACCGTGCTGAATAAACGAGGATCAGCCGCTTTACTTTTCGAATAATTGGCTATATCATAATTCTCCGAATATACACCGTTGTTTACCTTAAACATCGGCAGTCCTTTACTTGTCTTAAACGCATTTACCAGATTCTGGCTCGGCTTATGGAAATCACAACATCCCAATCCCTGCGGAACAGAAAGAAAGTCTGCAAAATTCAGGTTACCAAACATTGTACCATCATCTTTAGAGAATTGAATGGCAAAAATACTCTCTTTCCCATTCTCAAATTCTGGCATAAAATTGTAAGCGAAATCTGTTTCCAAACCGTAATTTGACTTCAAGACTTCTCCGGTATATTTTACTACTTCTTCCAAATCATCAACGTCAATTGAAGTTACTTCATATTTTTCATTCTGACGATAAGCTTTATATAAATAGGCCTTAGCCAGATAAGCAGCAGCGGCATATTTATTAGCTCTTCCCAAATCAGCCTGCTTCTCCGGCAGATTATCAAAAGCAAACTTAAAATCTGCAATAATTTTATCCCACATCTCAACATCTGTCAATTCTACATTAGATATGAACTGATATTGATGTTCGGGGACCGTCTCATCAACAAAAGGGATATTCTTGAAAAGTATTTTCAATAAGAAATAAAAGTGTCCTCTTAAAAAACGCATTTCTGCCTGTCGGGTCACCTTATTCGGAAATTCTTTTTCTGATACAATATTCAATGCATTAAGAGCCGAATTGACACGGGAAATACCACAATACTGCACAAACCAGTATCCATCCGGTTCACCAAAAGTAGTCACAATATGTGTACCTGTCTCATAACAATGCTCTGTATAGCCATCATTTGTCCCACCGCCTCCTTTATATGCATCATCAGAACGGACATCACCCCAGGCCCATAATTTCACATCACGTTGATTCATTAATGAAGCATAAGCAGCGTTACAAAATCTCTCTGCATCATTTGCCTGATCCGGATCCAAGCCATTTTGGGTAGCTACATCCAGAAAATCGGAACAAGCTGTAAACATTAATGCAGCTCCCATAAAACCCAATATATATTTTATCTTTTTCATGTTTCTGTTAGTTTATTTTCGCATAATATTTGAAACTCAAAAACCAATATTCACTCCTACGGTAAACGTGGTCGGTATCGGATAACCGAATCCTGCATTTTCCGGATCTACTCCGGAGAAGTTCTTACTTTTAATAGTAAACAGATTCTGTCCACTAACGTAGATACGGAATTTTTCAATAAATGCTTTCTCACTGATTTTACGTGGTAGAGTATATCCTAATTGTAAATTACGTAATTTCAGGAAAGAACCATTCTCTATAAAATAGGTGGATAAACGCCCTTCATCATTCTCATTTAAAGCCGTGATAGCAGGAATATCCGAATTTGGGTTACTGGGACTCCAGGCATTTAATAAACGTGTACCTTTATTGGAACGAACATCATTGATACTCCAGAAGTCAGTCTCGCTTTTTACTGCATACGTATTCACATCAATGCCATTTACTCCATAAAAGAATGCACTTAAATCAAAGTTCTTGTAACTCAGTTCAATGTTCAAACCATACATAAAATCAGGATGAGGTGAGCCAATCCAAGTGCGATCATCATCATCGATTTTTCCATCATCATTCAAGTCACGATAACGAATACGTCCCAAATCTTCTCCTCCATTTTGTGTTGCATGGTCGGCAATATCTTCTTCTGTGCGGAATAATCCATCAGCAATATAACCATAAAACGAATTGATGGGGCGTCCCAGAATATTATCTCCCTTACCGTTTCCGCCATAAGAGTTTTCAACATCGGACGGCAACTTGGTCACTTTATTACGATAGCCGGATATATTACCGGAAATGTCATAAGAGAGTCCGAAAGGTGTTTGATCACGATAACCTAAGCTCACTTCAAAACCTTTGTTTTCCATTGAAGCACCATTGTACCAGCAATAACCTCCTTCACCTATGATACCTAAATAAGGGGGTTGTACCAGAATGTCTTTTGTTTTCTTGATATAATATTCAGCAGTACCATATAACTTCTGATCAAAGAAGCCAAAATCGAGACCAATATTGGTTTGAGTCGTTGTCTCCCATTTCAAATCAGGATTACCTTGCTGCACTTTCTTATAACCGGAAGGAAGTGAAGTACCGCCTTTTCCTGTTAAATCATAAGAAGTACCATTCAAAGAAGTCCAGGTAGGATCTCCCATACCATAGTCAGTAACATAAAGTGTATGTACAGCAGTATTGGCCGTTTCCTGATTACCTGTTTGTCCCCATCCGAAGCGTAATTTCAAATCAGACAACCAATCTCTTGTTTTCTCCATATATGCTTCCTCACTGATTCGATAACCCAGAGAGAATGCCGGGAAAGTACCGAAACGATTATTTTTTCCGAAACGTGAAGAGCCATCATAACGAAGTGTTACAGAAGCAAGATAACGATTATCATATGCGTAATTGGCTTTACCAAAATAAGATAATAAAGCATAACTGGTAGCGCCACCTGTCACTTTGGATGTTCCAATTCCCATATCAGGCCACATCTGTTCCGGAGTTTCTACTAGAAAACCATCTTTATATGCCGAGAAATTAATCTGCTCCTCTTTATACATCTCCAAACCTGCCAATACATCAAAATTATGTACACCTATTTGTTTTGCATAACTGGCCGTATTACTCCAGGTCCATTTAGTTGTATAAGTTCCCCCCAAAGTAACAGAACTCAAATCATTATTCAACGTACCAGTTTTATAACTATGCACCATGTTACGCTTATAATAATTTGTATAATCAAGTCCGAAACTACTCCGGAGATTCAATCCTTTCAGGGGTTGCAGATTAATATAAGCATTACCAAACAAGCGCCAGTATGCATATTTATTATCTTTATTATCATACAATAGACGAGCAGGATTATGACGGTCATTCATACCGGTTGTAGGACCTCCCCAACCTTTGCCGTCTACTGTATGTAAAGGAATCAGAGGCAATGCTTTCAATGCCATGTCCAAAATATTATCATCCGGAATCTGTACTTCTGATGTACGATTTACAGAAAAGTTTTCGCCAATAGTCAACACATCTTTAATAATATGGTAAGATGCATTCATACGAGCTGAAAAACGATCAAAAGAAGTATACTTCAATGTACCATCATTGCTCAGATACCCCAGGGAGAAAAAGTAATCCCCTCTTTCACTTCCATTACTCACCGAAAGATTATATGATTGCAATAATCCTTTTTGAGACACCGCATCAAACCAATCCGTATCAGAAGTAAGCATTGTTTTATCCGTATCCAAATACTTTGGTAAGTACATATCATATAAGGCAGCTTCTCCGTTATCATCGTATCCCCATTTGTAAGTATATCCAATGTTATTTTTATTGGGATCTTCTGAACTATTTACCGTAGCCTGCCACAATGCCTGTCCGTACTCTTTCGCATTCATTACTTCCAGCTTATTATTATAAAAAGTCTGGGTAACATAGGCATCGAAATTCAGTTTAATTTTACCCTCTTTTCCTTTCTTGGTCGTAACAATAATGACCCCGTTAGCTGCGCGGGAACCATAAATACTCGCTGCGGAAGCATCCTTCAATACCTGAATATTCTCAATATCATTTGAGTTCAATTCATGCATTCCACCACGGGTAGGCACACCGTCAATAACAAATAGAGGATCATTATTATTTAATGTACCAATACCTCTGATACGAACGGTAGCAGCTCCACTTGGGTTACCATTTGCAGTAATTTCCATACCCGGTACACGTCCTTGTAAACCCTTTAAAGGATTGTTCTCCGCAGATTTCATCATATCATCAACCGAAACAACTGTTACAGAACCTGTCAGATCTGATTTCTTCTGAGTAGAATAGCCCGTTACAACAATCTGATCCAACTGATAATGATCTGGTTGTAATACGATATCTACTTTATCACCCGCATTAACCCGTTTCTCTTGTTTAATCATCCCGACCATTGAAAAAACCAATGTAGAATTCGGGCTCTTTAAATGAATAGAAAAGTTTCCATCAATATCAGTTATAGTACCATTTGTCGTTCCCTTTTCGAGAACGTTAACACCCGGCAAAGCTTCTTTATCCTCAAATAGTATTACCTTCCCTGTCACAACCTGTGCAATAGATAAAATAGGGAAAAGTAACATAAGAAAGATTACCATGCTTCGCTTTGTTCTAAAGATAAGTCTCTTCATGTTTTTTGATAGATTTAAAATACACATTAATAAAAAATATCGTTTCTAAGAATAAAAGTATAAGTTATCCATCAGAACGAAATACTCACTCTCTTATTTTCTCAGGAAGGAAAGAGAGGTTTCATCAATACCTGAAAATAGATACACTTTACTTCAAAACAGTTACCAGGCAGTCCTACTGCCTATTTTCAAAATTGTTTCGCTATTAATAAAATGCAGAAAAAGAAGTGCAAAGATTATGCAATTCTGAAATACATGTTTACCCTCATTCATAATATTAAAATTTAAGAAATAAAAAAATAAAGTTGTTCTTAGTAGAAATCCTATGGCAAAGATATTGCGGAAAACATAAAATAACATGCCATATTTGTTTCATACTATATCAATATTGATACATGGAGCCGTAAACAAAGCACTTTTAAAGTTAAAAGGTAGAATTTATAATTCATGGGAAGTAACCAACCAATAAAAGATATAAAATACAAACTAGTTCCGGCAATACTTTAACAAAAGTACGAACAGAATATATATACTAAAATAATTCCAATCAGTTATTATACAGAATATGCAATAGAGATTATCAGATTAAATAATAAATATGCTACATTTGAAGGATAAATAACAGATAGCATTAATATAATAAAGATCGGATAATCATGAAAACAATATCCAACTCACAACTTTCCATTCAGGTATCCTCTCACGGAGCCGAATTATGTAGCATTATCTCTAACGGAAAAGAATATCTATGGCAAGCTGACCCTGCCTTTTGGAAACGTCATTCTCCCGTGTTATTTCCCATCGTAGGTAGCGTATGGGATAATGAATATCACCACGAAGGTGTAACTTATCATCTTACCCAACATGGATTTGCCCGCGACATGGATTTCGAACTCATACTTGAACAACCTGACGAAGTACGTTACCGACTAATAGATAATGAAGAGACCCGAAAGAAATATCCTTTCCCTTTCTGCCTCGAAATAGGATATCGTATACAAAGAAAACAAATTGACGTATTATGGACGGTGAAAAATACGGGAGATAAAGAAATGTACTTCCAGATAGGCGCTCATCCGGCATTCTATTTTCCGGAATTTAACGAGTCCAATGCCGAACGCGGATTCTTTGAATTTGATAAAAAGGAAGGAATAAAATACATTCTTATCTCCGAAAAAGGTTGTGCAGACCCTAATAAAGAGTATTTGTTGGAGCTCCCGTCAGACGGACTACTGCCAATAGACACACATACCTTTGACAAAGATGCTCTGATAATAGAAAATAGCCAGATAAAAGAAGTAATTCTCTGTACCAAAGAAAAGAAACCTTATCTGAGTCTGCGCTTCACAGCTCCAGTAGTAGGTCTTTGGTCACCACCAACTAAGAATGCACCATTTGTTTGTATCGAACCATGGTATGGCCGCTGCGACCGTGCACACCACACCGGAGAATACAAAGACAAGGACTGGATGCAACACCTGGCAGCAGGCGAAACGTTCCGGGGAGGATACTCCATAATAATCGCCTAATCGTTCATTTTGAGTTACCGGTTAGTTTATTAAAAGGTAATATCCTCAAATATGCGTTTGGCACAGGCATAACCTTCTTCATAGAATTCGGTCAGTTTGTGAATGTCTTTTTCAATGCGATCTACCAACACAGGTTTAACGGGACGGATAACAGTTATCCGTCCTTCATCCTCCATACGTTCCACCATTTCGAGCTGTGCATTATAAACAGCACAACGGCAACTCAGGGCTTCACGCATTTTGGGATATTTACGATAAACAAATGAGGGGATTTTAATATCTTTATTCTCTTTTCGGTAACCACGATTACGAGTTAAAACCACTACATTGTTAAGGTATCCATCCGTAATAGCACGTTGCAAAGGAATGCTATCAACAATACCACCATCTAACATCGGAACACTATCTACATAGGCTATCGGGCAAACAAATGGCAAACTACTTGAAGCTCTTACAATATCAATCACCCGATTCTTATCGCTTTTCTCTTCAAAATAATTAGCTTCTCCGGTCAGGCAATTTGTAGTCACCATCACAAAACGTTCGGGAGAAGAAAAGTAAGCATCATAATCATAGGGCAGGATATGCTCGGGAAACTCAGTAAACAAAAGATCAAAATCCATAATATTTCGTTTCTTGAGTAAATGGCGCAGACCAATGTAATGGTACTTCTCCAACAGATCGATGTTACTGTATTTTGCACGTCCACGCTGACGAGACATATAAGAGAGCCCATTACATGCTCCGGCAGAAACACCGATTGTATATGGAAAACGAATATCACGATCCATCAGATAGTCAAGTACGCCACAAGTAAATACTCCTCGCATACCTCCACCTTCAAGCACCAGTCCGGTCTGATTGTCAAGAGTCATAGTTCTTTTCTTTTTGCAAAGATAATGCAAACCGGAAGCAGAATAAAATGAACTCATTCATTTTTTTATGCCAAAGTGCAATTTATATTTGCTTCTCGATCAAAAATAACAAATGAACAAGATTCGGCAATGAATCTAATGAAATTAATGTATCTCCCCAACAAGATCAGAACACCAATACCGGGCAAAACTGCAATAATTATTTCCATTTTCAAAGTTATTCATGTATCTTTGTCGCATAAATATAATAAAAACAACATAATAATGAAAAAGACAATTCTTGTTGCGGCAGCACTCTGTATTTGCAGTATGAGCATGAAAGCTCAGGACACAAAAGAAGAAGGCTTCGTTTTCACTACAGTTAAAGAAAATCCGATTACATCTATCAAAAATCAAAACCGTTCGAGTACGTGTTGGAGCTTCTCTGCCCTTGGTTTTCTTGAATCAGAATTGCTCCGGATGGGCAAAGGAGAATATGATTTCTCTGAAATGTTCGTGGTTCATCATACAATGGTAGACCGTGCACGCAATTATGTTCGCTATCATGGTGACAGTTCTTTTTCACCAGGCGGCAGTTTCTATGATATCATGTACTGTCTGAAGAATTACGGCCTTGTACCACAAGAAGCTATGCCGGGAATTATGTATGGCGACTCACTGCCGGTACACAATGAGCTGGATGCCGTAGCAGGTGCTTATGTAGATGCTATTGCCAAGGGAAAACTAACCAAACTGACTCCGGTATGGCAAAAAGGTATCAGTGCCATCTATGATACATACCTGGGACAGTGTCCGGAAAAATTCACTTATAAAGGAAAGGAATACACTCCGCAAACTTTTGCACAATCATTAGGTATAAATCCGGATGACTATGTATCTTTGACTTCATACACACACCATCCTTTCTATAGCCAGTTCTCTATTGAAATTCAGGACAATTGGCGCAATGGTTTATCATGGAATCTTCCGTTGGATGAATTTATGGCAGTAATGGATAATGCAGTAAAGAAAGGGTATACTTTTGCATGGGGAAGTGATGTAAGTGAACAAGGTTTTACCCGCGATGGTATCGCCGTTATGCCGGATGCAGCAAAAGGTGCCGAGCTGACAGGTTCTGATATGGCTCGCTGGACAGGACTTACTGCCGCCGATAAGCGTAAGGAACTGACTGCACGTCCTTTGCCGGAAATGAATGTAACTCAGGAGATGCGTCAACAAGCATTTGATAACTGGGAAACAACAGATGACCATGGTATGGTAATCTACGGTATTGCCAAAGATCAGAATGGCAAAGAGTACTTTATGGTAAAGAACTCTTGGGGCCCAAGCGGTAAATACGACGGAATATGGTATGCTTCCAAAGCATTCGTTGCTTACAAGACAATGAATATTCTGGTGCACAAAGATGCTCTTCCTAAAGAAATTGCGAAAAAGTTAGGTATCAAATAAGAACTACATTAGTTTTTCAATATACTCCGTAAAACGCTCTTTATAGCTTTCACCTACCGGAATGTAGGTATTCCTATCAAAGATGATACGCAAACGGGAAATTTCTGCAATTTTGCAGAGAGTAACAATATAAGAACGGTGTACCCGCATAAACAATTTTGCGGGTTGCCGTTTTTTCTTTTTATAAAGTCCAGAAACACCTGATAATCAAGGGATAAAAAAGTACGTACTTTATTAGTCCAAACTATGCATTTTAATACACCGTTAATATGCATTTTAAATAGTAGTTAAAATACTAAGTTTAAAATGAAGTAAAAGAATCTTTTTTATCCAATCAATCTTTGCATTATCTTTGCAACTTAAAAAAACAACCAACAGGATGAAAAAACGAATCATATTTATATTATTACTCCTTTGCCCTTTCATAATGCAGGCACAAGAAGTTTTTGTCAATGCCGACTTCGTTAGCAATTATATATGGCGAGGTATGAAATGCGGTAATGCCTCCGTACAGCCTACCTTAGGAGTAAGTCTGGGAGATTTCACTCTTTCGGCATGGGGATCTACTGAATTTCGCAATGAAAACAACGAGATAGACCTTACATTAGAATACGAATTTAAAGGATTCACTCTGAGCGTTACCAATTATTTCGAACAAAGCGAAGAAGAGCCCTTTGACTATTTCAACTATTCGGCACACAGCAGTGGCCATACGTTTGAATTTGGAGCAGCATATACTATCAGTGAAAGATTTCCTCTGACTGCTGCCTGGTACACTACTTTTGCCGGTAATGATTATCGTGAAAACGATAAACGGGCATGGTCCAGTTATTGCGAACTCTCCTACCCTTTTAATGTAAAGGGAGTTGACCTTGCCATCGAAGCCGGATTCACTCCCTGGGAGGGTATGTACGCTGATAAGTTTAATGTGGTCAATATAGGTTTATCAGCTACCAAAGAACTAAAATTCACCAAGAGCTTCTCACTTCCTATCTCTGGCAAGTTCATAGTAAATCCACACGAAAACCAGGTATATTTTGTATTTGGAATAAGCTTATAATACCACTTTAACCTCCCCAAATAATATAATTATGAAAAAATGTAAGATTACCGTTATGCGAATAGCTTGTTATCAAGATTTGATGGAGAAGTATGAAAATCCTATGGAACATGCTTGTGATATGAAAGAGGGACAAGTTTTTATAGCCAATGGTTGGGAGAAACCCAAAGAGATGTGTGATAGTGCCTGGGAGAGTATGTCACCTTTTGTGATGACTTTAGCACATGGCGGCAGCAATTTATACAATGGCTGGATGAAAAATGAAAAGTCTGCCATGATATCGTGCAATGACGGCTTTCGTCCGGTTAGTTTTTTGATTGAAACCATGGAAGAAGATGCAGACTGAAATACGCGCTAAAAATTCTTTCAATTCTTAAAACGATACGACATCAATTTGTTACGTTACAGCGTTGCCCAAATCTACCACAATATACCACTCTAAAGGAAATAGTATCTCTTCCTGCTGGGCTAACATCCGAAACCATTAGCCATATACGAAGAAAATTACGGAAAGAATGAAAGTATTGAATCACTTCAAGACTTTTTCATTTGATATTCTTAACTTTGTACCGTTATATATACGAGCATATAATTATGAGAACAAAAAACAAACTAAGCCTGTCATTAGGTAGTCTACTACTATCTCTATTTGTTGTTTTTAGTACAAGCTGTAGCCAAAATAGTGATGATAATAATCCTGAGTATCATTTGGAACTCTCTAAAAACTCCTGCGAAGTGATGCAGGGGCGCAGTGTTGTCGTAGACCTGACTGCCCATGAAAACACTACGTTAGATGTTAAAAACTCAGACCTGATTGACGTCCTTTATACTTGGGAATTTGGCAGTTATAAAGCTAAAATAGAAATTAAAGGCAAACAGAAAGGCGAAACTGACATAGTAGTCATCGACCATGAAACGAGACAAACGGCTACAATAAAGGTGAAAGTGACAGAATATCCAATGCCTCTTCTTGCCGTCGAGCAACAGAAAGGAAACATTTTTGATATGATGAACTTTTATCTCTATAATAAAAATTCGCAGTCAATCAATTCCAGTGAACTTTCTGCTATATGCGATTCAATCGTTTGGACAGTAGATGGTCTGAATGGTAGTTTTCGAGTGTTTGAACATGAAGAAGGAGAAGATTGGATGGATAGCCATCTGACCTTGAAGTGGGGACACTGCTTCAAGTATCCCAGTGAATATAAAACTTACCTGACTGCATGGAAAGACAATAAGACAATTTTCCGTCATCAGCTCGATATCTCCATCACCGACAACAAAGATTTTCTGGTTTATAATTGGAGTGACATCACTAAAGATTCTCAAGCCTGGTATTCTTATGCAGATGTACTGAATAGCAGTCCCGATTTAATGACCACATACGGCCTTAGCGGTACTGTCCCATTTGCTGAAGTAAGGCTTTTTCATAACGACATTACTCAAAGTTACCATGTTCTTTATGATTATTTCTGCAAGCTCTATTCAACTCCAACGTATGAGGATAAAACTGATAAGATGTGGCAACTGTATGACAAATTGTTCTCTGAACAAAAGAAAGATGGTTATCCTGTTGCCATTTGGGTGACAGAACATGCCAATATTATTTTATTGTTGTTGGATGAAGCTATGGAATATCCCGGATATGTGGTTTATGCGGAACCCAACATATTGGATTCGCTATCTTAATCTTAACAAAAATGAAGAGCGGAAATCTACATTCTCCCTCCTGATCTTTTGCTCAAAAACTTTAAACCTGTGCATTTTCTTAATGGTTTTCTTGTCAGAACCAACTGTTTCCGTAAATTTGCACGCTGATAGTTAACCGGATAGTTTGATAGCAAGATTCTTACTACTGACTACTGGCTACTAACTTGTAGAAATACTAATACTAAAATTAATAGCATGAGTTTGAAAATTGTTGTATTGGCAAAACAAGTTCCCGACACACGTAACGTTGGGAAAGATGCCATGAAAGCCGACGGAACTATTAACCGTGCGGCACTCCCTGCCATCTTCAACCCCGAAGATCTGAATGCTCTTGAGCAAGCTCTCCGATTGAAAGATGCCCATCCAGGCTCAACCGTTACCATCCTTACCATGGGACCGGGCCGTGCAGCCGATATTATTCGTGAAGGACTTTTCCGTGGTGCCGATAACGGTTATTTGTTGACTGACCGTGCTTTTGCCGGTGCCGATACATTGGCTACATCGTACGCTTTGGCTACAGCCATCAAGAAAATAGGTAAGTGTGACATCATCATCGGCGGTCGTCAGGCCATTGACGGAGATACTGCACAAGTAGGCCCGCAAGTAGCAGAGAAATTAGGTCTGACTCAGATCACATATGCCGAAGAAATCCTGAAAGTAGCTGATGGACGCATTACTGTGAAACGTCATATTGACGGAGGTATCGAAACCGTAGAAGGTCCGTTACCCATTGTGATCACTGTAAACGGAAGCGCAGCTCCCTGCCGCCCACGCAATGCGAAACTCGTACAGAAGTACAAACACGCCAAAACTGTAACTGAAAAACAGCAGGGTAATCTGGATTACACCGAGCTGTATGACAACCGTGACTACCTGAATTTAGCAGAATGGAGTGTAGCCGATGTGAACGGAGATCTTGCACAGTGCGGTCTTAGCGGTTCACCTACAAAAGTAAAGTCCATCCAGAACATTGTGTTCCAGGCAAAAGAGAGTAAAACCATCAGTGGCAGTGACCATGATGTAGAGAATCTGATTGTTGAACTGTTAGCTAACCATACCATTGGATAAGTTGATAAGTTTTTAAGTTGATAAGTTTTTAAGTTGATAAGTTGATAAGTTTTTAAGTTGACAAGTTTTTAAGTTAATCAAGGGGGATCCCTCAAACTCAAAAACTCAGAAACTAAAAAACTCAGAAACTAAAAACTAAAAAACTCAGAAACTAAAAAACTAAAAACTCAAAACTTAAAAGATATGAATAACTTATTTGTATATTGCGAAATAGAAGAAGGTATCGTCGCAGACGTAAGCCTCGAACTTCTGACCAAAGGCCGCTCGTTAGCTAACGAATTGAATTGCGCACTCGAAGCTGTAGTTGCCGGAACCGGTCTCAAAGATATTGAAAAACAAATCCTGCCATACGGAGTAGATAAACTCCACATATTTGATGGTAAAGGACTTTATCCTTATACTTCTCTCCCACATACCTCTATCCTGGTAAATCTGTTTAAAGAAGAGCAGCCGCAAATCTGCCTGATGGGTGCTACCGTTATCGGTCGTGACCTTGGTCCGCGTGTATCTTCTGCATTGACCAGCGGACTTACTGCCGATTGTACTTCACTTGAAATCGGTGACCACGAGGATAAGAAAGAAGGAAAGACTTACAAAAACCTGTTGTATCAGATTCGTCCGGCTTTTGGTGGTAACATTGTAGCTACAATTGTGAATCCGGAACACCGTCCGCAAATGGCTACCGTTCGCGAAGGTGTGATGAAAAAAGCAATTCTTTCTGCTGATTACAAAGGAGAAGTAATCCGTCATGACGTAAAAAAATATGTTGCTGATACGGATTATGTAGTAAAAGTGATTGAACGCCATGTAGAAAAAGCTAAAAACAATCTGAAAGGTTCGCCCATCATCATCGCCGGTGGCTATGGAGTAGGTTCTAAAGAGAACTTCAACTTATTGTTCGATCTTGCAAAAGTATTGAATGCTGAGGTAGGTGCCAGCCGTGCTGCAGTAGACGCAGGTTTTATCGATCACGACCGTCAAATTGGTCAGACCGGTGTGACAGTCCGTCCGAAACTTTACATCGCTTGCGGTATCTCCGGACAAATCCAGCACATTGCCGGTATGCAGGAAAGCGGTATTATTATCTCTATCAATAACGATCCGGAAGCTCCGATCAATACGATTGCCGATTATGTAATCAACGGTTCTATCGAAGAGGTTGTGCCGAAGATGATAAAGTATTATAAACAAAATTCCAAATAGCCAAAAACAGGGGTAATATGAAAGGTGTATTTCTGACTATCATAGCAGTACTACTATTTACAGGTAGCAGTACGCTTTCGGCCCAAAAAATAGTTTATGTGGATAAACACTTCCAATGGACTACCGACAAGGAGAAAGCTGTAGAATATGCAGTGATCTCCAAAGCTAAAAAGAAGCAAACAAAGGTAGAATTCTACACACTTGATGGCAGGCTTAAAGGAATAGGTCACTATTCTGCTTACACAAAAGAGCCGAAAAACAGAGTGAGAAACGGAGTCTGCACTTTTTTGTATGCCAATGGCAAAGACAGTCTGGTAAACATCTATAAGGAGAATCGTCTGGAAGGTCAAAGCATAGCTTATTATCCGGAAGGAAATACAAAACTGATTATTACTTACAAAGATGGAAAGATGGAAGGAAAATTGGTAGGATACTATCCGGATGGGAAGCTACGCAGAGAAGAATCATATCTGAACGACAAATGTACAGATGGAAAGCTTCTGGCTGCCGATGGCAACGAATTACCGTTTGAGCCTTACTTTGTAGCACCGGAATTTCCCGGAGGTATAGATGCACTGGCCAAACTGTTAAAGGACAACTTAGCGTACCCGCTTGATGCTGTCAGAGCCAAAACAGAGGGAAAAGTTATTCTCCAGATTGTGATTGACGAAAAGGGGCATATGACGGCTCCCCGATTAATTTCGGGTGTCGATCCTTTGCTTGACAAAGAAGCAATGCGCATTGTCGAAGCTATCGGCCGTACTCATACATGGACTCCCGGCAAGATAGATGGAGAAGCCAAACGCATCAGCTATACATTACCAATTAATTTTCATTTACCTTCATAAATAAATTGGAATTTAGAATCTGGTAGTTAGTAGCTAAAATCTTTTCGGCAACGTAATATCAATAGCTGCATCGATTTAAAACTACTAAATACTTACTACTAATTACTTATTATAAATTATTATTAAAATGGCCAATTTTTATTTAGATACTCCCGAATTAAAACATCATCTCAGCCATCCGCTGATGAAGAGAATTGTTGAGCTAAAAGAGCGTAATTACGCTGATAAAGATAACTTCGACTATGCTCCGATAGATTTTGAAGATGCAATGGACAGCTATGACAAAGTGCTCGAAATTGTAGGTGAAATCTGTGGCGACATCATTGCTCCCAATGCCGAAAACGTTGATCATGAAGGTCCGGTATGTGCCAATAACCGTGTAACATATGCCAATGGTACAGCAGCTAACCTAGAAGCTTGCCGCAAAGCAGGATTGATGGGTATGGCTATGCCACGCCGTTTCGGTGGACTGAATTTTCCAATTACTCCGTACATCATGGCTGCCGATATCGTAAGCCGCAGTGATGCCGGTTTCGAGAACCTTTGGGGATTGCAGGATTGTGCTGAAACGATCTATGAATTTGCAAACGAAGATCAGAAGAAACGTTATATCACCCGAGTTTGCCAAGGTGAAACCATGTCTATGGACCTGACAGAACCGGATGCCGGTTCCGACCTGCAGGCTGTAATGTTAAAAGCAACCTACAGCGAAAAAGACCAATGCTGGTATCTGAACGGTGTAAAACGTTTTATCACCAACGGTGATTCCGACATCCACCTCGTATTGGCTCGCTCGGAAGAAGGAACACATGATGGCCGTGGTTTATCCATGTTCATCTACGACAAACGTAATGGTGGAGTGAATGTTCGCCGTATTGAAAACAAGATGGGTATCAAAGGATCTCCTACCTGCGAACTTGTATACAAAAATGCTAAGGCTGAACTTTGTGGTGACCGCAAATTAGGTCTTATCAAATACGTAATGGCACTGATGAACGGTGCACGTCTGGGTATCGCTGCCCAGTCTGTAGGAATCTCACAGGCTGCTTACAATGAAGCGCTGGCTTATGCACAGGACCGCAAACAATTCGGTAAAGCAATTATCGAATTCCCTGCTGTAGCTGAAATCCTTTCATTGATGAAAGCAAAATTGGACGCTTCACGTACACTATTATACGAGACTGCCCGCTTCGTTGACGTTTACAAGGCATTGGACGATATAGCCAAAGAACGTAAACTGACTCCGGAAGAACGTGCTGAGCAAAAGACTTTTGCTAAACTGGCAGACGCCTTCACACCACTGGGTAAAGGTATGGGTAGTGAATTTGCCAATCAGAATGCTTATGACTGTATCCAGATACATGGGGGATCGGGCTTTATGAAAGATTATGCCTGCGAACGTATTTATCGTGATGCACGTATCACTTCCATCTACGAAGGAACTACTCAATTGCAGGTAGTAGCCGCTATCCGTTACGTGACTACCGGTGCCTACCTCAATCGTATCAAAGAGTACGAGAACATGCCGGTAGCTCCCGAAATGGAAGGCTTGCACAACCGCCTGAAAACAATGGCAAGCAAATACGCCGCTTGTGTTGCTCAGATTACAGAGGCTAAAGACCAGGAATTACTCGACTTCTGCGCACGTCGCCTGGTAGAAATGGCTGCTCACATCATTATGGGACACTTGCTCGTACAGGATGCTTCAAAGAACGCTGAACTTTTCGGAACATCTGCACAAGTATATGTACGTTATGCTGAAAGTGAAGTAGAAAAACATATCAACTTTATTCGTAAATTCGATAAAGACGATTTGGCTTACTACAGAAAATAAACAGCAATCAATTTAAGAATAAGGAAGGTGAGGCAAAAGTCTGAGAAAGTTATCAATATGTAACTTTAGAAACGCAGATTAACACAAATGACCGCGGATTTAATTTAATCTTTGCGTAAATTAGCGTTAATCTGCGTTTTAATGATGGTTAATTTACTTTATTGACACACCCTCCTTTTCATACCCAACCTACCCTGCCATAAAGTAATAAATATATTACTTCTATAATCTTCACTTTACAGGTTTATTCCGTATTTTTGAGCAATAATAATTAACATCACACATCACATGGCAATGAACTCTGACCAACAAGAAGAACAACTGATCCGATCCGACGACGTCAACGAAGAAAAGAAAGAACGAAATTCGATGTTTCTCCCACACAAAGGTTTTATAGCTACTCCCATTCTACTGGGCATTAATGTGCTCGTTTTTATTCTTATGACTCTCTCCGGTGTCAACCTGTTTGAACCTAAAACCCTCGAACTACTACAATGGGGAGCCGATTTCGGACCACTTACACTAACCGGTAGCTGGTGGCGTACACTTACTTGCAATTTTGTACATATAGGCATCATTCATATTTTGATGAATATGTATGCGTTGGTTTACATCGGTGTGCTGCTCGAACCGATACTCGGAACACGACGTATGTTTGCCGCTTACTTATTAACAGGACTTTGCTCCGCAGTGTCCAGCCTCTTCTGGCATGCCGAAACAATAAGCGCCGGAGCCTCCGGAGCAATCTTTGGTCTATACGGAATATTTCTGGCATTTCTTTGTTTCCATCATATAGAGAAAGCACAACGTAATGCATTACTTTCAAGCATATTGATTTTCGTTGGTTACAATCTGATATACGGATTAAAAGAAGGTATAGATAATGCCGCCCATATAGGAGGATTAATCAGTGGATTCATTTTAGGTTTCGTCTATGTAATGGCACTCAACGAAAAGAGACTAAAGTTGCAAAAATACTATACGATGGGAGGAGAAGCCGGAATCTTATTGATATACCTTATAGGACTTCTGGTCCTCAACAAAAATGTTCCCTCCGACTATCAGGATTTGCGTCACGAATGGGATAACGGACTCGTACAAGCTTATCTTACCGGTGAATCCAATGAATCGGAAGAGTATGAAAATCAGAAAGAACAACCCATAAGCAAACGTATCACCAGCAAAGATCAACTACCACCTTACGCTCCTTTTACCGCCTCAGATACGTGGTTAAACTTCAGTAGTGAAAAGGCAGGCATACAGCTTCGTTATCCTTCCAACTGGCAGACGGCAGAAACTACCCGCCAAGATAATGAAACAATATTACTTCAACAACGTTGGACCAATGCTACCAATCACCTTATAATCACTGTTTCACAATATGATACAGACGAAATATACGAATACAATAAAAAATTATCTCTCAGTATTCCACGAAATGCCCAAAATGAGCCATCAAAAGATTATAAGCGCAGTACACTTACAATCAATGGTTTGAATTTTATAAAAACTGACAATATGCAGCATTTCGGTGCACCTGATGAAGAAGGTTATGAAATACTGCAAACTGTTCTTTATTATTTCTCTCCTGAAAAGAAAACAATATATGCGTTCGTTATGCTGATTAATGATGAAGCTGCCCAACAGGATTTAGACGATATGCTTGAAAACGTTCAGTTTACACACTCATAAATATGAGTTCCGGTTATATAAAACAAAAGCTCCGTTCAAATAAGACGGAGCTTTTGTTTTATATAACCGGCAGAAATTTAGTTCATATAGGAACTAATCTCCAACTTTCATTACCATTCTACTTCTTCCAGGCCATGTCTTCTGTATACCAAAAGCTGGCTTTGAAGCGAATTGATTTCTTTACGCATACTCTCCATCCTTTCCAATAGATGATGAATGGCATCAATACCCTCCATATTGATAGACAGGTCATAATACATACGACTATAACGTTCCACCTCCGGAAGCTGTGACACAAGCAGATAGTGTTCGCCACCTTCGATATGTACTTCAATCAATCCACCCTCCTGTAATAACTCTATAAAAGAGGGCTCAATATGGCATTTGTGACAATATTCACTGACTATAATTAATTCGGTCTGCATAGTGCTGATTTTTTTAGTTCATACTCTGTAATTCCCGGAACAACTCTTTCTGCCTATCTGTCAGGTTAGTAGGCACTTTGACATTATAGGTCACTATCAAATCGCCAAATTGTCCTTCTTTCTTATAAACAGGGAAACCTTTCCCCTTCAACCGTACCTTCGTACCGTTCTGTGTTTCAGGTTTCACTTTCAGTTTCACTTTACTATTCAGTGTATCAACTTCCTGTTCACCTCCCAATACAGCTGTATAAAGGTTCAACGGAACATCGATATAAAGATCATCGCCTAAACGTTTGAACACAGAATCTTCAGGAATCACAAACGTGATATACAAATCGCCGGCAGGCCCCCCATTAACGCCTTCACCACCATACCCTTTCAGTTTGATAACCTGTCCATTGGCTACACCAGCAGGAATAGTGATACGTACATTCTTACCATTCACCGTCAATACCTGTTTATGAGTCTCTGCAGCATCACGAAGAGAGAGATGAAGTTCTGCGTTAAAATCTTGCCCACGGAATCCCGCACTGCTACGGCCTCCTCTACCGCGACCTCCAAACATAGATTCAAAGAAATCAGAGAACCCTTCGCCTCCGGTTCCGGAAAATCCCTGACCATCCGAAGAATACCAATACGCATTATCATCACCTCCTCCAAAGCCGGAGAATCCACCACTACCACCAGCCTGTTGACGAGCACGTTTCTGAGCTTCAAACTCATCGGCATGCTTCCAGTGTTCACCGTATTCATCGTATTTCTTACGCTTCTCCGGGTCGCTCAACACTTCATTTGCCTCATTGATCTCCTGAAACTTATCCTTTGCACCTGGATTGTTTGGATTCAAATCCGGATGATACTGGCGGGCCAACTTTCGAAAAGCCTTCTTAATATCACTTTGAGAAGCACTTTTGTCTACTCCAAGAATTTTATAATAATCTATATAAGCCATGCTTTTATATATTTAAACGTTCTACTACTTTAAACGTTCACAAATAACACGCCAACACAGCATTTGGATTCATTTTTTAATAAATCTTCAGACTCTACTCTTTATGAAACAAAAATAACCGGAATACGAAACCAGAAACAGGCTCCCTCTCCTTCTTTCGAATCAACGCCAATAGTTCCTCCTAAACGTTCTACAATGACCCGACAAATCGCCAGCCCTAATCCGGTTCCCTTCACAAAAGCATTCAGTTTCACAAAACGCTCAAAGACCAGCTCCAGTTTATCCGCAGCAATGCCCATACCGGTATCTTTACAAAAGAAATATATTTCATCCTTTGCTTCACTTATGCGGTATCCAATAGAAATACTTCCCCGCTCAGTAAACTTCATTGCATTACTCATTAAATTAATCATCACCTGAGACAAACGTACCCTGTCTGTATTAATCACACAAGCAGGCGCTTTCTCTATAAAAGAGATCTGCACTTCCGGAGAGTGGTCTTTCTGCTCCATCTGATGGCATATATTGCCCATCAGTTCATTAATGTCAGTAACGGAATAGGAGAAATCCATTGTACCTGCTTCAATCTTCGATAGATCCAGAATATCATCAATAAGTTGTAATAACAGTTCGTTGTTTGCAATAATAATCTTCATATACTCCTGTTTATCTGCCGGATCATCTATCTGACAAATCATATCAGAGAACCCTACAATCGCATTAAGAGGAGTACGTATCTCATGACTCATATTAGCCAGAAAAGCGGATTTTAACCTATTAGATTCCTCTGCTTTATCTTTCGCCTCCCGCAAGTCTTGTTCTATCTTCAGCTTTTCTGTAATATCTTCAAAACGCAATAGTCCGCCTATCACCTCTTTTCCACCCGTAGCATATACAGGAGTAGCCGTCACTTCAAAATCAACCTTATCGATGCGAATGGTATGACGAACAATTATCCCCTGTTCTATGGCCTCCTTAAATGCACAATGTTCACAAGGTTTGTCTCTCAGGGCACTGGTTTGATAACAAATTAATCCCGGAGTATAATGTCTACCCGGTACCAGACTCTTGATGTGCGTTGTCTCCTCCCACTGCACTCTATAAGTTTTATCAATATAGATCAGTCCAAAGTCGATACTCTTTAATGCAAGGCTCTGCTTTTTAATCGCTTCTTCTAACTCTTCTTTAGCTGCCGTAATCTCTCTTTCATATTTTTTCAACTGACTAACGTCCCAACGAGCTACCAACAACCATTTACCTAATGCTTCCCAGGAAAGAATCGATTTCATTACAATTGTGTCATGTATTACACCATCTGTAGTTGAATACCGCTCTTCAGACCGATAAGGCTTTCCTATTCTGACTAACTCTTCATCAATGCTCCGATAATGTCGCCCTCTCTCCTCTCCATAAATATCATAATCATTGTACCCTATCGCTTTCTCACGTTTGATCCCCGATTGGACCTCCGATTCTTTGTTCCAATAAGCATAACGAAATTCATTCCGGATATCTTTTACCATGATAGGAAAAGGAAGATTATCTAATATATCAGACAGAAAATGACGATAATCCCTGTTTCTCGCAACAATTTTCTTTAAATGATGAAGTCGATATAATAAATAAAATATGATTATAAATAATATAATCAATAAAATAAAAAGCCATAAGTAACTGTTCATAGGCCCATTGTCAGGGATTAATAGTAGATTGTTTGCCATAAGTTTGCACCTTGATATTTAAGAGGGTAAATATATAAATAAGTTTAGAAAACCACTAATATTTAATCTCTTCTTTTCCGGACATCTTAAAAATTTATATTCTTTAAATCAACGATCAGACAAAGGACCAAATCCCTTATTATTATAAAGATAATAGTTTTCTTTAATATATCTCATTGATACCTTTACTACATTTATGTTCATATATTACATCAAAAACCAGCGCACGTTTAATATTAAAAATAGATCAACAACACTAAATAGTTATTAATAAATCAAAGAATTTGTCTCTAAAGTTAAATTAATCTGCTTTATTTGCATTATACAACTTAACGCATCTTTAACCTTAAGCAAATATTCCCCCAATATGCAGCTAAAACATTGGATATCTATTGTTGTATTCACTCTCTGTGCCATTACCGTACGGGCAGACGAATGGATTCGGATCAATCAGCTTGGTTATCTGCCTGAATCAAAAAAAGTAGCAGTATTCCTAAGTGAAGAAGATGCCAGTGTAAAAGAGTGTTCACTTATCGATCTCTTCACTGGAAAAACGGTATCTACATTTACATCCATCCAGCCAACAGGTACACTTGGGAGTATGAAAAGCACATTTCGAATAGATTTCAGTGATTTTAATCATCCCGGTACCTATTATCTAAAAGCCGGTAATACCCAGTCTCCTCATTTCCCGATAAATAATCAGGTATACAATGGAACAGCCGATTTTTTACTTAACTATATGCGCCAGCAACGTTGTGGTTATAATCCATACCTAAAAGATAGTTGCCATATGGATGACGGATATATCATCTGCCATCCCACCAAAGACGGAACAAAAATCGATGTACGCGGAGGTTGGCATGATGCAGCTGATTATCTTCAATACACTACTACTTCAGCCAATGCCATTTATCAAATGATGTTTGCTTACCAACAAAATCCAGAAGCATTTAGTGATTATTACGATGCGAACGGACACCGAAAGGCGAATGGAATTCCTGATATTGTAGACGAAATAAAATGGGGACTCAACTGGCTAAACAGAATGAATCCGACTACCGGAGAAATGTACAACCAAATTGCCGATGATCGCGACCATGCCAGTATGCGATTGCCCAATCATGACAAGGTAGACTATGGCTATGGCCCCGGAAAAGGAAGACCGGTTTATTTCTGTAGTGGTGAAAAACAGGTGCGCGGTGAATTTACGAATGCAACAACAGGCATAGCCAGCACTGCCGGGAAATTTGCTTCTTGCTTTGCATTAGGTGCCCGAATTTTAAAAGACTTTTATCCGGAATTTGCTCAAGAGATTGAAAAGAAAGCCGATGCCGCCTATGAAGAAGGCATAAAAAAGCCAGGAGTCTGCCAGACTGCCTCTGTCCGTTCGCCCTATATCTACGAAGAAGATAACTGGACAGACGATATGGAGTTGGCAGCTATTGAATTATATAAATCAACCCAAAACAATAGATACCTGCAACAAGCTATAGAATATGGACGACGTGAACCGGTAACTCCCTGGATGGGCGCAGACAGCGCCAGACATTATCAATGGTATCCATTTATGAACATGGGGCATTACTGGTTGGCAAAAACTGAAAACAATACACGGTTGAATGAAGAATTCATCCGCAATATCCGTACCGGACTTCAACGTACTTATGAAAAAGCCCGGCAAAATCCATTCCTATACGGCATCCCTGCTATCTGGTGTTCCAATAATCTTACCACAGCCATGTTAACTCAATGCAGATTGTATAGAGAAGTTACCAGAGATTCTACATACGAGGAGATGGAAGCCTCTCTGCGCGACTGGCTATTTGGTTGTAACCCCTGGGGAAGCAGCATGATTGTAGAACTCCCTTTATATGGGGATTATCCTTCAGAACCTCACTCTTCCTACTTTACCAACAACACAGGAAACGCGACTGGCGGACTTGTTGACGGTCCTGTTTATACCAACATATTCAACAGTTTGAGAGGAGTAAACATTTCCACCGGAGAAACTTATCAACGCTTCCAACCTGGCACAATGGTATACCATGACAGCACACACGACTATTCTACCAACGAACCGACAATGGATGGAACTGCCAGCCTGACCTATTATTTGTCTGCCCTTCAAAAAGAAGGAATGAGACAAGCCCAATCCGACAATGATAAAAACATCTATAGCGAAGGAGGTATTATACGTACTGACCCTTCTCAAAAGCAACTCACACTTATTTTTACAGCAGCCAATAAGGCAGATGGAGCTGATGCCATCATTCGTATATTGAATAAACAGAAAATACAAGGAGCTTTCTTTTTCACCGGTGAGTTTTTTGAACTTTACCCGCAAGTAGTACAAAAACTAAAAGCAGAAGGACATTACATCGGCAGTCATAGTTATGGACATTTACTATATAGCCCCTGGGAGAATCGAGATTCACTCCTCGTCACACGTGAGGAGTTTGAAAAAGATATGCTGAAAAGTTATGAAACACTCAGCGAAGCAGGAATTAAGTACAAAGATGCCCCACTCTACATTCCTCCCTATGAATACTATAATAAAAAGATAGCAGCATGGGCAAAAGCCATGGGTATACAACTTATCAATTTCACTCCGGGGAGTGGCAGCAATGCAGACTATACTACCCCGGATATGAAAAACTACAAAAGCAGTAAAATGATTTATGAAAGAATCATGCAGTTAGAAAAAGAAGAAGGTCTAAATGGACATTTACTGCTAATACACCTTGGAACATCCGACTTGCGAACAGACAAATTCTACAATAATTATTTAGAAACAATGATAAAAGCTCTCAAGAAAAAAGGCTATAGATTTGTTCCCCTACGTACAGCAACAGGAATATAAATAAAGGTACAAAAGGTTAGTTTATTAGGTTATCATGAAAAAGGTTCGTACCTGTGAAGGCCCGAACCTTTGTTTTATAGTTTATCCGATAAATATGTAGTTATCAAAAAAGTAATCACCGGATTTTTTCAAGCAGAAATGTGAGAGAGAATATAAACGTTTATTCTGATGTAATCTATTGATTTATAACGAATATAAACCTCCTGTTTAAAGACAGGCAAGAGTGTACACTTATCCGAGTGTTAATTGTACACTTTTGCCATACTATATTGTACATTCTTACTATGCTAAAATGTACACTTATGCAAAGCAAGCCCAAAGGGTTAAAAAAACACATTAACAATATTAACAAACCGGTTATTTGTCAGACGAACCTGTTTTATTCCCTCCCTGCTCAAAAATAAGTTATTATCAGATATTTAGCAGATGAATAAATTGGTCAATATCCTCTTCTGTTGTATCAAATGAGGTGACAAGGCGAATTTCATTATTCCCTTCATTCCAGAAATAGAAGAAATAGGATTGAAGCATTCTGTCTATTACCGAACGAGGCATCGTCAAAAACAATTGATTACTCTGCATCTTTTGAGTAAAACAAACGCCCGGAAAATCTTTCAAAGCCTCATAAAGTTTACGAGCCATGGCATTGGCATGAGAAGCATTCTTCAACCAAAGCTCATTCGTCAGATAAGCGGTAAACTGACAAGAGAGATAACGCATTTTTGAAGCTAATTGAGCCGACTGTTTCCGTACAAATCTTGCTTCCGCTTTTAATGTATCATCAAAGATAACAACGCACTCTCCCATCATCAAACCGTTTTTGGTTCCACCGAAACTAAGAACATCAATACCACAATCTACCGTCAATGCTTTCAGAGAGAGATTGAGGGCAGCACAAGCATTTGCAATACGTGCACCATCCATATGAACGCGCATTCCATACTGATGTGCCAATGAGGTAATAGCTTTTAATTCTTCAGGTGTGTAAACAGTACCCAGTTCGGTACACTGAGAGAGATAAACAGCACCTGGCTGCGAGTGGTGCTGATCGCCAAAACCGTGAAGATAAGGAAGAATAAGTTCAGGGTTAAGTTTGCCATCCGGTGTAGCTACCGGACGAATCTGACAACCGGTCATCTTTACCGGAGCACCACATTCATCTACATATATATGGGCTGTTTCAGCACAAAGAATCGAATGGTAAGTCTTTGTCATTAGTTGCAAAGCAACCACATTACTTCCCGTACCATTAAATACAAACAGAGGCTCACAATCGGCAGTAAAGGTTTCTTTAATTTTCCGGACCGCTTCTTCTGTCCATGGATCATCACCATAACCCAGTGCATGATTCCGGTTAGCCTGCATCAGTGCTTCCATTACAGCAGGATGCACACCGGAATTATTATCAGAGGCAAAACTTCTCATAGTCTTTTTGAATAAAATTTTCTGCAAAGGAATAAAATTATTCTCAGAAAAAGGATGCCTCTAAATAAAGATTTATAAAAGAAAGAGCTACTTTTATCCCGATTGAAAAAAGTAGCTCTCCTTTATTATCCTAAAAACAACTCACACTCAATGTGTAAATGAAACCGGTAATTTCAACTCTTCACCTTTTTGTCCTATAATAAAACCTTTATTGTTCCACACACGGAGATACCCTCCGATATTATTATTAATAAACAACAGACGGAATGCATGTTTTCCTTGCTGCAAAGCAAGGGAAGTCCGGCTATGAGAATGACGTATCAGCTTACCATCATTGCTCAATACAACTTTCCCGTCTACCTGAAGTTCATCCATTTCGGTTGACAAATAATAGACTCCATCACAGGGAACCTCAAAATATCCAGAATAACAAAATGCCCCTTTATCTTCCAAAACCGGTTTTAATTCGAAATCCGTTACTGCCTTAGACTCTTTCCATACAGCATTTTCTGTATCCTTTACATAATAAAAATCTCCATCGGCATGTGTCAACTGTATGCCGGGTTTCGTATCATCTTTGTATGCCGGAAGTAAATCTTCTTTCACTACTTCAATCACCCGGGTTCTGCTCATCTTGCCCGAAGGCAAAAAAGTAGCAATACGTATCACTTGATTATCACTGACAATAATAGGGTCATTGTAAACTGTCGAGTGTATCGTTGGTTCACTTCCATCCAGCGTATAGACCATTGGCAGATTACGACTGTTCGAAAAGCTCAGTGTATCTGTTCCGACAATAGCAACACGATCTGCCATCGGACCTTCCGGCAGTGGAATATGATAATTGATGTGATGTTCATCCAGACGTACCAACTGGTTATTTAACCTGCGTTCAAAGGAGGCATAATCCTTCTTCTCCAAAGGAGTCCAGGTCAGTTCGGCTACTGCCAGTATTCTGGGATAAAGCAGGTATTCGGTATAATCCGGAGTAGTGGCATATTCCGTCCACATATTACCCTGGGCACCCAGAACATGGGAACGTAAATCTGCCGGTATTTTCTCCGAAGCAGGATTATAGTTATATGTTTTGCTCAGTAGTGTTGTAAAATTAATCGCAATAGGTTCTACCTCAATATTACCCTGCCCAAAATCAAGATACAACCATTTGGCAGGAGTCATGATGACATCATGTCCCATAGAGGCGGCTTCTATTCCCCCCTCTTCTCCACGCCATGACATCACTGTAGCCGTAGGAGCCAAACCTCCTTCAAGTATCTCGTCCCAGCCTATCATACTCTTTCCGTGTTCAAGAAGTACTTTCTCAATACGATGTACAAAATAACTTTGCAGTCCATGTGCATCTTTCAACTTCTCATCCCGTATGCGTTTCTGACATTTCGGACAAGCATTCCATTTCTTTTTCGGACATTCATCTCCTCCGATATGGAAGTATTTTCCCGGAAACAATGGGATCACCTCTTCCAATACATCTTCAAGAAACTTAAAAGTCTGCTCATTGCCCGCACAATACACATTTTCCTCTACTCCCCATTTGTTTCTAAGCTGAAAAGGACCTCCGGTACAAGACAACTCCGGATAAGCAGTCAAAGCAGCCAAGGCATGCCCCGGTAACTCTACTTCCGGGATAACAGTAATAAACCGTTCGGCAGCATAAGCCACTACCTCTCTTATTTGTTCCTGTGTATAGTAACCTTGATGAATGGTACCATCGGCATTGTGACGGATAGAACCTATTTCAGTCAGTTTCGGATATTTCTTTATTTCAATCGTCCACAAATGATCATTCGTAAGGTGCCAATGGAAACGATTTATCTTAAACATTGCCATCACGTCCAATTGTTTTTTCACAAAATCCACATCATGAAAGTGCCGGCTAACATCAAGCATCATTCCCCGATAAGGATAAGCCGGTTCATCCTCTATTACAACACAAGGAAGTGTCCATGCAACATCTTTCACCGGTTCTTCACTTTCAATCTCTGCAGGCAGAAGTTGCATTACAGTCTGCATAGCATAGAAGATACCGTGTGCAGACTTTGCCTGAACAGAGATTTCACGGGGAGTAACAATGAGCTTATATCCCTCGTCCTTCATACTTAAAGCAGGATTCAGAGTCAATCGGATACAGTTATCTTTTGCTTCTTTCACAATATCAGGACGATGTCCGGTAGAGTGTTGTATCTTTTCCGCAAAATAGCCGGCAACCGTTTTTAGACTATCATTATCAGTAACAAAAGCAGTTTGAGATGTTAATGTAAATTCACCGGTTTGTTGCTCTATCATTTTAGGCTCGGGCACAATATGAAGCCCTTCATTGTAAGATTTCACTTCATTTTTGTTCTCACAGGAGAATAATGTCACCAAGACAAAGAGTATCAGATAAAAAGATTTAATTCGCATATATTCTAAGTTTTATTGATAATAACAATTCATTTAATTTTCTCCATAATTGATACGGACATTGATAATTCCTAAATTGTCTACAGGAACTTCCAAAGATTGGTATCCTTTTTTCCTAAAAACCAAAATCTCATGGTTTCCCGCATCAATCCGATACTGCCCTTTATCATCACTCTGCCCCAATAGTTTTCCTGAACTCCCGGCATAGATATTCACACCAGCAATCAGAGTAGCCTGTACATCACGCACTTCACCATGAATAGAAATATTCTTGCTACTTTTAGCTACTTTCATACCTTCAGCAGAAGCCGAACGTTCAAAATCACCTACTATCACCGTTTTTCTTTGAAGGATGTTGTCAGAAGCAGTTCCTACCTGCAGTTCGAACTCGCCGGGTTCAACTATCCTCCTGTCTCCGGCATCAACAATATACAAATCTTTCACGGCAACTTTCAACCGGACAGTCCGGGTACTTCCAGCCTCAACCAATACCTTTTCAAAATCACGAAGCTGCTTAACAGGAGTGACCACCGTACTCACTTTGTCACGCACATACAATTGAACCACTTCCTTACCATTTCTTTTCCCAGTATTTTTTATATCTACTTTTACATATATCGTGTCAGTTGGATCATAGTGTTCCTTATCCGTTTCCATAGACTTGTATACAAAGGATGTATAAGTAAGCCCATGCCCAAACGCCCACAAAGGATCGGGACTGGAGAAAACATAATCTCTCCCCGGAGTTTCATAACTTCCGGGATTTTTATAAAAACCTTTGTCAGAAGGAAGATAGTCATAATAAACAGGCAAATGTCCCGTACTCTGGGGGAAAGAAAAAGTAAGCCTGCCCGAAGGAGAAATTTTGCCAAAAAGGATATCAGCAATCGAATTTCCGGCTTGTTCTCCTGCATACCATTGTGTCAAAATGGCCGGTATATGTTTCTTTTCCCAGGAAATAGTAAAAGGTTTACCGGTTACTAAGACCAGCACTACAGGTGTTCCGGTTTCATAAACCTCTTTTATCAACTGGCTCTGTGCTCCGGTTAGGTTCAAGTCATTTAAGTCAAACCCCTCTCCGCAAGTGGAGCTTTTATAATCACGAGCCAAAGCGGCACTGGCGCTACCACAAAAAACAATGGCTACCTCACTTTGCCGGGCTACCTCAACCGCCTTCTTTATCCCACTGGTGTCCAGAGAGACCAGACTACACCCTTTTTCATAACGCACCGTTACTTTGTCCCCCAACAGCTGTCTGATTCCAGCCAATGGAGTCACTCCGTCTTTATTATTACGGCTCCATGTATAATCACCAAATTGCACCTGGTCGGCATTAGGTCCGATTACTGCTACCGATCTTAACTTTTCGGCATTTAGTGGCAAAAGTCCGTTTTCATTTTTCAGTAATACTACAGATTCGTCTGCTATCTCTTTTGAAAGCTGCACTCCTTCCTGCGGATGCATCTTGCAATGAGCGTATTGTTCACCATAAGGATCTTCAAAAAGCCCCATTTTAAACTTCACATACAATACCCGGCGGACAGATTCATTCAGAATCTCTTCATCCAGTTTGCCTTCTTTAATAAGATCAGCCAATAACGGATAGCAGTTACTGGAAGCTTCTACGTCAAGTCCGGCAGTAAAAGCCTGCATGGCTGCTTCTTCCGAATTATGGGCTGTATAATGCAATGTTTTCAACATTTCAATCGCTCCCCAATCAGAATATACATATCCCTTAAATCCAAACTGATTACGAAGTACTTCAGTTAACAAATAATGAGAAGCAGAATTAGGAATACGGTTCCATGAATTATAGGTAGACATTACCGCCAGGACAGATGTATTCCGAATCACCATTTCAAAAGGTTTAAGATATACCTCGTGTAAATCACGGAGCCCGCATTCTACAGAAGCCAGATTCAAACCACTAAGAGGGTTGCCGTGTGGTCCGTAATGTTTCAGCATTGGCGAAATGCCATTATCCATATATCCCTTTACCTCTGCAATTCCAAACAGACCACAAAGAATCGGGTCCTCTCCAAAAGATTCCTCCACACGCCCCCAGCGTAAATCGCGTACTACGTCAATGCAAGGAGCCAATACCTGATGCATCCCCTGGGCATGCAGATCTTTCGTTATCATTGCAGCTTTACGATAGGCCAGTTCCGGAGAGAACGTACTACCAAGAGCCACATTCTGAGGATAGATGACAGAACCTTCATGTACAGAACCATGCAACGACTCCGCAACTGTAAATACAGGTATACCAAGCCGGGTATTCTCTACCATAAACTTCTGTACTAATTGCATATTTTTCCGGCAATTTGTACCTGTAAGCGGAAAACCCTCTACAAATCCCCAACTCATTCCTTTAGAAAAGGCTTTCAGTTTCTCTGTATCCAATGTTTGTCCATTGAATATATTCCAGGAATGGATATGTCTGATCTGTGCAACCTTCTCTTCCAGAGTCATACGACTTAAAAGATCATTCACTCTCTCCTCTATGGGCAGATTGGGTTGCTTATAAGGAAGTTCCTGAGCAAACACAGATATTCCCGACAGGAATAAACTACTGCAAAATAACAACCGGGATATACTCATTTTTATCATCATATACTTGTTTTTCAATTTTTCTGATAATTTTGTTCTATTTCGGTATGGTAACGTTTATATAGATCTTCAACAACGGCTATGGTTCCTTCAGGATTCACCCGCGAAAGATAAGTTGAATTAGTAAGTACCCATTCCTGTTCCATTTTGGAATAATCCGGATACGGCAGTTTCTTTCCATATAGCAAACTGGTTTTGTATGTCACATAAGCCTCCCAGCGAGGAAGATAAAAATCGATCAATAAACCACTCCATTCTTTGTTAGCATAGTCATGCAAATCCGAATCAGTATCCGTCCAGGTCGTAATCAGCCTCTTGGCATTGGTAACAAAGCGTCTCTTCTCTTCCGGTGTACACCCTGCCTTTTCTGCTTCTGCCAGCCACGTACCCAACATAAACTCCTTACGCGTAGATAGCAACCGGTCTTCATCCTTTATAATATTCAGGAACTTGCCACTATATTCCATAAAACGTTCTTTGTCTTTTTTCTGAAATGCCAGCACCATTCTTTCATGCAGATATTTGGCATAATCGGACAAAACCTGACGAGTGACATCCGTTAAATCGTATTCATACGTATCCGAATGATTAAATCTCTTACGCGATTGATAAAGAAGATCCCACGCTTTTACCACCTTCATCGGATCATAAAACATCACGGCATTTCCCCAGGTAGATACATGCTGAATGGTATCAGAAGGACGGGCACAGATATAAGACTCTACAGGACCTCCCAACTCATTATGACATTCGTAGATTGTTTCGGATAATAATTTCCAGGCCTTGTTACAATTGTTATCCTCTGTCCCATACCGATAATAGGTGTAATTGTCAAGCCATTGAGGAATATGAATGCTGTCCGTTCGCCAGGCCATATCATACACCATATCATAGACAACCGGGATGGTCCCTATTCCTTCGGGAGCCGTGCCAATACCACTTATGTTTTTCCCCATCGGATGGTGTTTGGCAAAGACTGGTCCTGACGCATAACTACTCATCTTACCATGCAATCCTGTTTTTCCTCCGAAATTGGGCAGAGCGCACCATATCCATTGATGATTCCAATGTCCTTCCGGCTTGTGGAACATGGAAGTTTTAACTCCCCCCCATTGCGGGCGTTCGCAAGCCATCAAATCCAGAATAATGGTTTCACCGGGCTTCAACCCCTCCATTAACTCTTTTACCGGATTGTGTTGCCATCCCTGTAATACCCACACAGCCTGCGGATTTACTTTTCGCATAGCCTGTAATATCTTTTGCGCAGCAAGTTTCACATTAATTCCCTCAGAGGTTCCTCCCTCATGAAAAGGGTCTCCACCAAAGAACTGTGCTTCACCGAATAAATTCTTTTGCTCTTCATAATAGATAGCAGCAAGTTTATCAAAAAGTGGATCGGTAGGATCCAGAAATGCAGGCCGTTGGTAAGTACCCCATATCCCCTGATCTTTAATGCGGGCATCGGGAAATTTTTCTTTCAATGCATTCGGAACCATACCATAGAATCCCTGAAACACGGGCTTCATTCCCAACTCCCTCATTCGCTTCAACATCTTCTGCTGCAAATCGGTCTGTCGTGCTATAAATTCCGGAGTTACCGGACCACCAAAACCTTCAAGATTTCCCATTAACCACCAGGCTTCATAACCTGCTCCCGGCAAAAACTTGCGTATGTCATCTTCACTGAAGTTTAATCTCCGCAACGTATTCTGCCATACCGCATACTGACTATACACAGCCATCAGCGGCATATTGATACCTTGAAGTGCCATTCTGTCTATCTCTTTCTCCCATTGTTCCCAATCCCAAAAAGCCATGGAATAACTGTATGTACAGTAATTCAAATAATAACGATAGGGAAAAGAAGCCGTAACTCTCACTTTTTCTCTAACCGGTGGCAAGGGCACGGGTAACTCTGATAAGTTATTGCCACACCACGAAACCGATTTGTGGCAATAATTCCTCAAATAATGATTCAATCCCCGCGCTATAGATACACCATTATTCCCCCTGATGATAATTCTATCATCTGCAGCCTGCTCCAGTTCAAAAAAGTCGGAATCCGAAGAAAGCTTCTCGAAGACGAAGGAAGAAGAATTATTGTCCGGCAATAACCGTTCTGCTAATTCACTAACAGGTTGATCAGATTCAGTAGACATTGAACATCCATACATTACCATGGATGTAAAAAAAAGTAAGAGGATTCTTCGCATCAGCATATATTTTAATTAATTAAGATCATGCAAGTGTCTCTACGAGATATTTTTACTCGTAAGGGGGAGAGACCTGCTATCGGACAACTATTATTTTTAGAACTTCACATCTACAAAAACGGGATAATGATCGGACACAGTAGCTGTATCCACACTCTTACCATCCACCGAAACAGTACGTAAAATGTGTGTCCGGAGAACTTTTATTTTTGAAGCTTTTCTGTTTTTCAGCAACAGGACATAATCAATTAGAGCTTCGGAGTCTGTTCGTCCCGGGATAGAATTTCCTGTAGTATCACTAATAATATCAAAGTACTTTATCCACACCGGGAATGCAACACCACCATTGGGCCAGCGATGAGAATCATTCAAGTCACCGGCAAGAAATACCGGTTTACTTTTTTTCCCGATCCAATCGCAAACTATTTGAGCTCCTTCCCTACGCTTCTCGTCATTCAGATCTGAGTGCGTACCTATAAATATAAAATTTTTCAATTCCACAGCTACCGCTGCCCGGGTTTCATCACCTGGTAAATGAATGACCTGTATCCCCTTAACGGGCAACGTATTCTTTACCAATACTCCACAACCTATACTACCTCCGTCAAATGGAGCTGCATTGCCATAATAAGGTACATATCCGCTACCAGCTGCATCAGCAATCTCTTTCAACAAATAACGCGCCCCTCTACCTACAGCAGCACTATCCAACTCTTGCAAAGCAACCACATCCGCATCCAAAGCCTTTATCACTTTACCAAGATTCTCAATATTATCCTTGGTCAACTCACCCGGATCTGTAGCTCCTTTACAATAATGAGTATTGTAAGTTAATATCCTTATTGCCTTCTTTTCCTTTGGAAATGTTTGTGCAGATAAAGTCACCATAAAAAGGACCGACATAAAAAATGAAACAACTATCTTTAGCATAATATTAAATATTTAAGTCACAATAAATCAAACGGACTGAAGCATTCGTGTTACTACTTTATAAACTTTTGATTATAAACCATGTGTCCACCTGTTGCATGTAAAGTCAAAAAGTAAGTTCCCTTTTGTAACTGCCCAATAGGTATAAGTTGACGATTCTCATTCACGCTTCCAATATTGATACAGCCACCTGAAATAGAATATATTTTATAAGAGAAATCGCCTTCCATACACTTGTCAACATACAAACTATTTTCTTTTTGGATAATAAAAAATGAATCTTCTTCCAAGTCACTTATTCCTACTGATTTATTGTCTCTGATATCAAGAATAACAGGTACATGGTCCGATGCATACTCTACCAGTATCTGAGTTGGTTCATTGGGGATTTGCAGCATACCTCTCACCGCATGGGTTGATACGACCGAATACTGACTTTCTCCGTTGTAAGCATGATACAAAATATAATCTATAGTATTTTTATTATTCGGATTGCTGATTGTATATTCTGTTGTACTAAATAAATCCCATGTATCATTAAAGTAATTTGTAAAAGCTCCCCCATTCCATCGATGAGAATCATTCAAGTCTCCAGCTAAAAAAGAAGGTTTACGCATATATTCCAATTCATTATTGATAATACCGGCACTAATGATTCTCTGCTCATCATTCAAATCCAAATGTGTACACATGAAATAAAAACGGTCGGTCATAATGCGAAGCATTAAACGATCCTTATTCTTAATCGGAGGATTGGAACCGTACACTGTTCCCGGCAACTTATATTTACGGACCTGCAACACTGGATATTTCTTTTTTATTAAAATACCCAATCCATAATTTCCCACGTCAGCCAAATCACTCATTCCATAAATAACCTCGTAGTCTATGCCAGAAGCCTTTTGAATCTCTTCCAGTAAGAAACGTTTATTTATATTGCCACTATCCAATTCCTGTAAAGCAACAACATCCGGATCAAGTGCCTTGATTATCTTCCCAATCCGTTCCGTATTCTGCTTATCGGTTTTACTTCCATCCTGATATCCGTCAAACCCTCTACAATAAGCTACATTATAAGTCATCATACGTATGACTCCCGGCTCTTTGGAATATGTCTGAGCAGACAACGTAATAACAGACAGAACGAATACTAATGTTGATATCACTTTTTTAACCATCACATCCAGAGTTATCATATTTCTATAAATTATTTACCAAACTTATACATCACTAAGTGATTGCTACAAGCAGAGTTACAGTATCCATCGAAGTCATATCATTAAAATACAACTCCAAAGTAGTTTTATTCCTAATATAAGCTCCGCTCTACCGTTAATTCTTCATTATTTTTTCTACAATATATTTATTGCCAATTATAATCTTTACCAAATAAATTCCTTTGTTCAAACCAGATAAACTTACTCTATCAGTGTTTTCACCATATACCTCTTTTATTTTTTGTCCGGTGATTTGATATATTTCTACGTTATCAATATCTTCTGAAGACAAAATTGTTATAGACTCATGTTCTGAATCATAGTACAATTGAACATTTTTCTTCACTTGGTCTGTTATTCCGGTTGCACCCGGTAATTCTACATCTACAAAAACCGGATAATGATCAGAAACATCTTTTAGATCCACATTTGATCCGTTTATTGTTAAACTCCTTACAATATGCGTATCAACCACTTTTATTCCGGAGTTGTTATAATCCCGAAAAAGGACATAATCGATAAGTGCACTATTATCTGTCCTGCCCGGAATCGAATTACCCTCCGTATCACTCGCTATTTCAAAACAATTCATTAAAGTAGGAAATGCAATTCCACCATTTCCCCAACGATGTGAATCATTCAGGTCACCGGCCAGAAAAACCGGTTTACGAATGTAATCTAATTCAGTACTGATAATCCCCGCTCCCTGAATACGTTTATTATCATTCAAATCGAAATGAGTGCTCATAAAGACAAAATCTTCAAAATCCGTTCTGACCACTACTCTAGGCTCATCACCCGGCAAAGGAATTTTTTTCACTTTAGTTATAGTCAAATCCTTTTTTACCAATGTACCACATCCTATACTACCTCCATCGTAACTAGCCGCTTTGCCGTAAACCGGAGTATAATTAAGTCCTGTAGCTTGTGCTATTTCATTTAATAAATAACGTTTTCCACGACTATTAGCCGCACTGTCTAATTCCTGTAAAGAAACGATATCTGCATCAAGCGTTTTAATCACAAGAGCAAACCGTTGTGTATTATAACTATTGATATTTCCTGGATCAGTACCTCCTTTACAATAATGCGAATTATAAGTAAGCAATCGTATTACATTAGCCTTTTTAGGATAAGTCTGAGCAACAATGTTTAAACAAAAGCATAAGGCTCCAACTAAAAGAAGTAGATATTTTTTCATAATCGTTTCTTTATTTTAGAAGATATATCAATTATAACCTAATTGATATATCTTCCATATTTCACATAATCAATATTCTTATTTTTTTATTATCTTAGCAACTTTTTCTCCGTTCGAAGTAAGTACCTTAACAGTATACAAACCTGCTGCAAGTTCAGAAATATCAATTGCGTTCGTTACATCAGAAACATTCTTAACACACAGACCTGTCAAAGAATAAATACGAACAGCTTTTACACCGGAAGTATAAATATTCAATGTATTTTCTGCTGGATTAGGTCCTACTTTAACTACTTCCTGATCCACATTCCGAATACCTGTACCACTATATTCTTTAACCACCTTCACCCAAACTGTATTTAATGCCAGGAGTGGATATGATTCATTTCTCAATTCGCAACGGAAAGTTTTACCTGCAAAATCATCTGTTTCAAAACAGAACCATCCGTCCGCCGTAGCCGATGACGGTACTATCGTTTCCCCATCCTCATTCTTCCAGGTATAGACAGTCATCTTTCCATCAATATCATACTCTTGTGACAAATCTATATCATCTCCAATTTTAATTTCATATATCTTTTCTTTTTCATTATACTCACCGATAGGAAGTCCTCCGGCAGCCAACCATTGATCTTTATAACCTGTTTTTATGATAGCACCGGTTACCGGATGTTTAGGCAATGTAGAAAAGGTATAGAGATTGTTCTCTATATTGAATAGCCAGTCAATTAGTACTTTTTCTCCTAAATTATCGGCTACAAGAGAAGTTTCGTCCCGAAATTTATTCTTGTACGCCTCAATCTGGCGTAACTTACCGGTAGAGCCGCTGATATCTAACTGTTCGAGATTCGAATTACGTTTTGTACTTATATAACAATCCTCAGTAGGGTTATTCATACATATTTTTATAGTATTAATTTGTGAATTGGCTATTTTTACTGTAGTTGCATTACAATTACTAAGTATAAAATTACCTTTCAAATCAGCAACTCCCGGAATAGCAGGATTCCATTTGTCGTCATCCTTATTAGTAATTAAGCAAATCCAGGATGCTCCACCATTGTAAGGAGCATTTTTTTTGAATCCAAAACCAAATACAGTAGGAGCATAATCTGCTGTCGCTCCGTCAGCCCAAACCTTTCCATCCGCATTTTTCCATGTATTAATATCATCCCAGCTAAATTCAGAAGCAGTGGTTACAATTCCCAAAACCTCTGCATTGCATTTTCCTTCTACAGCTGAAGGCTGTTTCATAAATGCTGCTATTTCTGCAGCCTGTACAGGATCAACATTGAAAATATGTTGTCCAAAACCTGTTGTTACACATAAAGAAAGTAATACGGTTGACAATACTTTCTTTCCAATTAAAGTAATACTTTTCATAAGTTTATTCATTAATAGTTAAACAATTATTTAGTTAAACAGGAGCCGCCATTAAACGGCTCCTATTTAATTCTTAAAAATCCAATCCATCAATCCAATTCGGATTCTGCGTAATATTTCCATTAGTCAGTACCCGGTCCTGAACCGGTATAGGATAGAAATAATCCCGATCCTCACGCCATGTACGAGGTTCATCTTCGATGTCATGGCAAATGATGTTTCCGGATGTTCCGTCAGTCAATTTAAACTCATCACCAAGTTTATAGAATTTACGAATGTTTTTCACTAATGCTCCTGACGGCCTTTTGCCTGTATAAATACAGATATCTACCTTGGCATTATCGCGAAGCGTTCCATCATTCATATCGAATACTCCAAACTTGTTTTCGCCTTCTCCTTCGTTGAGTCCCGAGAAATACATTCCTTTAAAAGGCTGTTCAAAAGTTTTGCCCTCTTTCCAACGCATGATATCATAATAGCGGAAGCCCTCAAGTATCAGTTCGATGGTGCGTTCACGACGAATTTCAAGAATAACTCCTTTATTGGCACCGGATACATTGACATATCCGGTTTCCTTCGCACTCAAGTAAGGATCAGGATTGGCATTGGCTGCCGCCATATCTATATTAGGCATCCCTACACGATCCCGGATGTGTTTGATAGAATTGTTCAAATCACTTTGTGTCAGTGTACCCCGCTCGGCTTTAGCCTCAGCAAAGTTCAAATACACTTCACTCAAACGGAACAGAATGTAATCGTTGGACGATCCTAAATAACCGTCACCCGAAGCATCGGTCACCCATTTTATAATCTGATATCCGGTAACAGAAGAGTTAAAATTCGGAGACTCTACAATATCACTATTAATGCGCGTATACCCCGGGCTTACAACTGTTTGTGTCAAGCGCGGATCACGATTCTGCATTTCATCATAATATTCCATCGTTTCGTAATTTGCCTTATCGGTAAAGCGGCTGCCATCAGTCATCAGATAACTGTTCACTACCTTCTTATTCATACCGGGACGGCCATAGGTAGGCGCCATTGTATTGTAATTGGCTTCATGCATAACACCCTTCTCTTTGTCATAATCTCTCGCCAGAATCACTTCCTGCGCTATGGCATTCATCGAAGAGAACAAGTCGCGATAAGGTTTTTCTCCATCTTTATATATGGAATAAGGGCTTGTTTTAATAAAATCATCAGATACCTCAATACACAGATCCAGGAATTTTTCAGAGCCGTCGATCCCATGGTATTTGCGGAAAGTACCTTCAAACAGACATATTCTCGACTTTAAAGCCATAGCCGTCCATTTAGTAACCCGATACAGTTCTACTTTATCAGAGATATGTGCAATGGCATAATCAATATCTTCCAGTACTTTATCCATGACAAAAGCTCTTGGATCACGCGGTTTCTTCAATTGTTCATCGCCAGAGAGAAGTGCTTTGTCACACCAAGGAACATCACCGAAGCGTTTCACTTTTTCAAAATAAAAATAAGCACGAAAGAAACGGGCTATTCCATCATAATGCTCCCGTACTTGCTGATTGGTACAACGGGAAGAGTGTTCCAGATAAAAATTGATATTCCGCAGATATCCCCAATCCCATCCACCACCGGAGGTAGGTACGGTACGGGTTCCGAGCACCTCCGAAGAGAGGTTGAAAGTACATACTACATCTTCTTTCTCACCATATCCGGACGGAGCTCCCGGAAACATCCCATAAAAATTATTTGTGGCGGTCTTCAACTCCTGCTCATTGTTATAATAAGTTTCCGGAGAAAGAGAATCCAATGGGAAGCGATCCAACATATCAGCACAGCTGCTGGTGCATAAAAGCAACGAAAAGGCATATATATATTTCTTCATATCCATCTATATTCTTAAAAGTTTATTAAAAAGTTACATCCAATCCGAAGGAGAATGTTTTGGCATAAGGATAAACCCGTGCATCAGCATCTGCCGAGAATTGTTCCGGATCAATATATTTGCTTTTCAGTTTGGTCCACGTAAGCAAGTTGTCACCACTGAAATAGAATCTTACACGATCCATCTTTACTTTTGAGGTCCACTCCTTAGGTAGTGTATAGCCGAATGTGAAATTCTTCAAACGGCAATAGGCCAAATTCTGTAGATAACGATCATTCACCTTTGCCAACGAACGATCTCCTTGTGCAGAATATCCACGCATCTTGGGAAAATAAGCATCCGGATTATCTTCCGACCAAATTTTATCCGGAAGATCTATCGGAGTAAATGAGCTATAAGGACGGGCATATCCACCCCAGAACAACATAGCATTGCCACCCGGATAACGATTTTGTTTACCTACTCCCTGAAAGAAAGCTGAACAGTCAAATCCCAACCAATTGAAACCGACATTTCCACTATATGTGTATCTGGGGCGTGAATTACCGATCACGCGCATATCACCGCGATTATTTGCAGTTTTCTCACCATCGTCAATCCGACCGCTCCCATCCAGATCGGCGAACTTCATATCACCAGCTCTCAAGCCTCTGTAGTCCTGAGAAGCAGTTTCAAGAATATTCTTACATACAAAACTATTATCTACAGCTTCCTGATAAGCAGCCGCTTCTTCATCTGTCGCGAACAAGCCCTCAATATGGTATCCCCAGATTTCTCCGATCTCCATTCCTTCGTAATAAGGCGCACTGAATTCTTTCAGGGGATTGTCGTATTTTGTAATGTGCGAACGACTATCGGCCAAACTAAGTGAAAGATTATAATTGAAAGGTTTACCCAACAAATAGAAGTTATCATTCCAACCTATCGTCACCTCAAACCCTTTTGTCCTTAAATCAGCTGCGTTCTCGCGCGGAGCATCCCTTCCGTATAAAGCAGGTAATAATTTCCCGGGAACAAGCATATCTTTTGTATCGCGAATAAAGAAATCCGCACTACAAGTCAACCGGTCATTGAAAAGCCCCAGATCAATACCAACGTTTTTATGAACAATTGTCTCCCACGTAAAGTTACCGGATACAGGATCGCCTACATTGGCATAAGTAAGAAGTTCTCCATCAAGCAAATAACCTCCCATTGAAGCCATATTCAATGACTGTATATACGGATAGCAATTGGCAGGTAAATTCTTCTGGCTTTCTTTTACTGCAATGGCTTGATTGCCAAGAGATCCGATAGAGCCTCTGATCTTCAGATTGGAAACAACATTTCTGAGGGGTTCAAAAAAGTTTTCATCACTCACACGCCATCCGGCAGAGAACGAAGGAAATATCCCGGACCGTTTATCTTTCGGAAAACGGGATGAAGCATCCCAACGCATATTAAATTCAGCCAGATAACGACCTTTCCAGTCATATCCCAAACGACCGAAATAACCTAATATAGCCCACTCTGTTTGTCCACCCTCTAAAGTTACATCTTTACCTATTTCTCCCAGGTTAAAGTCATTCAGAGTATTAGACTGTATATTCAATTTTGTACCATAAATCCGTTTGTAAGCGTTCTGTTCATAGTTGAATCCGGCTACAGCACGCACGTTGTGTCCATGGAAGCTCTGCTCATAGTTTAAATAAGCATCTGTACTATGGTAATAAATACGTTCGTCCAGCTGGCGTAACTTATTCTTAAACAAAGAGCCCGTAACTTCTTCCAATTCACCCGGATACTGTGAAAATTGAGACATAGCCGTACGCTCCATGTAATCTACGATATTATGTTTGAAAGTATAATTGGCATGGAATGAAAGCCCCTTATATATTTTGAAAATAGCACCTACCGAATTGGTATATTGCTTTTTATCTTCTACTGATTTAGAGAAACCGTCTGCTGTCATAATGTGTACACCGTCTGACGGCTGTTCACCTATCACCGGAGTTTGGAACACATGAGTACCGTCCGGATTATATGGCATCAGGAAAGGCATTGCATGGAAAGTATAATTCGGTATGTTGTTTCCATGCCCTAATCCCGGTGCTGAATATTTGGAAGAAAACATGCTGGAAGTGAAACTAAGCGAGAACCAGGAAGTAACTTCCGCATTTAGCCTTGCCCTGAGGTTTCCAGTTTTATACCGATCGGAATTCTGCACATAAATACCTCTCTGCGTATTGAAATTTCCACTAACTAAATAGTTGATTTTATCATCTCCTCCTGAGATACTAACATTGTTATCCCAAGTCGGGCGACTTGCATCGATCAGATAATTATACCAGTCAAAATTAGCATAATACATATAGGTATCTTTTCCACTCCTATTCTGTACAACTGTCCAGGGACGTTCCGGATTCTCTACTTTATCATAACGACGCGCTTCCAACTCTTTATAATCATCTTCCGTATACCGGGTATACGAGTTTCCATTATAAGAGCGCATAAATCCATCTACCAACCGGGCAGCATCATAACCGGTAGTGATGAAATCAGTCTTAGTGGTAGAGGTAGAAAAGCTATACCGACCGTTATAGCTGATTTGCATCTTACCGCTTTTTCCTTTTTTCGTAGTTACCAAAACAACTCCGAACGGTGCACGGGCTCCATAAATGGCTGACGAGGAAGCATCTTTTAATACAGAGATTGACTCAACATCACGCGGATTCAGATTATCAATGCTTCCTTCCACTCCGTCAATCAGAATCAGTGGTTTAGACTCTCCGTTGATCGAAGCAAAACCACGGATATTCATATTGGTAACCTCTCCCGGTTTTCCTGATCCGAAGGATATATTCAAGTTAGGAATAGCTCCTTGAATGGCTTGTCCTAAACTGGCTACCGGACGGTTTTCTATCGCTTTTGAATCGGTATAACCTACAGCTCCGGTAAGGTTTACCTTCTTTTGCGTACCGTAACCAATCACTACTACCTCGTCCAATGCATTATTATCTTCTTCCATTCTTACGTTAATGGTAGTCCGCTCCTTCACTTTTACGGAAAGGGATTTATAGCCCACATAGGTAAAAGTAAGCGTACTTCCTACCGGCGCTTTCATCTGGTAATTACCATCGATGTCGGTAATTCCCATTCCTACTCCATTCACGGCTACATTCACGCCAATCAATAATTCACCGGTTGCATCCGTCACTCTTCCACTTATAGTAAGTTCTTTCTCAACTTGAGTCTTCGCTTGTAATTTGGAAAGAATAATATGATTATCTTTTATTTCATAATTCAACTGTTGCCCTTCCAAAATAAGTGCAAGAACTTTTTCCAAAGATTCGTCTTTAATATTCATCGTGATACGCTGATTCATATTGACGTCATTTACATTAAAGAAAAAAGACTTCCCGGTCTGTTTTCTTACGGCTTCAAGCGCTTCCTTAACCGTTACATTCTTTAGGTTAAGCGATACATTCTGTGCCTGGATCAGGGTACACCAGCAAAACAGCAGTAATGTAAATAGTCCTAATTTTTTTTTCATCATAAGGATTAAATAAGATTAATACGGAAAAAACAATAAAGCAGGAATCTCAAAACATAGTATACATAGATCGAAGTATTCCGGTTTATATAAGAGACAGGTACGGGAAGAAATTGTGTAGTCTGAAAACCGACTTTTTTAAAATATATTTCAATAGAATAAAACCCACCGGAAGTTCTAACGAAACCGATCGAAAGCCGGTGAGGAACGATGTACGAGATGTACATGTCATACAGTACGACATGTGCATCTCGTACTGCTTTATATGTACATCTCGTACATCGTTCCTCGCCGATAAGAAAAAGGAGGTTCAGGAATAAAAGAAAAGTATCTCTAAGAGAACAAATATTGAATTAAAGCTCATCTCTTACCCATCTCATGCCGGGCAAACAACTTTTACGGATGCGTTTTCCTGCCAGACTGGTTTCCACCTCTATCTTACGGAATGAATTAAGATGAATAGCGTTAATCAAATCTTCATCGGGGACAATACGAAGAACTCCGTTTTCATACCCCGCCGAACAATTCCAACTTTGTATCCTGCCCGTTTCATCTATCACTACATAGGCAGAAGTCAGGGTACACTCCTCCATTACTTTAAAAATTTCCTGTACTGTATTATCTCCCGAACCACCCCGTTCGCCAAAAGCACAAACAGAGTTCTCGTCATCAGGGCGTAACCAGGGACTGATCATATCCAGATATTGCTCTCCAACAATAGAATCTACCGGATGCCAGTCATGCCGTTTGTCACTCCGTTCCACACAAACCATCCCTTTTATATAAGGATCGGGAACAAATCCCCAGCGTAAATGCCCATTCAAGTCCATAATCTGAGCACATGCTCCTAACGTATCCATAAAATCAGTAAGATAATGTACTTTCCCCGTCAATAAATAAAGGTAATAAGAAGCATAAATTTTCCAGGCCGTCCAACCGTGAGGAGAATTCATTATCTGATTGGGAACGAAATAGACATCGAGCGCTTCCCAATAACGAAGCGTCCCGCCCCGCATACGACAATCGGGAATGAGTAACTGTTCCAGACACTGGTGTTTGTCCATCAAATAAACTGCTGCCGACGTATACTGTTGACGTTTGACAGAATCCTCTTCAGATAAACCGTGCAAAGCCAATTGTAAAGCACTACAGGTTATCATCCCATCTTCAAAAGTCATGTCTCCTTCTGTCTGAATATCATCCAGACGCAACAACAGATCGTCGATTGCTTTGTAGGCCGACTTTTGATGCCTTTCGTAGCGTTCTTTCCATTGGGGAAGCCCCATAAAGTTCTTTTCGGCTGCAACCAGCTCAAGCATGGATTTTGCAGGATAAATTACAGCTGTATAATGTGTTCCTTTAGAACGATAGGCACCATCCGCGGACTGAACCTTCTCCGAACAAAGATAATCACCAATATGAGCCGCTTTCTCCAAATAACTAATTTCTCCTGTCGCCTCCCATAAATCAACAAGCATACCAATCAGCGAAGAGAAGTTTTGCACCCGGTCCGGTGCTGCTTCTTTCTTCGGAATCCAGGTCAGAGTATCTATAAAAAACGGAAGTGTACGGTTGAACCGTTCTTCAAGTCCCTTATCTTTAGAAGTATCCGGAAAATGCCGGGCGGCAAGAAAAGCAGTATAGTAACCATAGAAAGCTTCGCAACCATTGGAGAACAAAGGCGGATTCTGCGCAACAAAGTCGCGGGCATTTTTCATGTACCATGACCAGGGATGGCGTACATAAATACTTGCTTCTGCAGTTTTCCGGTTTGTGGTTGTGGCCTTAATCTGATAAACTCCTTTTTGAGCAGAAGGAACGAAACTGGCTGTATATAAGTATTCAGAAACCTTATCAACGGATAATTCGGTTAATGTAGCATCCGGAGCTTTTACAATAAGACTTTTCAAAGGATACCGGCTGTGAATATACAGACGACTCTTCTCTTTTCCACTGATCGTGTATTTGTCACACTCAATCATCGGGGCTTGTATCCATTGAGACAAGGTTTCTTTCACTTCGGACAACTGACCGATACCTCCCAAATGGAGTATCCACTTTTTAGTCTCGCCAGGTTTCAGCAAGATTTTGTTCTGCGGATGTCGTTCCGGTAAAGGCAGACAATGCAGCAAGTCCAGACTTGCAGTTTTTATCTGATGTCCCCATTTCCACTCCAACAAACCTTCATATACATAATTCAATGCATAGGAAGCAACCGGTTCTTCTATACCAATTCCCATAATAACCTGCCTCGGAGACATGAAATATCCCCAGGTAAAATCTTTCTCACACCGTAGTAAAGTAGGAAAGAACTTAGTGTCCCACTCCGGAAATGTTTTCATCTCTGAGTCTATTCCAATAAAAAGACGGGAATACTCCGGTTCAAAGATTTCTTTTCCCCGGTTGGAGAGTATACACTCTACAATCAAATGATCTGCTGCAGGACGATAACGGAGTGCATAATGGATAGCTCCTGTTTCTGCTTCAAAAGTGCCGGTCTGACCAGAGGATGGAGACAGCCGTATGCCTTTCCAGGCCGGACCGGCCAACGTATCCTCTCTGAAAGGAATTATTTCCCATACATTCCCTATTTGCTGCTGATATTGATGAATAACTCCACTTTCGGGATGAATGAGTACTCTCCATCCCTGTTGTTCACTACCCAGCGTCAGATAATCTTTAGCATAAAGAGATAAAGGCTGAATTATGAATACAAAAACAATGCAGTAAAAAACGAAACATTTGCGCTGCTCTTTCATGTGAATTGTATTTTGTGCTTCCCGCACGGGGAGGTGCGACAGGCGATGGTTTATTGAAACGCAGATGAACGCAGATTTTCGCAAAGAAAAACAAATAGATGATAAAGAACTACAGTCTTTTAATCTGCGTTCATCCGCGTTTCATCAGAGATTTAAAACTCTGTGTAACTCTGTGCGACTCTGTGGTGGACAGAGTCAGAAGAAGAAAGAAAAACTAATGATAAATACGAATCTCCTTTTTATCCATATCATAACGATAATTGAACTTATTCGTAGCTGCCATAATGTCCATAATCTGTACTATATTATCAGCTTCTATCGTGATGTCTCCATAGAATATCAAGTTCTTCAAATCATCATTTTCAAAATGAATAGCTACGTCAAAAGCCCTCTCTAAAACTTTAGCAATAGTGCCCAACTTCTCTTCATTAAAGAAAACATCACCATGAATCCATGAATTAGAATACTCAGCATTAATATCCTTCAAAGTCAAGACCCCGGTTCTTTTATTGCAGGTTATCAACTGATTGGGTTTCATTACAATAGACTTATCATATCTGCTATCGGAAAAATCAATAGAACCCTCCAGAAGTGCCACTCGAATCTCATCATCATCCTGATAGTTCTGTACATTAAATTTAGTACCCAGTACTCGCACCTTTACATTGCCCGAAGTTACAATCAAAGGTAATTCAGGATTCTTACTGATTTCAAAATATCCCTCACCTTGCAAAGTCAAATCACGGTTACTTACTCCAAACTCGTTGTTATAACACAAAGTAGATGCCGCATTCAACCATATCAAACTTCCGTCCGGCAAACTCATCTTCACCTTTGCTTTTCGGGGAGCTTCCAAAGAATAAGTCAGAAGTTCTTTATCCTGAAAGCGTTCAAATAAGTATTGCGTTCCAATTCCTGCCATGAAAATAAGAAGTACACAGGCTGCATAGTAAAACACCTTACGAAGAGGAAAAGTCCTGCTCTTTATTTTCTTATTAGTACTATTAATGCGGGCCACGAAGTTCTTGTAAGCCTGTTCTTTATGAAAACGGGATTTCTCTGCGGAACCGGCAGAAACTAACCATGACTCTTCAAACCGCCGGAAATAGGTTTCATTTTCGGCAGACTCCTTTACCCATTTCCTCAAAGCCTGTAATTCTTCGGAAGAAATGCTCCTCTCCAGAAAAGAGAGTATTAAGCTATCTATATTTGTTATATTTTTCTCCATAATCTATAACTAAGACAAGTATCTCGTGTTTTTGTGTAGTCTGATATTTCTATTTTGTTTCAAAATTATTAAATGATCGTTAATAACACAAGAATTGATATCACATAATCCTTTAATTCTGCCCTTAACTTCATCAACGCATTTTTCATATGATACTTTACTGTATTAACAGAGATATTCAACGTACTCGCTATCTCCTCATATTTCATATTATCAAAACGACTCATCCGGAATACTTGCCGACACTCGGGCGACAAGCTATTTATCACCTCATTTATTTTATTTTCCAATTCCTGTTCAAGCAAACTCTCCAACGGATGTTTACTTTCGATAAAAAACAGCTCTTCGATAGCCGCTTTATCTTCATATTGATTAATACTGACCTCCCGTTGCACATATTCCTGCTGAAGATAGTTGATACATCGGTTTTTCACGCTTCGCACCAGATACGACCGCAGTGAATATTTAATATCCACACTCTCTTTTATTTCCCACAAATTATAAATGATTTCTCCTACTATCGTTTCCGATATAAAATTATCCCTCAGATAACTATCTGCAATCAAGCACAGGTAATCATAATATTTATCAAAAATAAAACGGAAAGCACACTCATTTCCCTTTTTCAAATGCTCTATGACATTATTATCAGTGATAATAACGGCATCTTTTAGTGTAATAGCCATAGTTAATTCCCAGATCGGCTTATTATTTTAGCCAAATTAAGTAAAAGATTTGATTGTTGTACTTCAAAGATAAATAAAAACATTTGTACTATTCACAAAAACTCATTATTTACTTCTGCTGCTCAAATAGCCAATCCATAAAATCAGGAAAATTAAAAGCCGGATTCCAGGAAAGATGATCACATCCATAGAATTCAATATATTCGACTTTAGCACCGCATCTTTTTAATACTTCATAAGCTTGCCTGGAACACTCTACAGGCACAGCCATATCCTTTTCTCCGTGAAATATCCGAAAACATACTTTCTTTGCTTTTGGTAACCGCTGTACATTCACAGATCCGCAAATAGAAACAGCCGCTGCAAAAAGATCCGGAAACCGGCATACCATATCGTAGACACCCATTCCTCCCATCGACAAACCAATAACGTATATCCTGCCGTTATCAACCTCAGGCTTACTCATATAATCATCCAATAAGTTTTTCACCTGAGTAATAAAAGGGCTCATCTCGAATGTTTCCGGGAAACTACTTCCATTAAAGTTAGAAGGCTCAGTAATAAAAGGACCAAAGTTTTTTTTAGGACATTGCGGAAATATTACAAAAGCCGGAAACTTTTCTCTATTTACCGGATTGAGAAATAATCCAGAGCCATGTTTTAGTTGAGTTTCATTGTCATTCCCACGTTCTCCCGCACCATGTAAAAACAAAACCAAAGGGTATTTCTTTCCGGAGCAAAGATTATCCGGTTGTAAACATCGGTAATAAAGCGTATCTTCTCCATTGGAAGTAACATTATACTTATAGGCATATTGCTCCTGTGCTTCTATAGTAGTGCTCCACAAACCTATTATTACCAAGAAAAAACAGGCAGAAAACACCTTTGCTTTCCTGCTCACGTGATGGTTTTTCATAATTGACTATAGTTTATTCAAAGTTTTAATGTATTTATCATAAGACAGGAATATAAGAAAACAGGGTAGTAAACAGATCGATTTTTAACAATTAAAATATTCCGGAGAATCGTACAATAACATAGGAGAGTGATAAAAGAAAAACGATGGCTTAACAAGGAATAGTTCAGCCTGTCAAGCCTGTATAATATGGTAAGCCAAAATACGTACTTAACTATGTATTAAATACGTACTTTTATATACAAAGAGTACGTACTTTCTGATATGAAAAATACGTACTTTTATACAGATAAAAAATAATAGTTCCAAAATCCGTTAATAATGTTAAATCAAGGCAGATTAAGATATTAATTCATATTTTAAAGCCGGAAACCATTTCTCCAATATATTATCCACTTTGGACTCTATTTCAGGAGTAATGTGTCTTTTTACTTTCTTATATGCTATCATTATGGCTGCCATTTCATCTACCCATCCGATCACCGGCCACCGCCTTGTAGATATCAAATCAATAGGTAAAACTAAATAAGAAAGAGCAGAAGCAATCAAAAGTTTATCCGACAGTGGCGTTTCCGGACTCCTTAACACATAGTAAAGAGACAATACCGGACGCATTGAAGTGCGGCCAAGACTTTTACCCATATCTTTAATATTCTCTAAAAGTTGATCCAAATCCCAGTTTGCAAAAAATTTATTCATAATCATAATTCTTTTATAAGTACTGATTCAAAATTAGTATACTCTATAAATACGAATTTATTGAAACGCAAATGAACGCAGATTTTCGCAAATTAGGTTGCTGCGTTATGCTTGAAAATAATATCCCTTACAGAAAATCTGCGTTCATCCGCGTTAATCTGCGTTTCAATAATAACCCGCTAAATAATCATTTAATTGTGATGTATTACTTATACTTATTTATTATAGGCTGACTTTTTCTTTTTTCTAATCCAATAATCAGCTCCCAACAGTCCCAAAGATAGTAGAGCGATGTAGCTGTAAAATCCTAAAAGTGAGGAGGATGCTCCTGATGGTTTCCAACGAGGTATAAAATCAACCACACTAAAGTCTAAATAGAAAAACAAACAATACACTACCAATGCTATCAATACAGTAACGGCAATACTCAAAGAAAAAACAGTGATCCGTTTTCTTCGTCTTTCCATTTTCAGAGCCTCAGCCCGTACTTGTTCCATCATACGGAAGGAAAAATTGGAAGGAAGTCCAGTCGTTTGCCTCCGTTCCAAAGCTTTCTTAATAGTATTATTTCCATTCACATCCATAATCAACCCTCATTCATTAGTAAATATAACTTCTTCCGAACACGGTATAATCTCACTTTAACATTGGCAACGGTTAATTTTAAAATTCCTCCAACCTCTTCTATCGATTTCTCTTCATAATAGAAAAGAGTTATTAGCGCTTTTTCCTCTACACTCAACAAATCAACAGCATGTGCCAAGCGGGAAATACGCTCTTCATCATCCGTTGGTTCAAACAAAGTTGCCACTTTTTCATCCGGTACATTATTAATGGCATTCTCCTCTATATAAAGAAATTCATGCTTCTTTTTACGGGTAGCCGATATAGCCGTATTGTAAGCTATCCGATACAGCCAGGTAGAGAAAATACAATCTCCCTTATATCCACTCAGATTCTTAAAAGCTTTCAAAAACACATCTTGTACCAGTTCTTCAGCATCTTCGGGACAACCCACAATCTGCACAATCAATGAATAAAGAGGACGACCGTAACGATCGAGAAAGACAGAAAAACATTCTGTTTCTCCATTCAGGATTCGTGCGATGTATTGTGCTTCTTCGTTCTGTACCATGATATCCATTAGACGCAAGGAGAAGAAAAAGGTTACAATCAGTAGTAAGTAGATAGTAGTAAGTAGTAAGAATCTATGCAGCATATTGGCGTTGCCATTCCAAAAGGATTCTAATTACCAACTACTGGCTACTTACTACTATCTACTTACTACTGATTGTAACCTTTTCCTTTCTTCTGCGTCAAACAGTACAAAGAACGAAATTATTCATTTAAAAACATACAATTATGATGGATTTTATTATGGTTCCGCTTATTATGGGAATTATCACACTGGGAATTTATAAATTGTTTGAACTCTTTGTTTGCAGACGCGAACGAATGGCGATTATTGAAAAGCTAAGTGACAAAATTACAACCACGGACCTGAATGGAAAATTTTCTTTGCCAGACTACAGTCACAACCGGTCTTTTGGTGCACTAAAAGGAGGATGCCTGATGCTCGGTATAGGATTAGGACTGTTAATAGGGTTCATTATCTGTGCAATCTCTATTCCCCGCTATGTATTTATGGAAAATATCAGTTGGAATGTACGCCAAATGACCAGCATCATTTATGGTGCCAGCGTATTGCTATTCGGAGGGGCAGGACTTATCACTGCTTTCCTTATTGAAAACAAAATCAGTAAAAAAAACAAGGAACAATAAACAAGCTGACATAGGCTATGTCAAAAGCCTGATAAAGCTATCAATATGTGACTTTAGAAACGCAGATTAACGCAAATTGGCGCAGATGCAATTTTATCTTTGCACAAATTAGCGTTAATCTGCGTTCTATTGGTAGCTAATACAACTTTTGACATACCCTCTTATGCTCAACTATCCGATATAAACATTCACACAAAGATAAATGTATAGTTCTTCTTCCTGCTGCTCAAACTCAATTTTATCTTCTCTGGCCAACCAGCCAAGAGCTGCTCCCAATTCTTTGTCTTTCAGCCCGGATTTCCTTTTAAGGCTACCGTAGCTCCACTTTTCATTGTTGCAAAGTAATTGCCAAACTTTCCCGGCATTCAAGCCTATCTCCATTTTATCCATTTAATACAGTTATTTAGGGGTTAAAATACAATCGGTTACCATTTATGCTTTAAAGTTAACAAATCAGCACAAATATAGTTATTACAAGAGTACTAAAAATCTATTACACAAGGCATTTTTAACACAATTATCATCTTATAGGCCAATACATTACTGTTCTTAGCATACGTTAAACGTACAACCTTTTTCCATTACAATATGTTATTTCATTATTACATTAACCTATAACTGAATAACAAATATGGCAAAGAAGGTAGCAAATCAACTTGTAGAGACATTGATTGAAGCAGGTGTAAAACGCATTTACGCAGTCACAGGCGATAGCTTAAACGAAGTGAATGAAGCCGTAAGGCAAAACGAAGAAATAAAATGGATACATGTCCGCCATGAAGAAACAGGTGCCTATGCAGCCGGTGCAGAAGCACAACTAACCGGATTACCAGGATGTTGTGCAGGAAGCAGTGGTCCCGGACATGTTCATCTGATAAACGGGCTTTATGACGCTCAACGCTCAGGTGCACCGGTTCTGGCTATTGCCTCCACTATTCCTACCGGAGAATTCGGAACAGAATATTTTCAGGAAACAAATACAATCAAATTGTTCAGCGATTGCAGTTATTACAACGAAGTGGCAACAACTCCTCAACAATTTCCCCGTATGTTACAATCCGCTCTACAAACCGCAACCACCCGCAAAGGAGTTTCCGTAATAGGACTCCCAGGTGACCTGGCAAAAAAATCGGCAGTTAATATAGATTCTTCCGTTCATATTTATCCAAAAGATTCTTCGGTCTGTCCTGCAGAAGAAGACTTAATACAACTGGCAGCAATGCTGAATCACTACAAACGTATCACACTATTTTGCGGTATTGGTTGCAGAGGGGCTCACGACGAAGTTATTCAACTATCCGAAAGGCTCAATGCCCCGGTTGCCTATACTTTTAAAGGAAAAATGGAAGTACAATATGATAATCCTTATGAAGTGGGTATGACCGGACTTCTGGGAATGCCTTCGGGCTACTACAGCATGCATGAAGCAGAAGTACTGGTTATGTTAGGAACAGATTTCCCCTATTCTGCTTTCTTGCCCGATGACATAAAAATCGCTCAGATAGATATAAAAGCTGAAAGACTGGGACGCCGCACCAAAGTAGATATCGGCTTATGTGGAGATGTAAAATCAACACTACAAGCACTTCTGCCGATGTTACAACAGAAAAAGGACAACTCATTCCTGTTAAAGCAACTGAAACGGTATGAAGGTGTGAAAAAAGATCTGATTGCTTACACCGAAGACAGAGGAAAAGAAAATCTGATTCACCCGGAGTACGTCATGTCCGAAATAGACAAGTTAGCTTCTGATGATGCTATCTTCACCGTTGATACGGGAATGACCTGTGTATGGGGCGCCCGCTATTTACAAGCAACAGAGAGACGCCATATGCTCGGTTCTTTCAATCACGGCTCAATGGCAAACGCATTGCCACAAGCCATCGGTGCAGTACTGGCTCGCCCCGACCAGCAAGTTATTGCACTCTGTGGTGACGGAGGATTGTCCATGACACTCGGCGACCTGGAAACCGTTGTACAATATAAGCTTCCGATAAAAATCATCGTATTCAATAATCGTTCCTTAGGCATGGTGAAGCTCGAAATGGAAGTAGACGGATTGCCGGACTGGCAAACCAACATGCTCAATCCGGATTTTGCACAAGTAGCAGAAGCAATGGGAATGACCGGATTTAATGTATCAGATCCCGACAAAGTGCTCACTACCCTATACAATGCCTTCGAGATAGACGGTCCTGTTCTGGTTAATATCATGACTGATCCGAATGCGTTAGCCATGCCTCCTAAAATTGAAATAGGACAAATGGTCGGTTTTGCACAATCCATGTACAAACTATTGATTAACGGACGCTCACAAGAGGTAATTGATACAATCAATTCAAATTACAAACACATAAGAGAAGTATTTTAGAAAATCTTCTTTCTGAAATAAGATCAGTAATAATATGTAGATTTGCAATAAAAAAGCAAACCTTCAGTTATAATTGGAAGAGTGTGCACCTTTACATTACAAAGGCGTACACTCTTATTGTGTAGGGATGTACAGACACTCCATACAGCAGAATTTATATTGTTAAAATATAATAAAGTCAATTATTCATATAAAGGGTTATCACATAACAGTGTGTCCTTATAGCACATACAAAAAGAAACGGATAAAAAAATAAATTACGGACAGATACAAAGGCTATATCAATGAAAACAATCCTATCAAAACCCTCAGGACAGACTATAACCAGAGAAGCAAGAGACTACCTTATGATAGCTTTAGGAATGATTCTCTACGGAATTGGCTGGACCCTTTTTTTACTTCCCAATGACATCACTACCGGAGGAGTACCCGGTATCGCCTCCATTGTCTATTTTGCTACCGGTTTTCCGGTACAATATACATACTTTGCCATCAATGCTATTTTATTAGTGGTGTCTCTCAAAGTATTAGGATTCAAATTTAGCCTGAAAACGATATTTGGCGTACTAACACTCACCTTTTTCCTTTCGCTCATTCAAAAAGTGACAGCAGGAGTAACTCTATTACACGATCAACCCTTCATGGCTTGCGTGCTGGGAGCTTCCTTCTGTGGCAGTGGCATTGGTATTGCCTTTTCTGCTAACGGAAGTACCGGAGGAACCGATATTATCGCTGCCGTTATCAATAAATACCGGGACATCACATTGGGAAGAGTTATGCTCATTTGTGACCTCATCATTATCTCATCCAGCTACTTTATCCTGAAGGACTGGGAAAAAGTCGTTTACGGATATGTAACCCTCTATGTTTGCAGTTTTGTGCTGGATCAGGTGGTAAACAGTGCACGACAATCTGTTCAATTCTTTATTATCTCCACCAAATACGAAGAGATAGGAAGACAAATCAACGAATATCCACATCGTGGGGTAACTATAATTAATGCTACCGGCTTTTATACAGGAAAAGAACAAAAGATGATGTTTATTCTGGCCAAAAAGAGAGAATCAACCATCATATTCCGAATTATCAAGGACATTGATCCAAACGCTTTTGTCTCACAAAGTGCCGTTATCGGAGTCTATGGAGAAGGATTCGATCATATAAAAGTAAAATAACTACTGATCCACTCTCCCCCCACAAATATCTGTCATTTCATCAAAATTAGAATAAGAATCGTCTCAAAACTCTTCCTTAACATACTAAGCAATGGTCGTAACCTGATTTTGTTGAATGAATATAAAATCAGATTATCACATTTATTATCTTTAGCTGCATTGAAAATAATGGCAGTCTACCCTCCCCGTTTACTTTATAAACGTTCTGAATAACAAACGGATGAATTACTTATACACAAAACATTAATAGCTACAATAAAATAGAACAATCTAAGAGCCTGTTTAAATTTTCCTCTCAAAAGACTATACATTAGATTTAATAATAGAAGATGTTTTGAGCGAAGCTAATGCTGAGCAAAATTTAAACAGGCTCTAACTCTGTATCCAATAAATCTCAAATAACATCTTCCAACAATCCTGCTTTTATCTTAAATATCACGAACTAACATAAAATCAAAGAAAAACAGCTTTTTCATTTCTTCATGCTCTGAAATACATAAATAAAACATCAATAAATATACAAAAACGGAAGATATTCATAACTTCCTGCTAATAAAAACCTTCAGACTTTATTAATTATTATTATATATATTATATCTTTGCACCGCTTTCACTATAATTAATATTAATAATCTGTTTAGAAATAAATGATTTGCACACAGAGAAACAACATAACAGGAGAATCAGCAACACTACAGAATAAAAATACTCCCTACCACTGCAGCTCTGTGGCCAATAAAATAAATTTCAAACAGATACTAAACTTTATATTTCTTTTTTATTATTAATCCTAAAACAACATTACTAATTATGAGAATCTATTTACGCTTTCTGACAGCGTTCTTGCTCATTTGTTCAGTAGGAATACTTCATGCTGAAACACTGAGAGATTTACACGTAACAGGTATTGCAACAGCAGATGGAGAACCCATGCCAGGAGTTTCTGTCTTATTGAAAGGTACCACCACCGGAACTATTACCGATATTGACGGTAAGTACTCTATTCAGGTTCCTTCTAACGGAACATTGGTTTTTAGTTTTGTAGGAATGAAAACAGTTGAAATAGCAGTCAACAACAAACAAGTAATCAATGTGGCGTTAGAAAGCGATAGTAAAGAACTGGATGAGGTAATGGTTGTAGCCTATGCAACTGCCAAAAAATACAGTTTCACAGGTGCTGCAGCCACTGTAAAAGGAGAAGACATCGCTAAACTGCAAACATCCAGTATATCAAAGGCATTAGAGGGTACAGTAGCCGGATTACAGGCCAGTGCAACCAGTGGACAGCCCGGTACTGATGCCGATATCCGTATCCGTGGTATTGGTTCTATCAATGCATCAAGTTCTCCGTTATATGTAGTAGACGGAGTTCCTTACGACGGTAGTATTAATGCTATTAATCCTGAAGACATTGCATCTATGACCGTATTGAAAGATGCTGCATCTGCTGCTCTGTATGGTTCGCGTGGTGCCAATGGTGTCATCATCATTACTACCAAACAAGGTAAAACTGATTCAAAAACAAGCGTAAACCTTAAAGCTACGTTCGGAGGGTCCAACCGAGCTATCAGAGACTATGACAGGGTAGGTACAAATGATTATTTTGAGCTATATTGGGAAGCAATGCGCAATCAATATGCCAAAGACAAAAAGAACTATCCAACACCTGAAGCAGCAGCTGCCGCAGCCTCTGCCAACTTAGTAAAAAGACTGATGAACAGTGGCCCTAACCCTTACGGGACCAACTATCCTCAGCCGGTAGGCACAGATGGAAAATTGCTGGCAGGAGCAACTCCGTTATGGGATTTCGACTGGCAGGATGCCATGGAACAACAGGCTCTGCGTACAGAAATTGGCCTAAATGCTTCCGGCGGTAGCAAAACAAACCAGTATTATTTTTCAGCAGGCTACCTGAATGATAAGGGTATTGCTTTAGAGTCAGGTTATGAACGTTTTAATCTCCGCACCAATGTCACCAGTGAGATGACTAAATGGTTAAAAGGAGGTGCTAACATCAGTTTTGCCCACTCTAAACAAAACTACCCTACATCATCTGATACTAAAACAAGTAATGTTATCAATGCAGGACGTACAATGCCCAACTTCTACCCTATCTATAAAGTGAAAGCAGACGGTTCTTTTGATACAGAAGATGGCGAACTGGTTCCGGACTTCGGTTCATACCGTGCAAACAATGCGAACTGGAACTTGCCGGCAACACTGCCTTTAGACAAATCAGAACGTATGAGAGATGAAGTATCAGCCCGTACATTCTTAGAAGTGACATTCATTGAAGGACTAAAGTTTAAGACAAGTTTCAACTTTGACCTGATCAATTTCAATTCATTGGACTACACAAATCCTAAAATTGGTCCTGCTGTTAATACAGGAGGTGGCTCCAGCCGGGAAAATGACCGTACACTTTCATGGACCTGGAATAATATTATCTCATACGACAAGAAAATAGGCGATCATCACTTCAACATCCTTGCAGGACAAGAAGCATACTCCTATCGTTATGACGAATTAACAGCCTCACGTTCTAAAATGGCTATTCCTGATTATCCGGAGTTGGTTGTAGGCTCACAGGTGACAGGAGGTTCAGGATACCGCATTGACTATTCTTTAGTAGGATATCTGATGAATGCTCAGTATGATTATAAAGACAGGTATTATCTGAGTGGCTCTTACCGTCGCGATGGTTCTTCACGTTTTGCTCCGGAGACACGTTGGGGTAACTTCTGGTCGGTAGGTGGTTCCTGGAGAATAAACCGTGAAGCCTTTATGCAAGGTACCGAAAACTGGTTGTCTGCACTGACGTTGAAAGCAAGCTATGGTGCACAAGGAAACGACAATTTAGGCTCGTATTATGCAAGTAGCGGTCTATATACCATCATTTCGAACAACAACGAAAGCGGATTGGTAACCGACCGTCTGGCTACTCCTAATCTGAAATGGGAAACCAACTTAAATTTCAATGTCGGTATCGACTTCTCTTTGTGGAACAACCGTCTATCGGGTTCTTTCGACTTCTTCCAACGTAAATCCAAAGATTTGTTATATTCACGTCCTTTGGCTTCTTCACTCGGATACACCTCCGTTGATGAAAATGTGGGAGCATTGAAAAATACGGGTTTCGAGATTGAACTGAAAGGTACAATCATCGACGTGAAAGACTTTAAATGGAATATGGGATTAAACTTAACCCACTACAAGAATAAAGTAACGGAATTGCCTTTGAAAGATATGCCTCAGGGTAGTTTCACAAAACTGCAGGAAGGTCGTTCTGTCTATGATTTCTATCTCAAAGAATGGGCCGGAGTCAATCCCGACAATGGAGAACCATTGTGGTATATGAATCAGAAAGACGAAAACGGCCATACAATCAAAGTTACTACCAATGATTATAGCAAAGCTAATTATTACTTTGTCAACAAATCGTCTTTACCTAAAGTATATGGTGGTTTCAATACTTCATTCTCATATAAAGGTATTGAGTTATCGGCTATGTTCTCTTATAGCATTGGCGGATATGTTTATGACCGTGATAAAATAATGATTCTTCACTCAGGTTCTGCCGCCGGACGCTCCTGGTCAACAGAAATGTTAGATCGCTGGACTCCTGAAAACAGATATACTGATGTTCCCGCCCTTAGTACAACAAGCAACCAGTGGACCAGTACATCTACGCGATTCCTGTACAATAACTCATATTTACGTCTAAAGAATGTGATGTTATCTTATTCTCTTCCTCAGTCATTAATAAGAAGAATAAGTTTGAGCAATCTTCAGATCTTTGTTCAGGGAGATAATTTATTAACCCTAAGCGGACATCAGGGATTAGACCCGGAACAAGGTATAACAGGAGTTACTTATTACAGATATCCTGCTATGAGATCGATAACAGGTGGTATTAATGTTTCATTCTAATCAGCATTCAACAATTTAATATGAAAAAATTAATAAAGAATACAGCTATACTTGCTACAGGTTTACTGATGGTAACCGGATGTAGCGGTGATTTCCTTGATCATACTCCAACAGATTCCGTTGATTCGGGGCTGGCTCCTACTCCCGAAAATGCCGAACGTATATTCATCGGTGCATGGTATAACTTAATGGAATACGGAACAACTTATGCAAACATTGGTTATCGTGCCTTATCTTTAGCAGATGACATGATGGGTAGTGATGTTGTTTTACGTACTGCCAACACATACGGATTTAGTGCGACTTACAAATTAAATGAGGTTTCTATTCCAACTGCAGGTAGAGCCAGTTTTGCATGGACTACATTCTATAAGACCATAGACAACTGCAATTCTGTAATCTCCATCAAAGGAGATACAGAAGATGAAGACTTCCGGTATGCACAAGGACAAGCACTTGCTTTGCGTGCTTTCTGTTATCTGCATCTTGTACAGCATTATCAGTTCACGTACCTGAAAGATAAAAGTGCGCCTTGTGTTCCGCTGTACACAGAACCTACTACATCAAAAACAGAACCTAAAGGCAGAGCTACCGTAGAAGAGATATACACACAAATCTTTAAGGATCTCGAACAGGCGAAAACTGATTTGGACGGTTTTACTCCATCCACAGCACAGGAAAAGTACAAACCCAATGTAAGTGTAGTCAACGGATTATTGGCACGTGCCTATTTACTGACAGGCCAATATGAAGAAGCGGCGAAAGCAGCAAAAGCGGCTCAGGAAGGATATCCTTTAATGAAAGACGCTGCTACCTATAAAGGTTTCAATGATATAAGTAATTCTGAATGGATATGGGGACATCCTCAATCTACGACTCAGTCCGATCCCAGCTACAACTTCTACTATGTAGATGCAGAGGAACCCGACTCCTATAATAGCTTTATGGCAGATCCTCATTTCTATAATCTGTTCTCCAAGAATGATATCCGTAGAGAACTATTCAAATGGATGAGAGAAGGATATATGGGATATTGTAAATTCCGTATCCGCGCTGACCAGACTGGTGACATTGTTGTCATGCGTTCTGCCGAAATGTATCTGATTGAAGCCGAAGCTATGGCCAGAGACAATACAACATCTATTACAGATGCTGTGGCTCCGCTCAACACATTGCGAAACGCAAGAGGACTGACCGATTATGATGTAACAGGAAAAAACAAGCAAGACCTCGTTGAGGAAATTTTAGTAGAACGCCGTCGCGAACTATGGGGAGAAGGATTCAGCATGACTGACATCTTAAGAACTCAAAAACCCCTGGAACGTGAAATGCTGACTAAAGAAGAAATGGCTCAGATAGAAGGTATCAAGATCATTCCTGGTGACAAGCCGGAAGATACTAAATACCTGATAGATTGCTGGCAGGAAGATGGCACGTATGAAGAGAACGAGCCAATCGGACACTACGAAGTAGCATTCCCTAATGGAACAGAATTTACTCCGAACAGTTCATACTATCTATATGCGATTCCGGAAAGTGAAACCAATGCCAATCCCAATATCCCTTAAATTTATATTCTGATTGCTTCCGGAAGTCCGTAATGACTTTCCGGAAGAAACAGAACTTATTTGATAAAACAAAAAAGCCGCTCCAGATTATCTGAAGCGGCTTCTCTTTTTAATCATGGGATGATATTACATCATTCCACCCATTCCTCCCATTCCGGGAGCGCCCATAGGCATTTCGGGTTTATCTTCTTTCTTTTCTACAATTACACATTCAGTAGTCAGGAACATACCAGCGATAGAAGCTGCGTTTTCCAAAGCTACACGGGCTACCTTAGCAGGATCTACTACACCGGCAGCATGCAGGTTCTCGTAAACATCCATACGGGCATTGTAACCGAAGTCACCTTTTCCTTCACGAACTTTCTGAACTACTACAGCTCCTTCTTTGCCAGCATTAGCTACAATCTGACGAAGCGGTTCTTCAATAGCACGCTTGATAATTTCAACACCGGTTGTTTCATCGGCATTGTCACCTTTCATACCTTCCAGCACATCAATAGCACGGATGTAAGCTACACCACCACCCGGGATGATACCTTCTTCGATAGCAGCACGAGTTGCACGAAGTGCATCATCTACACGGTCTTTCTTCTCTTTCATCTCTACTTCAGAAGCAGCACCAACATAAAGAACTGCTACACCACCTGACAATTTAGCCAGACGTTCCTGCAGTTTCTCGCGATCGTAATCTGATTTAGTAGCAGCAATCTGTGCTTTAATCTGATCGCAACGTTCTTTGATATTTTCTTTTACACCAGCACCGTTTACGATGGTTGTATTATCTTTAGAAACAGTCACTTTGTCAGCAGTACCCAACATTTCGAGAGTAGCCTGTTCCAGTTTCAACCCTTTTTCTTCGCTGATCACCACACCACCTGTCAGGATAGCAATGTCTTCCAACATCTCTTTACGACGATCACCGAAGCCCGGAGCTTTCACAGCACAAATCTTCAACTGAGAACGCAGACGGTTCACAACCAAAGTAGTCAGTGCTTCGCTATCTACATCTTCTGCAATCACCAACAAAGGACGGCCTGTCTGTACAGCCGGTTCAAGGATAGGCAAGAAATCTTTCAGGTTAGAGATCTTCTTGTCATATATAAGGATGTAAGGTTTCTCCATCTCACATTCCATTTTCTCTGTGTTAGTCACAAAGTAAGCAGACAGATAACCACGGTCGAATTGCATACCTTCTACTACACCAATAGTAGTATCAGTACCCTTAGCCTCTTCGATAGTGATCACACCATCTTTGGAAACTTTACGCATGGCGTCAGCAATCAATTTACCGATAACCGGGTCATTGTTGGCAGAAACAGTAGCAACCTGTTCAATCTTGTCATAGTTGTCACCTACTTTTTCAGCCTGGTTCTTAATAGACTCAACCACTTTGGCAACAGCCTTATCCATACCACGTTTGATATCCATCGGGCTTGCACCGGCAGTTACATTCTTCAAGCCTTCGGCTACGATAGCCTGAGCAAGAACAGTTGCAGTTGTTGTACCGTCACCGGCATCATCACCTGTTTTAGAAGCAACTTCCTTTACTAACTGTGCACCCGTATTCTGGTATGCATCTGCCAGTTCTACTTCTTTAGCCACTGTTACACCATCTTTAGTGATGTGAGGAGCGCCAAACTTCTTTTCAATAATTACGTTACGTCCTTTCGGGCCAAGTGTTACTTTTACTGCATTTGCCAAAGCATCGACACCTTTTTTCAATTGGTCACGGGCATCGATATTGAATAATATTTCTTTTGCCATAAGTCTATATCAATTATAAATTATTAATTTTCAATTATGAATTATCCCAAAACAGCGAGAACATCACTCTGACGCATGATAAGGTATTTTGCACCTTCCACTTCAAGTTCTGTTCCGGCATATTTACCATAAAGAACGGTGTCACCTACCTTTAATACCATCTCTTCGTCCTTTGTACCGTGACCTACTGCCACAACTTCACCTTTCAAAGGTTTTTCTTTTGCTGTATCAGGAATAATGATACCGCCAATTGTTTTTTCTTCTGCAGGTGCAGGGAGTATAAGCACTCTGTCTGCTAATGGTTTAATGTTCATAGTTACTTTTTTGTTTTATATGTTATACATAATTATATTATTCATCATCCTTTTGGAAGGACGAAAAACAAATTGCGAAAACTGTGCCAAAGCGAAAAGATGTTGGAAAGATGTTGGTTTGGCAGACAAAGACTGACAAAATGACAAGAGAGGACAAAAGTTAGCGGAATTATAGTTGGTAACAGATGGAATAGTAGTTTATGAACCATGCGAATCAGTAGTTGAATTTAACTCATTATAGATCAGAAATGAAACTCACCACAGAATCGCACAGAGTTCCACAGAGTACTATTTATCTGATAAAACGCGGATTAACACAGATAGACACAGATTAAAAGACTGTGGTTCTTTATCATACATTTGTTTCCCTTTGCGAAAATCTGCGATCATCTGCGTTTCAATAAAGATTCAAACTCTGTGGAACTCCGTATTACTCTGTGGTGAAATACATTCAAAACCGCACAGTAACGAAGATGATGGCCCTGTCTTTTCGGTGGCGGAAGTGCCCCTGAACGGCATCGATCCCCTTGTCCGGTGTTGTACTTTGGCTTTCTCAGAAAGGAACGTTCCTTTTCCCGGTACAGGGCCGACGCATTAAATAAATTACTATTGCATATGTACTTTTCTTATTGTTATTTAATTGAATATTAAT
>NZ_CAXSVC010000026.1:0-86605 GCF_964240755.1 Bacteroides sp. HPS0048 | reverse complement strand
AGTAAAACAATCAAGAAACTGTGAAGGAAAACAGTAGATATTAACCAAAATGTGTAAAGTGAATACAGGCATAGTCAGATTGTACACTTTAACACATCAAGATTGTACATTTTAGTATGACAAGAATGTACAATTAACACATACTAAAGTGTACACTCTTGTTATACTTAAAATAGGAGATCCAGATACGCTATAAATCAGTTGATTACATAAGAGTGAATCTTTTATTGGATACTTATATTTCCTCTTAAAAAAAATCTATAATTACTTTTTTGATAACTACGCATTTATCGGATGGACCTTTCATATTTCGCTTCTTAGCACAAAAGGTTGATTCATACCATAGTCCGGCAATATATATTGTTCACCGGCAGGCATTTCCCCTGATATTTTTTGCCAATGCCAGGGACCGGATATTGTAGTTTCTCTAATTACGTTACAAAAGGCTGAAATTCTTTTCCGATCTGTTTTAATCGCGGATTTGACTCTTAATTTATTCAGATTCGGAATAAACCATTATTGTTTGGAACATGTTGTCCCAGACAACTTTATTTGTTAGAGGGCAGCAAATTGCAAATGCAGTATGTTCGATTCCTTCATATTTATATTTGATGATATATACTTTGTCTCCTATCTTTATTCTGGACTTTACATTGTCTTTTAGTTTTTTTAGTTCTTTTGTGGATAGCTTATCTCCATACCTTACAACTGTCATCCATTGTTTATAAATTGAAGTCGCTTTACCTGTTTCTAAAGAGTAAGAACTTTTAGTGTAGCTGATTCTGGTATCTGTATTTCCAATCGTATTTGGGTTGCTGAACCATTTTATATCTCTCTTTATTTTACGAGAGGTATTCAATTCTTCCACGAATTCGTAGGATAGTAGCTGTAAATCATTTGCTGTCTCTACGATATTTGGAGTCCAATTTCTGAATAAATTATTAAAATTGTCCTCACAGGTTTGTATTTCACTACCATATTCATATATAGAAGTTTTAGAAGCTTGTGCAGATACTGTATGGGAAATGAAAAAGAAGATGATTACTATATTTATATATTTCATGCTTTTTTAGTGTTTAATTTTATATATCAGATTTATCTTCCTATACATGTACTAACTGTAGATCATTGTACCAGTAATTTTATTCTTCCTACAGTTTGTTCGGGTATATTGTGGAATATTTCTCTTTGTGCTATTCATGAATATAATTTCTACAAAGATAGTTATTGGGAAAGAAGTGGATATGCTCGTTCCAGCCCAATATGTATGTGGATCTACTATTATGTTAAGATATACATATTTGGTGAAAATATTATGACGCTAATGACCTCAATGTCTATATAGCAGTAATTTGTTTTAAGAATAAAAAAATGTGATCGTTCATCTATAGTTTCCTGTGAGTATAGTTGTGAGGTATATTGTATTCAATTACGCCAAAAATGTATTTTAAATATCATTGTACAGATTGGGTATATTAATGGCGAGATTAGGCATAGTGATTTTGTTTGCTATAAATTATATTTGTTTCCGGAAACAACATAGAATGATGTTTTTAATTGGTATTTCAATTCAGGTAAAAAAGATTTGTTGATGTGAAGCAGGAAGTAATTGAGAGGGAGTAAAGAAGCACAAGAATATAGTTGTTTTCTTCTCCCACTCTTTACTCAAAAAAAGAAGAATTGTTTGACCCTATTATAGATGAGTATGAGGAAACATTCTCTTTGTTGATTGACACACACAACTATATACTTTATTGTATCGGTCAACTTTTGATGTCTTTAAACAATATATTATCACATAAATATTTATTTAATCATGAAAAACTGTTTTTTTATAGGAGCCGTCATCATTACTCTTTTTTCCTGCAAAACATCCGTAGAGAATAAGTTTCCGACTGATCCACAAGCTACTCTTGAAACTGTAGCACTATACAATCGTTTGTTTAATTTGGCTGAAAAAGGTATTATGCTCGGACATCAGGACAGTCCATTGTATGGGCATGGATGGTATGGCGATGAGGAGTGTTCGGACGTTAAAAATATGGTTGGAGACTATCCCGCTATGTTCGGCTTTGAATTAGGACATATTGAATTAGGTTCCGAGTATAGTTTAGATTCGGTATATTTTAGCCGGATAAAAGAGCACGTAATAAAACAGCATGCTCGAGGCGGTATTTCTTCTTTTAGTTGGCATGCTAATAACATCGCAACTGGAAACTCAACCTGGGATTGTGCACAAGATACAGTTGTACGTTCTATTTTGCCCGGAGGTGGTCTGCACAAGGAATATCTGGTATGGTTGGGACGTTTGGCTGATTTCTTTTTAGACCTAAAAGATGAAACGGGAACTTACATCCCTGTCATATTTCGTATGTATCATGAGCATACCGGGGATTGGTTTTGGTGGAGTAGCCAACAATCTACCCCTGAAGAGTATAAGCAGTTGTGGATAATGACAATCGACTTTTTGCGAAACACAAAGCAGGTACATCATCTGCTTTATGCTTATTCATCATCCAATGTTGAGAGTATGGAACATTATCTGGAACGCTATCCGGGAGATGAATATGTGGATATTTTAGGATTCGACCATTACTTGAAAGGGCGTACACAGGAAAACGTTGAACAATATAAAAAAGATTTTGAGCGAAATATTAAGATTGTGACGGAATATGCGATTCAGTCTGGAAAACTACCTGTAGTGGGTGAAACGGGCGAAGAGTCTGTGTGGGATACCACTTATTTTACGAACATAATTTATCCTATTATCAATAATTATAAATTGGGCTGGATTTTATTCTGGCGGAATGCCTGGGAAGCGGACAAACCCGATCATTACTATTTGCCCTACCCGGGACATCCTTCTGAAAATGATTTCAGGCAATTTGTTGATATGCCTTTGATTTTAATGAGTAAAGACATTTTTGAGAAATGATTTTATTATAACCCAGATTGTTTAATCTTGAAAAATTAGAAATTATGAAAAGAAAACTCTACAGAAGTATGATTTTAACATTGTCAACAACCCTGTTGGCTGTAAATGTAAACGCTCAGTTTGCCGGTGGTACCGGAACAGAGGAAGATCCGTACATTATCCAAACGGCAGAACAATTGAACGAAGTCCGTAATTATTTGGATGGTAATAATTTTCAGTTGAGTAACGATATCGATTTAACTGATTATCTCGCTACTAATTCTGCTGAAAACGGTTGGCTACCTATCGGAAATGATCCGGAAAGTGGTATTTCAGGAACATTTGATGGTAACGGACATGTCATATCTGGTTTTTATATCAATCGTCCTGATCTTACCAATGTCGGGTTATTTGGATCGGTAAAGTCAAGCAAATTGTTCAGTGTGAAGAACTTAGGGATTATTGTAACTGAAGGAAAAGAAGTAAAAGGGTTGGACAATGTGGCCGGAATCATCGGACAAGTTCCTTATACTGGTCAAACAATTAAAATAACCGAGTGCTTTGTCATTGGAAATATTACAGCTGTAGGTAATGGTGCCGTTTCCGGATCAGCTACAGGAAATGCAGCTCCTTTTATTGCCATGACCTCTGCATTAGGACGCGTAGAGTTACTAAACTGCTATGCTGTTGGTAAGGTATATGGTTTTGCAAAAGCCGGAGGATTGGTAGGACAGGGATATAGAGGAATAAAGATTGAATCATCATATTCTACTTGTACTGTAGAAGCCGGTAGCAATAAAGCACAGTCAAAAGCCGGAGGCCTTATCGGTGAATGTGGTTTCCCTAATGGAAATGCTATTCGTCATGACATACTTTATTCAATTGCATTGAATCCATCTGTTAAAGCACCTAATGCTGTAGAGGATAATATTGGACGCTTGGTGGGATATGAAAAACCGGATAACACGGGTAAATATAATTATGAGGTTGCTTATGCCTGGGCGGATATGCTTGTGAATGATGCAATTGTAACTAATGGGTTGGAAACGAACAAGAATGGATTGAATCAGACCTCTAATGATGTAATTAAAGAAGTACTTTATTTTGGTGACAATATGAATGATTTTCTGTTTTGGGATCCGGCTGTTTGGTCAATGGGTAACGGAAATTATCAGCTGCCTATATTAAAGGCTTTTACAGCCGAAAAACAGCCCAATACCAAAGTCGCTCATTTACCGGAGAGCACTGGTACCGGTTTTATAATGACAGATTCCGGACAGTTATCTGTATATCCGTCTGTAGCGAAAGATAAAATTACAATCGCTAATAAAGAATCCGGAACAGAAGTTTCGATCTATGATCAGGTAGGTAAATTGGTGTTGACAAGTTCTGATTCGGAAATTAATATATCCACATTAAATACTGGCTTATACTTGTTAAACATACAAGGTAAAGTGATGAAATTCATTAAAGAATAATCACTGGTATATTATCAGTTAAAGAACTAATAGTGGAAAATATCATCTATCGGCTTTCAATAATAAATCCGTATTATTTATTTGCATGTAGTAAATAAAATTCCATTATTAGCTCTTTTTTTAATCTAAAAAAATAAAATGACATGATCAAATATGTAAAAATTGGAATCCTTGATATCATGAAAAACAGAAGGCGGTTCATTCTATTTATCTCCATATTAATGTCTGTATCATCTGTATTTGGGCAGGCAATGAAAACACTTACTGGAACCGTAACTGATTTATCAGGAGAACCATTGATTGGAGTAAGCATTGTCATAAAAGGAACTACTAATGGTACGGTGACCGATATTGATGGAAAATACTCGTTAAATATACCCAGTGAAAATAAAAAAGTTACTTTGATTTTTACTTATGTCGGATATTTAAAGCAAGAAGTTCTTGTTGCCGGAAAAAACACATTGAATGTTGTCATGAAAGAGGATGACAAACTGCTTGATGAAGTAGTAGTGGTGGGGTACGGTGTACAAAAACGAGTGAACATGACCGGTTCGGTATCTTCGATAAAAAGCGAAAAGATGACAACCATGCCGGTTGCTAATGTCTCGAATGCACTGGGAGGCCGGGTTTCCGGATTAGTTACTCAACAAGCTACCGGTGAACCAGGGAATGATGCCTCAACTTTGTATCTTCGTGGAAACAAAAATCCGCTCGTGCTGGTCGATGGTATCGAAAGCGAGTACAATATGATCAACATGGAAGAAGTAGAGTCTGTCACATTGTTGAAAGATGCATCGGCGGTCGCTCCTTATGGTTTAAAAGGAGCCAATGGCGTGGTATTGATTACTACCAAACGTGGAGGGAATTCACAGGGAAAAATTACCTTCAACTATAACGGTGAGTTCGGATGGCAAAAACCCACCAACACGCCCGAATTTATGAGTGCTGCCGATGGATTGCGTCTTAAAAAACTGGCATATGAGATGGATGGTATGAACGACGAAGCTAATGCCATTACCGATGAAATTCTGGCAGCACACGAAACAGATACAGACGCTTATCCCAATACTGACTGGGTGAAAAATTACATGAATACCTCAAATAGTCAGAAACATAATATTGTGCTTCAAGGGGGAAATGATATCATAAAAGCTTATGTTGCGCTGGGCTACATGAAACAGGGTAGTATGTTCAGTGACGATCAGTACTATCGTCGTTATAATATACGTGCTAACCTCGATTTAAAACCTACTAAGACTACCACCGTTTCTGCAGACTTGGGGCTTGTGTATGACCGTAAAAGAACCAACGCATCCTCTGCAGAAGCAGCCATGACAAATATTTACCGTGCGAAAGCTACGGAAGCAGATGTATACAGCAACGGATTACCCGCCTTTCAATCGTCCATTGGCGGTAGTATGTACCAAACTATTTATGGCGGCGGAGATAAACGTAATGAGAACAACTATCAGAATTTAAGTTTTTCTATCAACCAGGAACTCCCTTTCATCAAAGGTTTGTCTGTAAAGGGGCTATTTAATATGAACCGCAAAGACGCAAACAGTAAAAATTGGACTTATCCTTATGAGTATTATATATATGACGCTGCCAATGACAAATACAACAAATCCGAATTACAGTCTGATGAAGAATTGTCACAGTCTACAAAAATAAATGCTTATTATACTGTGCAGGCATATCTCAATTATGCTAATTCATTCGGTAAACATAATCTTTCCGGTTTGTTTGTTTATGAACGTCGGTGGGGAGGAACAAAAGTAAATTATAGTGCTCGTCGTACCCGGTTTGATGTGCTTATACCGGAACTGGATATGGGGTCTAAAGATAATCAATATAACTCCGGAACTTCTTCGGCTGAGGCACAAGACGGTTTTGTCTTTCGGGTCAATTACGATTTCGCCCAAAAGTATCTCGTAGAATTGGCTGGTCGTTATGATCGTACTTATCAATATGCTCCTGATCGTCGTGCTGCGTTCTTTCCTTCCATTTCACTGGGATGGCGTATTTCCGAAGAAGCATTTCTGAAAGACGTCCGTTGTATCGATAACTTGAAAATCCGTGCATCTTATGGTAAATCCGGAAATCCGGTTGGTAACCCTTTCCAATGGAGTCCTACTTATACAGTGGGCAGTGGCTATGTATGGGGAACTGGTACTCCATCTACTGTTTCAGGTTTGTATGAAAGCGCAGAAGCGAACCCTCATCTGACTTGGGAAACGGTATTGAAAGCCAATATCGGTTTTGATCTTTCAATGTGGAATGGATTATTGGGAGTGGAAATGGATGTATACCGTGATTTACGGCGGGATAAGATTATTATCCCTACGGATGACTTCCCTACAGAATATGGAATTAAGCCATCTCAATATAATGCTGGAAAAGAAGAGCGTTATGGGGTTGACCTTACCGTAACCAACCATACGGAAATCAACCGTAATTTCTCTATCGACAATTCTTTGGTATTCGGGTTCTCCCGGGATAAACAAGTTGATATAGCAGAATCAATGGGTACTTACAGTATCCCACGCTTCCGCCGGACTGGTAAATCCGCATCGCAATTAAGAGGTTATATTGCTGAGGGGTTATTCAGCAGTCAGGCAGAAATTGACAGTTGGGCATATCAGAGCGCTTCGACTCGTTCTGGTGATATCAAGTACCGCGATATCAATGGCGATGGTAAAATAGACAATGAAGATGAGACGATCATCGGTCGTACCCGTGTACCGGAAATTATGTACGGATATACCTTTAGTGCGAAATACAAGAACTTTGATGTCAGTCTGTTTTTGCAAGGTACAGGACATTCGGATTTCTATATGGGACAAGATGCAAAAGGTTCTTCTGACCGGGGAGTTCGTTTCCCATTCAAAAATGATAAACCCCGAAAGGATCATATCAATTCGTGGACTGTAGATAATCCTGATCCCAATGCTAAATATCCACGCTTATCTACCATCGAAGGTATGAACTATGTGACTTCTTCTTTCTGGGTTGTAAATACAGCTTATTTGAAACTGAAGTCTCTCGAATTGGGATATAATCTCGAACAGCGTCTGCTTAAGAAAATTCGGGTGGATAACATGCGTATATACTTAAATTTTTACAATTTATGGACTATTTATTCTTCCATGCCAAAAGACTTCGATGTTGAAAACCAAAATTATAATGCCTATCCACAACAGTTTGTAACCTCTTTGGGTGTCAATATCACATTTTAATAAAAAGGAATTATGAAAAAGATAATAATATTTGCTACTGTCGGAATAGTCCTTGGATTCTTCAGTTCATGTACAGACTTCATGGATATCGAATCGAGGACATCCATCACCGACGAAGCCGTGTGGTCGAGCAAATCGGCTACCGGACTATATATTAATGAGACTTACCACAGAACTCTTGATGGGCCTTTGTATTGTATGACCAAAGGTATCAGAGACTGGTATTCTTTCGATCATGCCTGGACTGATGATATGGGAATTTCTGGATTTATTTCATTGTCTGAATTTAGTTTTACTGCTGCAACAATTCCTCAGCCGATTAGAGGCAGATGGGATGTTTTATACGAAAACATACGCAGAACCAATCTTGGATTGGAAAAGATAAAAATATCGGAAGTACTGGATGATATCGAAAAAGAACGATTCTTAGGAGATATGTATTTTCTGCGTGCATTAAATTATTTCGAACTGTGGCGTTTCTGGGGAGGTGTACCACTGATAAAGAAAGCATTGAATAAAGATGTAGACGATATATACTATCCGAGAAGTTCATCAGAAGAAACTTTGAATTTGATTATAGAGGATTTTAAGGAAGCTGCAAAACGCTTACCTAAACGTTCGGAACTTCCGGCTGCTGAATACGGTCGGGCAACCAGAGGGGCAGCCGTAGGCTTTCAGGCTATTGCCTATCTCCATGCTGCGGGTGTAATTGATGCGAAATATTATGAAGATGCTGCAAATACAGCTAATATATTGATAAGCGGTGAACTAAAAGGTGAATATAGTCTGTTCCGTGAAAATGACGGAGACCCTACGGAGAAATCTACTCCCCGAAAGCTAAGTAAAAAAGCGGAGAATTTTGCCAATCTTTTTTTGGAAGCATATGAGGGTAATGAAGAGGTACTTTTTGACGTCCAATATAAAAATCCCGATCGTAATCAGCAAGGTTATCAAACCATTGCAGCTCCCGGATATCCGGGTATAGGCAGTGACTATGGTTGGGGATGTTCCAACCCTTCGCAAATGTTGGTTGATGCTTTTGAGATGCAGGATGGTACCTCTTTCGACTGGAATAATACTGAACAGTCTGCACATCCGTATGAAAACCGGGATGCCCGTTTCTATGCTTCTATCCTCTACGACGGAGTTGTATGGAAAGATTCTACACTCTCACTGAGTACTAACCGGTATGTATGGGACGAAAACAATCGTAGAAAATGGAAAAATGTATCTGACAATCTTCCTAATGGAATGTATTGTTCGAAAGTGGAGTCTACCAAGACCGGTTATTTTATTCGTAAACATCAAAATGAAGAGGTTAGTTGTGGAACTAAAAACCGGTATTTGAATATGGACGGTGAAGGCGGAAACCTGATTGTACTGCGTTATGCCGAAATTTTATTAACCTATGCCGAAGCGAAAAATGAAGTATCCGGCCCGGATCAGTCCGTATTTGATGCCATCAATGCTGTACGACGTCGTGCCGGACAACCGGAAATCTCCGGTTTGGGACAAAACGAACTTCGTGAACGCATCTGTAACGAACGCCGTGTGGAATTGGCTTTCGAAAACAAAAGGTATTTCGATATTCTACGATGGAGAGCAGGCGATAAGTATTTGACAGGCCCTTTTTACAAGATGGAAATTGTTTACCAAGAGCCTCCTGAAAAAGTACCGACTTCGATCTCTGTACCCGTATACAATCCTCGTTCCGTGTACTTCGAAAGAACTTTCGACTCACAAAAGAATTATTTGTTACCCATACCGCAACATGCAATAAACCGGAATCCTAAGTTAGTAGGACATCAGAATCCGGGATGGTAATAGCCAACGAATAAATAAAGAAAAAGTCATGAAAAAATTAGTTTATATAGTATTTTTTGTTTCGTTCGTTGTAACGACAGCCTGTTCAAAAATCGATTATCAAATAAATGAGGCATATGAAACTGCCGAAATAACAGGTATCACTCTGTATGCAGTAAGTGACAAGCCGGTTAATGTTGTTGAATCTTTTGAGATTGATATAGAAAATGCATTGGTACAGGCTTTTGTTCCCCAAGGAACCGATTTGACCCAGTTAAGATTGGTGCTGACAATATCTACCGGAGCTACCGTAACTCCCAGTGTGAATGGATTTATCGATTTGAGTGTGCCCAAAGAGTATACTGTTACATCCCCAAACGGTCTGGTTAAAAAAGACTGGACGATTGATGTGGACGTTGTTCAGAGTGAATAGTCGATAAACGATAAAGAAAAAGTATTTAGATGAAATAATAATATAAAAGATAAATTATAAAAGAAATTCTATAAATGAAAAGGAGTTTATTGACACTTATTGCCTTTTGTTGTACGTTAAGTATGTTCTCCTATACAGTTGATATAACCACATTAGGTGCCAAAGGCGACGGAACTACTAATAATACAGCTCTTATACAGAAAGCCATAGACGATTGTTCGGCACATAACGGAGGAACGGTAAATGTTCCTCCCGGACAGTTTCTGACCGGAACACTCTTTATAAAATCCAATGTGAATTTACATCTTGACTTTGGTGCAGAACTTTTGGGTAGTACTGATTTGGATTCGTATCATAAAGCTTTTCCCGGTTTGAAAGGAAAAGAAACACCCGCTATTATCTTTGCACGTGAAGCCAGTAACATTGCCATAACTGGATTTGGTACGATTAACGGTCAAGGTGCACATCCGAACTTTCAGCACGGCAATGACTCTAAAGGAGGTCCAAAACGCCCTAAAATCATCTATTTTATTGGCTGTAAAAATGTCCGGGTACAAGACGTAACTTTAAGAAATTCTGCTTATTGGACACAAGATTATGAGAAGTGTGATGGGGTTGTCATACGCGGAGTTAAGGTCTATAGTCATGTTAACTGGAATAATGACGGTCTTGATATTGATAGTCGTAACGTGGTGATATCGGATTGTTATATTGATTGTGACGATGATGCACTATGTCTGAAAAGTGATACTGATACTCCATGTGAAAACGTCACAGTTACAAATTGTGTGTTGAAATCAAATTGTAATGCAATAAAATTCGGTACATCTTCGTACAGCGGGTTTAAGAATATTACAATTTTAAATTGCACGATAGATAGAGCTTCAGAAGACCACATCCGTCAGTGGTACAATAACTATCCATGGATCGGTACCACCCGGAAAACTGCAGTGGCAGGTATTGCATTGGAGTCGGTGGATGGAGGGATTATTGAAAATATTTCTATTTCGAACATTGTCATACGAGGTGTACAGACTCCCTTATTTATTCGCTTGGGTGATCGGAAAAGAACTTTCAGCAAACAGATGAGCCGAATTAATGATGTAATGATAAGCCATATTGTTGCCCGTAGTGAAGGAAAGGTAGCCTGTTCCATAACGGGAGTTCCCGGAGGTGATGTTAAAAATGTTATCATCAATGATGTTATCCTTATTACTGATGCTGAAGTTACCAAAGCGGAGATAAATACTGAAGTTCCGGAAGTAATTGATAAGTACCCTGAAAACAGAATGTTCGGTACGATTTTGCCGGCTTCAGGTTTTTACTTACGCCATGTTGATGGTATTACTTTCAATAATGTTAGAATGTCTACCTTGAAACAGGATGAACGCTCTATGTTTTATCTGGATGATGTGAAAAATTTCATTCAAAAGGACTGTACGTTCAACAATTCTCAAGTGACAATAAAGAAGAAATAATGGTTAAACTTTAAAAGTTTGAATAATATGAAAACAATAGAAAAAAAAAGGCTTCTGAGGTATTGGAGTCTTATTTTCATCCTTTGTACAAATCTGTCGCTTCATGCTTCGAACAGTAGTTTTACTTCTGGTGCGGGAACAGCTGAAGATCCGTTTATTATTAATACGGCTGAGGAACTGAATCAAATGAGAGATTATCTGAATGCGTATTATAAACTGGGGGCAGACATTGACTTGGCTACGTGGATTGCGGACAACTCTCCGGAGATCGGATGGCAGCCAATTGGTACGTTAGCCGCCCCTTTTACTGGAAATATAGATGGAAACGGACATGTTATTGAAAATCTCTGGATAAGTATGAATGCCGAAAATGTCGGTTTTTTCGGAGTGATTGGTGGCGATGTAACTATTAAAAGGTTGGGAATAGTGGTTGCAGACGGTAAAAGAATTACAGGAAACAGTAATGTGGGAATCCTTGCGGGGCTTTCTACGAATGTGGGAAGTATTAAGCAAACTCTTATAAAGGAGGTATACGTCGCCGGAAATGTTGAATCCAAAGGTACTTTAGTAGGAGGAATCATTGGAAGAAATAATAATCAGAACATCATCATTACTAACTGCTATGCCAAAGGCAACGTGTTTGCTACAGCCGATGGAGTAGGTGGTATTATGGGAAGTACGTATGGGGGATGTACTACATTAATAGACAAATGTTATGCTTTAAATAATATTCAAGTAGATGGAGGAGGATCTACTGGTGGTATAATGGGTACCGCTAGTGTATCTGATGCGGCTATCGGACAAATGAATGCTACCATATCCAATTGTGTCGCAATCAATAAATCAATTACCGTACGGGATGCAACTCCCAGTCGTATTTTTGCATGGGCTAAACAGGATAAAATAACGCTTATTGCTAATTTGGCCTTTTCGGGTTGTACTATTAACGGGGCTCCTTTCTCCAGTACCGATATTAATGGCAGAAACGGACAAGATAAAGATGCTGATGAACTTGCTATGCAGAACACCTATAACGGTTGGGATTTTGAATCTGTTTGGACAATGGGAAATGAGGCTTATCAGCTTCCGGTTTTGAAGTTAATTTCACTGACCTTGCAACCCGTCGATGAATATAATTTGGGAATAGAATCTGATAACCCTTTTGTTGATTTGGTACCAAAAGGAGGAGAGCTGAATGTAGTGGAGTCCTGTGGAATATCGAATAACGGACGCGAGGATGTGACCGATCTGTTACAACAAGCCATCGATGCGTGTTCTATAAAAAAAGCAACAGTAGTAGTGCCTAAAGGGCGTTACCTGATTCGTCCTATTTTCCTTCGTTCCAATATGAGGTTGCATCTTGAAGAAGGAGCACAATTATTGGGAAGTCGTACTATTCAGGATTATCGTAATGCATTTCCCGAAGCAGGAGCCATTGAAACCAGCGCTTTGGTATTTGGAAAGAATATTGAAAACGTGAAGGTGACTGGTACCGGAATAATTGACGGACGTGGGAATGCACCTGATTTTCAGTTTGGAAACGGAAAAGGAGACCGGCCTAAGGTTCTTCATCTGGTTAATTGCAGAGACGTTGTGGTAGAGAATGTAACCCTTCAAAATTCCGCTTTCTGGACGGCGCATTTTTTATTGTGTGACGGGGTGAAGATCAAAGGAGTGAAGGTTTACAGCCATTCAAACTGGAATAATGACGGTTTGGATATTGATTCCAGAAATGTGGAAATTGAAGATTGCTATATTGATTGCGATGATGATGGTATATGCATGAAAAGTGACCGGGGAATTCCGGTAGAAAACGTGATTGTAAAGAACTGTACCATTCGTACCAATTGCAATGCCATTAAATTGGGTACTGCCGGAAAAGCCGGATTTAAGAATGTTAGTTATACCGATTGTGTGATAGAAAAAGCCAGTGAAGATAATTTCCGTAAACATTACGAGAAACTTACCTGGTGTGGTATTACTCTACAGGGGCCATCAACTATCTCTGGTATAGCTTTGGAGTCGGTAAATGGGGGGGTATTAGATGATGTAAGGATTTCAAATATACGGATGAAAGATGTGCATACAGCTATTTTCCTCCGATTGGGAAAACGTGATGGCTCCCCACGAATGAGCGAACTAAAGAATGTTGTCATTTCAGACATCAAAGCTACTTGTGTGAGCAAGGTAGCAAGCTCTATTGTTGGTGTACCAGGAGGTATTATTGATAATGTATTCATTAAAAATGTAGAAATAACTTTGCCCGGTGGCGGCACAATAAATGATGCCAATGCGAATGTGCCTGAGATGATCAACGGTTATCCGGAGTCGAATATGTTCAGTACTCCCTTGCCGGCTTATGGATTTTATGTACGACATGCCAACAATGTCAAATTTGAAAATGTCAGCTTTAAATTGAACGGAACAGATGCCCGTCCGGATTATATATTCGATGATGTGACGGGAGAAGAAATTACCGGTTTATCGCCTGTTGTCGACGGTAAAGATTTCCGGATCACACTCGAGGAAGGATCTTTAAAGATACAACCCAAAGCAGGGAGCTTTATAAATATTGACGTCATTGATATATCTGGAAAAACGGTTTGTTCTGCAATAGATGGTAAAAATGCTATAAACGGTATTATCACAATTAGTTTGCCGGAACGTGGTATCTTTTTAGTATCTATCCGTACAGATAAAGGAAGATTCGTACGTAAGGTTATTAACCTGTAATTTGTCTGAAAAATAAGAGAGTAAATATCTTTATAAGTTCCCATGAGGACATTATGTGACATCGGTTTCTCATGGGAATTCAATTTATGATTAAATACCATATGGATTAGAAAGTAAACTATATCGGAAAACGGGGTAAAATAATCTGATAATATTGATCTGCTTTTAGAACTAATATGGTATTTCTATATTCTTGATTTTAAATCAACTATTTATGAGAAAATTAATTTTAGTATTAGGTATTATTCTTTCTTGTCAGTTTGCTTTTGGAAATGAGATAGGAAGGCAAAAAATTAATATCAATGCCAGTTGGAAGTTCCAAAGTAAAATATTGTCGAATAATCCGGCATTTGTCGATTTTGATGATAAATCTTGGAGTATTATAAATATTCCACATACGTGGAATAACACTGATGCACAGGATGGTGGTAATAATTATTTGAGAACTGTAGGTTGGTATAGAAAATCATTACCATGGAACGATTCCTATAACGGTAAGAAATTATATATCGAGTTTTTGGGAGCTTGTCTACAAGCCGAATGCTTTGTAAATGGTAAATCGGCAGGAATTCATAAAGGTGGATACACTGCTTTTCGTTTTGATATTACTTCGCTGATGAAACCCGGAGAAAATATCATTGCAGTAAAGGTAGATAACCGTCATTCGGAAGAAATTATGCCGTTAGGTGGAGATTTTTCAGTATTAGGAGGTATCTATAGAAATGTATCTCTAATCGTAGTTGATCCGGTGCATGTTGATTTGATGGACAATGGTTCTTCCGGACTTTATCTAACTCCTGTCAATGTCAGTGAATCAAGTGCGGATTTGGAGATAAAAGCCCTTATATTTAATCATTCGTCAGAATCCAAGACGGTCATTATTAATGGGAAGTTAAGAAATCCGGATAGTTTTGAATCTATAGCGGATGTTTCTAAACCTACATTTGATGTAACTGCCATGTGTCCGGGTGGAAAAGTAATAAAATCATTGAACGAGTTGGTGACAATAGAACCGGGAAAATCATATCGGTTTGAAAAAAAGATAACCATTGAGAGACCTCATCTTTGGAATGGTAAGAAAGATCCTTATCGTTACCTTGTCGATTTAGAAATTGAAGAAAATGGAAATGTCATTGACATGGTTTCCGAATACGTAGGGTTTAGATATTATTCTGTAACAAAAGAGGGATTTTTTTTGAATGGTAAGTTATATCCTTTGCGTGGAGTTGGCAAGCATCAAGACAGGTATAATATGGGATATGCCGTTACTGATAAAGAGCAAAACGAAGATTTTGGAATGATATATGATATGGGGGCGAATGCTATTCGTCTTGCCCATTACCCGCACGATCCTTATATCTATGATCTGTGCGACCGTTATGGTTTGGCTGTATGGACCGAAATACCTCTTGTAGACCGTCCGGGAACGGCTGAGTCTTTCAATGAAGTGACCAAAGATCAATTGAGGGAGTTGATTCGTCAACGCTATAATTGTCCGTCGGTTTTCTTTTGGGGATTACAAAATGAGATCAGAGAACAACATGATACTCACATGAGAGTCCTGATGAAAGAGCTGAACGAATTGGCTCATGCGGAAGATCCTTCTCGCCTGACTGTCCAAGCTACCAACCACCATACCGCTAAAAATTGGGATTCGGATGTCTTCGCCTGGAATTATTATCCCGGATGGTATGTGCAAAATCCTCTATTCAGCGGTAAATTAGATAGCTTTAAAGATAGCGAATCAAGGCCTACAGCACTTTCAGAATATGGAGCTGGCGGAAGTATTTACCATCATGAGATAAATCCAGCAAAGCCAGTAACAAACGGGGGGGATTTTCATCCGGAGGAGTATCAAAATAAAGTTCACGAACAGGCTATCATTGATATCTCTACCCGAGATTTCGTATGGGGAACCTTTTTATGGAATATATTTGATTTTGCTTCAGACGCTCGAAAAGAGGGTGATCAACACGGAGTGAACGACAAAGGTTTGATCACTTATGATCGGAAAGTAAAAAAAGATAGTTATTATGCCTATAAGGCAAATTGGAGTAATGAACCATTTGTATATATCACCAGCAGAAGATATACAAACAGGAACGAAGAGGTTACTCCTATAAGCATTTATTCTAACTGTGAATCGGTGGAACTGTTCGTAAACGGAGAGTCTAAAGGGAAAATCGTATCAAAAGATGTTCGTTGCGGATTCTTTAAGTGGGATGATATAATACTTTTGGCAAATACTGAGAATAAGATTAAGGTGGTAGGTACACAGGAGCAGAAAGAATATACTGACGAGGTTGTGTGGACTAAAATTGCCGGTACTACAACTACTTTGCAATCTGATAAGCTTGTTGTGGACAATGATAATAAGCGAATCATCTTTAAGGAAAATATTTCTGTTGAGCAAATCTATTCCTATTTACAAGCTCTTGACGGAGCTACGTTTATTGTCGTAGAGGCTGATGGCAAAACACCTGTTACAAAAGGAATGGTTAGTCTTGGAATGAAAATAGTTGTAACGTCTGAAGATAGCCAAAATAAAGCAACTTATGAATTTATTGCCGGACATATTGCACTAAAGAAAAATATCACAACAGATTCTGAACAGACGAACGAGGATAATTTAGCCTGTTATGCAGTAGATGGAGATTATAATACGCGCTGGGCGTCAAAAGACAAGAACCCTCATTGGCTTGAGATAGATTTAGGAAAAGAGTATGTCTTAAATAAAATTACAATTCATTGGTTTAATCCCAATGGAAGTAGAACTTATCAGTATCATATAAAGACTGCTGGTAATGAGAAAGAATTTGAGATAGAGGTAGACCGTTCAGGAAATACTCAACCAAATGCTGTATCTGATAATCTTCAAAATAAAAGTCGGTTTGTACGGGTGGAAGTTCTTGGAGGTAATGCCTCAACAGCTTATCCGTCTTTATATGAGATAGAAGTGTTGGGATGGACGATTGAATCAGAAGAATACGACATTGATTTTGAAAATCGTAAGATAAAGATTTTGAATACGAAAGAAAATGTACAAAACCTTACTACTGAAAAATTTTTAAGTAATATTTCTTTTGAAGGGAATCTGTCGTACGTTTTGAATAGTATGTCATATTTCATACAAGAGAATGATGAGCTTGTCATAACAGATTATTCAGGAAATAAGATGAAATTCAAATGTGTGTTTACAAACAACTTGACTTCTGTTAAAAATACAGATAGGAAGACTTTTCAAATAACCAGTCAGAATAATACACTAACAGTTAGACTGACGGATTTTATAGAACCTGTCACTTTAGAAATCAGGGATCTGCTTGGACATACGATTGTTACCGAAGAAATTTCAAATAGCTATACTTGTCGGTTGGACAACGGATTTTATTTGGTTAGTTTATCAAACCCGCAACTAAGAAGTGAAACAGTTAAATGTTTAATTAAATAATGGTTTTATTCCAAAAATGAAATCAGGATATAATGATTCTTTTTGTTAATATATACTCAAACATTATGAAGAAATATTTATTATTGGCGTTTTTTGCTTGGGCAAACGCAGGAGTTTTTACGATGCAAGTAAGTGCATTCAGTGGTAATGGCAGCGGAAATGCTGAAAGTCCTTATCTGATAACGACGGCAGTAGAACTGGACGAAGTACGGGATAACCTTACCGCCCATTACAGATTGATGAATAATATTGATTTAACAGACTGGATTACGCAAAATTCGCCAGTTAAAGGTTGGGAACCGATAAACGGATTTAAAGGCTCACTGGATGGAAACGGTTTTGTTATTTCAGGATTTTGGATCGAAAGACCGGAAACTGAAAATATCGGACTTTTCGGGAGTTTATCCGGAGGTACGATAAAAAGAATTGGTTTAGTTATTCCGGAGGATAAGAAGATTACAGGACTCAAAAATGTAGGAACTTTTGTAGGTCATACTCCTTATTCAACCACAGGGATAGTGATTGAAGAATGCTTTGTGAAAGGGGGTGTGGTTGAAGCAAAGAATTCGGCAGCCGGTGGTATTATGGGATATACTTCTACAACTACTGTGGTGACTATACGCAATTGTTATGTGGCAAATAAGATGATAATAGGTGCTGATGGTGCAGGTGGTTTGATTGGAACGGCCTATCGTGATGTAACGATGGAAAATTGTTATTGCACCAGTGTCGTTAAATCTACCAATAATGATAAATCTGCCGGTGGGCTTGTGGGAGGAACAAACGATGCTGGCAAGAATTATACAGTGAAAAATTCTGTTGCTTTAAATCCTGATATTATTTCTGCAAAATCGGCGGGACGTATCATTGGTTGGGTAAAAAACAGTTCAAAAACTTCATTCTCCGGAAATTTAGCTTTTGATGAAATGTTGATAGATGGTAAAGTTGTAACTGATGGTATGGAAAATAACAATAATGGTTTAGGGAAAACAAAAAAGGAACTAAATGAAGAATCTACTTATCTGGCCCTCGGTTGGAATTTTGATGTAACCGATGGTGTATGGACGATGGGTAGCGGGAAATATTCACTTCCGGTATTGAAGAATGTTTCTGTAGATCAGCAACCGAAAGTGACTCCGGAACATTTATATATAGAAGGAATAACAAATGTGATAACCGAGAAAGAATCTTCTTTATTGATTTATCCGCGTGTAACAAAAGGGAAAATCACCATTACAAATAAGGCTTCGGCTTCAATGGTAACCGTATATGATTTAACAGGTAGTATCATGCTGCAAACTGACAAGTCTGTTTTAGATATTTCGTCTTTTTCCAATGGAGTTTATTTGGTAGAAATTGAAAACGAGATAGTTAAAATTATTAAGAGGTAAGTGTCGTTTTTGGTTTAATGTGAGTTCTATATAATTTAGAATACTATTAACTGCCCGTCATTACTAAAATATAGTTTAATGGCGGGTTAGTTATTTATAGAAATAGTTAGTATGCTTATATTGAACTGGCATTATAATACGTTATATTGGGTGAATCATCCTTTACTCTTTATAGAAAGTCAAAATTTTGTATGTGTGTAGTAAGATTTGTAATTTTCTAAATAAATAAAGTGTTATGTTTATGAAATATCTATTGAATATTACTTCGTGTAGGTCACTTTTTTTTCTCTTCGTAATGTGTTACTGTGTATCCGGATTTTCTCAAGAGGTGAATGTACCGATCCAATTGCGCTGTGATTTGTTGTTACAGACTGATTATCAGTCTGTGCACGGATTCGCTGTTCCGACGGAATGGAAAGCTGCTATGTCAGGCAAGCATGAGTGCGTGAGAATTCTTACACAGACCCCTTCTTTTGGCTGGAATATCCCTTGTTGTGAGTCGGGAGCGACGATGCAGACGGCTTATCAGATTATAGTGGCAAGTACAGAAGCAAAGTTGAAGGAAAACAAAGGGGATGTATGGGATTCCGGGAAGGTGGAGAGCACACAGTCATCCGGTATAATCTATGATGGAAAGCCTCTTGTCGGCAATCATCTTTATTTTTGGAAAGTAAAGATATGGGATGAGAAGCAAACGGAAAGCTCCTATTCTGATGTAGCTGTCTTCTTGACAGATAAGGAATTACAGAAACATGCGACTGCACGGTATCCTCTTCAAAAACAACAGGAAATGCCTGTTTATATCCAAAATGTGAAAAACAAAGTATTGGTGGCGGATTTTGGTAAGGCAGCCTTCTGTGGGCAACTTTATCTGACTCTGACTTCAGATAGCGGTCAGGATACAGTACTTGTACATACCGGAGAAGCGATGACATCAGAAGGGTGTGTAAACAGAAAACCCGGTGGTAATATTCGATATGGTAGATATCGTATTCCCTTACGTTCCGGAACTCATACTTATCAGATTCAGTTTCGTCACAGTGGCGGTGGCATTAAGATGCCTGATTATATAGGCGAAGTGGTTCCTTTCCGTTATGTGGAACTGGAAAACTATCAGGGTAGTGCCGATAAAACCTTGTTGGTACGCAATGCTGTGTACTATCCTTATAATGATGAGGCTTCCTATTTTGAATGTTCGGATAACATTTTGAATCAGGTATGGGAATTATGTAAATACAGTGTAAAGGCAACTTCTTTCACAGGGCAATTTATCGATGGGGATCGCGAACGATTGCCTTATGAAGGAGATAATTATATCGGGCAACTGACAGCTTATTGCGTTGACGATGAATATAATTTGCCACGTTATTCACATGAGTACTCTATTACCCATCCTACCTGGCCTACAGAATGGATTCAGATTTCTGTAATGACGGCATGGTTGGATTATCTTTATACCGGTGATTTGCGTTCTATCCGTTATTATTATGATGATTTGAAAGCCAAATGCCTGATGGATTTTGAGACAGAAAATGGTTTGATTGTTGTATCGGGCACAGAAAAACAGAAGAATCCGCAAATAATGGCAAAGATACATCATAAAAAAAGTATTAAGGATATTATTGACTGGCCGATGACAGAACGCGATGGATTTGTTGTAGATAATGCCTGCAAATCAGTTATTAACGCATATTATTATCGTGATTTAGTATTAATGTCAAAAATGGCAAGGGCATTGGGTAATGAAGAGGATGAACTCTTTTACAGAAAGAAAGCGGCACGTGTGAAAAAGAGTTTCCAACGCCTGTTCTGGGACAGGAAAAACAAACGTTATCGGGACAGTGATAATACAGAACACGCTTCTTTACATGCCAATATTTTCCCATTGGCTTTCGGATTAGTAGATGAAAAGGATAAGGCGCCTGTTATGAAATATATTCGCAGTAAGGGAATGGCTTGCAGTGTGTATGCTGCACAATTTCTGCTGGAAGCAGTATATGGGGCGGAAGATGGAAATTATGGACTTTCATTGATGCATTCTACCGATGACAGAAGTTGGTATAATATGATTCGTGAGGGGAGTACAGTATCGATGGAAGCATGGGGAAATAAATATAAAGGTAATCAAGACTGGAACCATATTTGGGGAGCTGCTCCCGGTAATATTATTATGCGGGAATTAATAGGAGTAAAACCGGTTTCTCCGGGCTGGAACAAGTTTCAGATTAAACCTCAATTGGGAGAGTTGAAATGGGCGAAAGCTAAAGTACCTACTATTAAAGGGGCAGTAACGGTGGAGTATAATCAGACTGGTGAAACTTTTTTAATGAAGGTAAGAGTACCCGGAAATGCCGAAGCGGAAGTGATTCTTCCGGCAAAAAAAGATATAAATAAAGTAAATGTTAACGGACAGTTGGTAAAAACGATATTAAAAGACGGAAAGGTATTTTTGCCGGTATTAAGAAGTGGTGTTTATCATATAGTCTTGAATTGATATTTTTTATTTATACGGATTGGTAATTAAATGTATAAAGGAACAATAATGTTCTAAAAAATACATATTAGGCGAGAACAGATACATTTTTTGGTAAAATGGTGTATGCTTTTGGAATCGTGTATTTGGGAAGTATACATCTTTTGTGGATTTATTTACTCTTCTCTTTTTTGTTATCAATAGTGCAAAAATAGTATAATATACTGCAAGTGTTGGTATGTTACATTTATGGCGAGATTAGGCATGTTCGTTTGAGGGGGTACGGCATATATTTGTAACAGAAAATAATTCTCTTTTTCAGTTATTTTTAAGGTAAAAATATTTGTTCAGGTGAATTTTTGTTTATTAAATCTTTAATATTATGTATATGAAAAAACATCCTCCTTGATTTGAAATCCGGATAGGTAGAAAAGAATCTTATTATTATCTCTTTTTTAATTTGTAACTATTACTATTTCATTATTAATCAACACACAATTATGCAAAAAACACTTGATGCTCAAAAAAAAGTGACTTGCAGGCATTGTTGGCCTAAAGGTATTATGCCACTTTCTAAAAAGTCAGTTTTAATGGCTACTGTTTTGTCGTTCGGATTGGCAATGACTGTCGAAGCCTATGCATTGGACGAAACTTTTTACTCCGTATCAACACCGGAGTCGTATGCAACACCACAAGCTACATTTACTGTAAAGGGAAGGGTTAGTGATTCAGAAGGAAATGGAATTCCCGGTGCTACTGTGAGGGTAAAAGGTACTCAAAAAGGAACGGCAACTGATCTGGACGGAAATTACTCATTAGCGGGGGTTGCACAAGGCGCTGTCTTGGAGTTCTCATTCATTGGTTATGTTTCAGCGGAGAAAGTCGTTAAAGATAAAACGATTAATATTATTTTATATGAAGATTCCCGCACATTGGACGAAGTAGAAGTGGTTGCTTTTGGTACTCAGAAGAAAGAGAGTGTAATCGGTGCAATCAGTACACTGAAGGTTTCTGAACTGAAAGTACCGACCAGTAATTTGACGAATGCGCTTGCAGGGCGTGTAGCCGGAGTGATTTCTTATCAACGTACGGGTGAACCTGGAGTAGATGACTCAAATTTCTTTGTACGTGGAGTTACTTCGTTCGGATACGCCAAATCGCCCTTAATATTAATTGATAATATAGAGGTAAGTACTGCAGATTTGTCGCGTTTACAACCGGACGACATTGAAAGCTTTTCTATCATGAAGGATGCTACGGCAACAGCTTTGTATGGATCACGTGGTGCCAATGGAGTTATTCTGGTAAAAACGAAAGAAGGACAGGCCGGTACCATGAAACTAAATTTACGTGTTGAGAATTCGATCTCAACTCCTACTAAAATGCTGGAACTGGCAGATCCTATAACTTATATGAAATTGCACAATGAGGCTATCCTGACCCGTGATCCTTTGCATGCATTGTTATATTCGGAAGATAAAATTGACAATACGGTTCCGGGACATCCAACTGCCATTTATCCTGTAACGGACTGGAGAAAGGAGCTGCTGAAGAACTATACGATGAATCAGCGTGTAAACCTGAATATCAGCGGTGGTGGTAGTGTGGTTAATTATTATGTAGCCGGCTCGTTCAGTCAGGACAATGGTATACTGAAAGTAGATAAAGCCAACAATTTCAACAATAATATTAAGATACGTAATTATTCGCTGCGTTCTAATGTAAATATCAAGCTAACTAAAACAACTAAGTTGATGGTTCGCATGAACGGTTCATTTGAGGACTATAATGGTCCGTTGAATGGCGGTTCTGATTTGTATGGAAAAATAATGCAGACCAATCCTGTGTTATTCCCGGCTACTTATGAGAAAGATGCTGATCATGCCTATCTGAAACACATTATGTTCGGTAATTATGGTGATGGTAAATATATCAATCCGTATGCAGAACTAGTTAAGGGATACAAAGAGTCCGGACGAGATAAGATGGAAGCACAGTTTGAATTACATCAGGATCTGGATTTTGTGACAAAGGGATTGAAGTTACGTGGATTGTTCAATACTTCCCGTTTGGCTACCTATTCTACCAGTCGTCAATACAAACCGTTCTACTATAAGTTGGGACAGTACAATTATATGGATCAGACTTATATGGTGGATATTATTAATCCGGACGGAGGTACTGAGTATTTGGACTTTGGCAAGGGTGAAAAGACTGTTCAGGCTAATATGTATATGGAAGCGGCTCTAACTTATAACCGCGAATTTGGAAAACATGGAGTGGGTGGACTGGTAGTTATGCAATTGCGTAATAATCAGCAACCTAATGCTGAAACTCTTCAGACTACATTGCCCAAACGCAATGTCGGTCTTTCCGGACGTCTCACTTACTCATATGATAATCGTTATTTTATAGAGGGAAACTTTGGTTATAATGGCTCCGAACGTTTTGATAAAAGTCAGCGCTGGGGATTCTTCCCGTCTGCAGGTGTTGCTTATGTTATTTCTAATGAAAAATTCTTCCAGCCGGTGACTCCGTATATTCAGAATTTGAAACTTCGTGCCTCTTATGGTTTGGTTGGTAATGATAATATTGCAAAAGATACAGACCGTTTTCTTTATTTATCCGAAATTAATATGAACAACAGTGGTTCCGGAGCAAGTTTCGGTTATAATGAGGGAGCCTATCGTCGGAACGGAATTTCGGTAAGTAGGTATGCTGATCCTAATATCACTTGGGAGATTGCCAAGAAAACAAACTTTGCTTTGGAAATGACCGTTCTGGATGCTCTGAATATTACTGCGGAATATTATATGGAGAATCGCTCTAATATATTCCAGGAGAGAAAAGATATACCTAAAACAATGGGACTTTGGGTAACTCCAAAAGCCAATCTTGGTAAGGCGAAATCTCATGGAGTAGACCTCTCGATGGATTATAATAAATACTTTAGTAATAAAACCTGGTTGCAATTGCGGGCTAACTTTACTTATGCTACTAATGAGTATGTAGAATATGAGGAACTGGATTATCCGAATGCTCCGTGGAAAAAGCATGTAGGCAATTCTATCGGTCAGCAATGGGGATATATCGCCGAAGGATTGTTTGTAGATGAGGAAGAAGTTAAGAACTCTCCGGTTCAGTTTGGAGAGTATGGTGCAGGTGACATCAAATACCGCGATGTGAATGGAGACGGTATCATTTCGGAACTCGATGAGGTACCTATCGGATATCCTACCGATCCGGAGATTGTGTATGGTTTTGGAGCTTCTTACGGATTTAAGAACTTTGATATTTCCGTATTCTTCCAAGGATTGGCAAGAGAATCATTCTGGATTGATTATGGTAAGGTTTCTCCTTTCTTTGACGATCCGTCAACCGGTGTTCGCGAAAATAATCAGTTAGCAAAGTTTATTGCAGACGATCATTGGTCGGAGAACAATCGTAATATTTATGCTGTATGGCCTCGTCTGGCTGACAGTTCTATTGAAAATAATGCAAAGAGAAGTACCTGGTTTATGCGTGATGGATCTTTCCTGCGTGTTAAGCAAGTGGAAATAGGTTACACATTGCCACAAAACTTAATCCGTAAGGCCGGATTGAAGAACCTGCGTGTGTATTTCACCGGAAACAATCTGTTTTGCTTCAGTAAATTTAAAGAATGGGATGTCGAACAAGCTGGTGACGGGTTGAAATATCCGGTACAGAGAATATATAATATTGGTCTGAATCTGACCTTCTAATAAAAAGAATGATACAATGAAAAAGCTAAATATATTATTATTAGCAGCATCGCTGTCATTGGGATCTTGTAATAATTATCTGGATATTGTACCCGATAATATTGCTACAATAGACAATGCTTTTACAATGCGTACCGAAGCGGAGAAATTCCTCTTTACTTGTTATAACTATATGCCAGCCCATGGCTCTAAAAGTGATCCGGGCTTTTTGGGCGGTGATGAATTTGTTTTCACAACTTATCATCGTGATAATTCCAACGTGAAACCTGCCTGGTATCTTTCACATGGAATGCAACGTTCCAGTGACCCTTATTTTAATTATTGGAATGGAGCACAGGAAGGGAAGAATCTGTATCGTGGTTTAAGGGATTGTAATATTTTCCTGGAGAATATTGGTAAGGTGCCTGATATGGATGTATCGGAAAAAGAACGTTGGATCTGTGAAGTGAAGTTTCTGAAAGCATACTATCATTATTGGTTGGTACGTATGTATGGGCCGATTCCCTTGGTGAAGGAAAATATTTCGGTAGACGCTCCTACAGATGAGACGAAGGTATATCGTAATACGTTGGACGAATGTTTTGAATATATCATTAGTCTGTTGGATGAGGTCATTGATAATCCGTATATGCTCGATAAGATAGAAAATGAGACTGAAGAATTGGGACGTGTGTCCAAAGCGGTTGTCTATGCTATGAAAGCAGAGATAATGATGACTGCTGCAAGTCCGCTATTCAATGGAAATACGGATTATCTCGGATTCACGGATAACCGGAGAGTTGAGATTTTCAATCCCCAAAAATCAGAAGCTGAGAAACTGAAAAAGTGGGAAGATGCGGCAGAGGCTTGCCGTCAGGCTATCGAATTCTGTAAAGGTGTGGGATATGATTTGTTTAAGATGGAGTATTTCGACTATAGTAATATGTCGGATGATGCGAAACAAGTGATGCAGTTACGCCAGATTTTGTACGAGAGATGGAACTGTGAAATGATTTGGGAGAATTCCAATTCCTGGTTCCAGTATCAAGGACATTGCATGCCACGTGGATGGACATCCGAAACGGTGAATAATTCAAGTGGAGCAACAGGTAACATGGGTGTTTCACTGAAAATAGCCGAGCAATATTATACCAAAAATGGTATACCGATGGAAGAAGACAAGGAATGGAATTATGAAAACCGGTTTGCTGCTGCTAAAGTTGGAAACGATAATGCTGCTTATATGGCGAAAGATCAATGGACAGCTAACTTCAACCTGAATCGCGAACCTCGTTATTATGCTTCTTTGGGATTTGACAGAGGAATCTGGATGGGACAAGGGACTAAGGATGTTTCCAAATCGAATTATCTGAAGGCACGTGCCGGTGAACCTGCTGCCAATGCATTTGAAACTTCTTGGTGTATGTCCGGTATCTGGCCCAAAAAACTGGTACACGATGAAACAGTATTGACAAAGACCAACATTACTTATCAGAAGTATCCATTCCCGATTATGCGTATGGCTAATCTCTATTTGTTGTATGCCGAAGCATTGAATGAAATCAAAGCTCCATATACAGAGGTACTGCCCTGGATTGATAAGGTTCGTGAACGTGCCGGACTGGAAGGCGTAGAAACTGCATGGACCAATCATTCTACGGATCCGGAGAAGTTTAAAGATCAAACCGGTTTACGCGAGATTATTCATCAGGAACGTTTGATTGAATTGGCTCTGGAAGGACAGCGCTATTGGGATATTCGTCGTTGGAAAAAAGCGTTGACAGAGTTTAATAAACCTGTTACCGGTTGGAATTTATTATACAATTCGGCAGATGATTATTATAAAGAAACATTGATTTATAATCAGACATTTACTGTACGTGATTATTTCTGGCCGATTGTAGATGCTGAGACCTGGCGTAATAAGAACTTGAAGCAGAATTACGGGTGGTAATGAAAAGAAATCTCAAATTAAAAAGAATTCCTATGATTAAGAAATATAGTAAATTATTCGTGCTGGCTGCCGGTATAATCTCGTTTGCAGCCTGTAACGGTGATGCGGATGTGAATTACGCATCGGGAAGTAAGGAAGCTCCGCAACAGGTAACTGTCAGAGAAGTGAAAAATCAGAATGGAGGCGCTATTATCTACTATACCCTTCCGGATGATCCTAATCTGAAATATGTGAAAGCGGTTTATGAAATGAAACCGGGTGTTGAAGCAGATGCAAGAGCTTCATATTATGTTGATTCACTTGTGGTTGAAGGACTACAACGTGGAGGTCTACACCAGGTTAAATTGTATTCGGTGGGCTATGGCGAAGTTGCTTCGGCGCCGGTAATTGTGGACATTGATGCTAAAACTCCGGCTTTTCAGGAGATCTGCCATACATTGGAGTATGATAAAACCTTCTCGGGAGTAAAAGTTAATTTTGAAAATACCACAAAAGCCAAAGTAAGCATCGGAGTTTTGAAAAAGCAGCCGGATGGTAAATGGATACAACTCTATATGCATTATACTGAAGCACCTTCCGGAAATTTTGCTATACATGGACAAGATGCGGTAGAAACCGAATTTGGTTTCTATGTACGTGACCGTTGGGGAAATTTGTCTGATACCGTTTCGTTTATCACTACTCCGATTCTTGAAGTGGAATGTGATAAGAAGTTATTTAAAAATGCCAAGTTACCTACGGATGAATGGGAATGCCATAAATGGGCATCCGAACAGAGAAATGCGATTGAATGTGTTTGGGATGGAAGGACAATTGGTTTACCGATGTATCATTCGAAGAATATAACCATGCCACGTCATATTACCATTGATTTGGGTAAAAAATATCAGTTCAGTCGTTTTGTTTATCATACACGTCATGATAACACTTCTGTTGGAGTGGAGGCATATGTGAAAGGACATGTCCACCTGTTTGAATTGTATGGAAGTAATAATCCGAATCCGAATGGAGAATTTGATGAAACGTGGACTAAGATTGGTGATTATGAAACGAAGAAAGTTTCAGGAGGTGGTCCGAATGATCCTGTCACAGAAGATGATCGTAAAGCAGCCATCGCAGGAGAAGAATTTGAAGTACCGGCAGAGACAGAGGCTTATCGGTATATTCGTTTCCGGGTTTTGGAAACCTGGGGAATCTATGGTTCATGGGGAGAATATGAAGCAAGTAGCTTTATATATATACAGGAGTTAACTTTCTACGGAGTAGGTGTTGACGAACTGTAGTATCCGGAGGAAACAGATTTTTATTTTAGAAATTAGTAAAACTATAAATATGAAAAAAGGTATATTATATACATTGCTGACAGCTATTATAGTATGTATGGTAGGCTGTGACGGTATGGATGCCACATATACGGATTTTATAAAGGACGGGCCTATAGTATATATTGGTAAGGCTGATTCTTTGAAAGCTTTCTCCGGGAAAAATCGTATCAAACTGACCTGGCAGATGCAAAATGACCCGCGTGGTGTAAAAGCACATATCTATTGGAAAGACCGGACTGAGTCTGTTGAGATTAATTTGGATCGTTCACAGAAGGAATTAGAGTATACACTTGAAAATATGCAGGAAGCATCTTATGTTTTTGAAGTGGTAATTTATGATAAGTATGGGCATTATTCATTACCTGCTGAAATTACGGGTGAGGTGTACGGAGAAGTCTATACGGGTTTCCTGAATCCACGTAGTTACACAAAGAAAAGTGGTAAAGCTGTTTATTTCAACAAGGATACTCAAAAATGGGAGATGATTTTAAATGCTATCCGGGATAAAACATTAGTTAATACGGAGGTTGTTTATAAGGATGAGAATGGCAATGAAAAAACACTTTCATGGAGTGAACGAACAGCTTATACCCTGACTCTTGAAGGATATGCAGAAGGAGGAATGGTTAAATACAGAAGTTGTTTCTTACCTCAGGAAGGAGCCATTGACGAATTCTGGACAGACTATACTTATTTAGCAGGCAGCGAATGAAAACAAGGATTTAGTTGATATAATAGTCTATTCTGTAAAGTACGTATTTAATGGTGTATTAAATACGTACTTTTTGTATATAAGAGTACGTATTTTTAGGGTATAAAAGTACGTACTCTTTTAATTAAAAGAATTGTATATTACTTTTTCTGTTAACAGTGTTAATCAAATGGTGAATGGTTTTAAAAAAAATCAATAGGATAATGGGTGTATAACTGATTTTTCTTGTTTCTGTTTATGAGTTTTCCGCAATCTGATTACAGATGATTCCGGTAAATGAGGCTTGTTTTTAATTTGTTTTTCCGATATATGCTGTGTTGTAATTCGTGTTTTTCAAAATAAGAAATTTGTCATGAGTGTGTTTAGGTTAATTTTCGATAAATGAGGGTCTAAAAGCTGGATCAGGTTCAAAAGCATACACATTAGGCGAGTATGAATACACGTAATTGATTATTTTTTACTAAAATAGCAGGCGGCCTTTTAAGAGAGTTAAAAACCAATTTTCTCTATACTGGCTCTAAGTGTTTGAGTATGCATCTGTGCCAAAAGTGTATTTCAGGTGTACATGTCCTGTTTATATCTATATATGGCTAAAATGGGCATGTTGTATCCTTTATTCTTTGGCTACATTTGCTTCCAACAAATTAAGTAACAAGTATGATGAACAAGCTATTATGTTTTTTGCTATTATTTCTGTCTGTCTCTAACACAACACAAGGGAGTAATGTAAATTATGCCAGAAACACTGACAGGATTTGGTTGGATTCTAAAGAGGTCCATCAAGGGGAGTATGTTTGGAAAATGAAGAAAGTGGATGAAGTGAAGGCTTCTGCCGGAGAGGTTTCGTCACTTGGATATAATACAAGTGACTGGCTTTCTGCTGTAGTTCCCGGAACTGTATTGAATTCTCTTGTTTACAATGAGAAGTATCCCGAACCTTATTATGGACTAAATAACAAACTGGAGTCCAATAAAATCCCCGATATATCAAAGGTGGGACGTGAGTTTTATACATATTGGTTCCGTACGGAGTTTGAGGTTCCCGAGTCTTTCAAAGGGAAGAACATATGGTTGCAACCGGATGGCATCAACTACCGGGCAGAAGTATGGGTGAATGGTAATCTGTTGAGTACCATTAATGGTATGTTTATAAACGATTATATAAATGTGACGGATTTTGTGAAGACAGGAGGTAAGAATGTACTTGCCGTTAAAGTCTATCCGGTGGATGTGCCGGGCACTACAATGTCTAAACCTTGGGGAGCTGTCGGAGAATTTCATAATGGAGGTAATGGAAACATTGGCTTGAATACAACGATGCTGATGACTGTGGGGTGGGATTTTACCTTTATGGATGGTATCCGTGATCGGAATACAGGTATCTGGAAGAGTATCTCTTTGTATACCACAGGCACGGTAGCTTTACGTCATCCGTTCATCAAATCGGAATTGAAAAAGCCGGGATATGATGTAGCACGCGAGACGATTTCTGTGGAAGTAAATAATCCTCTGAACTCTACGGATACGATTGATTGTGTAGTAAGAGGCGAGATTGTCGGTGAGAATATTATAGTAGAGAAACCGCTTCGTATTCTGCGTGGTGAGGACAAAACGGTTACGTTTACTCCCGAGGAGTTTCCTCAGTTATATATACAGAATCCCCGTTTATGGTGGCCGGTCAATAAGGGGCCTCAGAACTTGTATGAACTGAAAATGACTGTTTCTGTGGACGGAGTGGTTTGCGATTCTGTTAAAACGCGGTTTGGTATTCGTGAAATTACTTCTGATACGAATACACCGGATAAATCACGCGTATTCTATGTGAATGGAAAACGTATCTTCATTCGTGGTACAAACTGGATTCCGGAAGCAATGCTTCGTGGTTCGGATGAACGTACTTATGCTGAATTGCGTTACACGAAGCAGTCCGGAATAAATCTGGTTCGTTTTTGGGGAGGTGGTATTGCCGAATCTGATTATTTCTTTCAGCTTTGTGATGAATTCGGGTTACTTGTCTGGCAGGAATTCTGGATGACGGGAGATACACGCCATCCGCAGGATAAAGGAGTCTATTTAAGTAATGTGGAATCAACTGTGAAACGTATCCGCAATCACCCGGCTTTGGCCTATTACGTGGCTTCCAATGAAAGCTCGGAAGTGACGGGTACACGCGAATTACTGATGGTACTTGACGGAACACGCGGCTATCAGATGCAATCGGAGTGTGAAGGGGTACATGACGGGAGTCCATACAAGCAGGTGAACCCGATGCAGCATTATGAAAATACAGCCTCTCCCAGAGGTAGCCGTGTAGATGGTTTCAATCCTGAATATGGTGCTCCTACACTTCCTACAGTAGAGATCTTGAGGGAGATGATGGATGAAAAAGATCTGTGGCCTATTAATAAAGAGGTGTGGGATTATCTGGATGGCAATGGTTTCCATCTGATGTCTACCATGTATAAAGACCTGGTAAATAACTACGGTAAGTCTTCTTCTATTGATGAATTTGCCCAAAAAGGTCAGTTTGTGGGAGCTATGAATTCAAAGAGCATCTGGGAGGTCTGGAACTATAACAAGCTGGATTATGGAGATCGTTTCTGTTCCGGATTGCTTTTCTGGTATCACAACTGTCCCGTACGTCAGGTCAGTGCCCGTATGTGGGACTGGTCTCTGGAGCCAACTGCATCTCTTTATCATACGGCAAATGCACTTGAACCGTTGCATGCACAGTTTGATTATCTCAAGAATACGGTATCTGTAGTCAATGACTATTATAAGCCTTTTGAGGGTTATACAGTAGTGGCACAGGTATATGATATAAACAGTAAGAAAGTATTTGAAGAGTCTGCTAAGGTGAACTTACCGTCAGACGGAGTAGTGAATGATGCATTGACAATTCGTTTCCCGGAGGATATCTCACAAGTACATTTTATTAAGCTCAGGCTGAAAGATGAAAAGGGGAAAGAAGTCTCTTCTAACTTCTACTGGCGTTCCAATGACAAATACGAAGGTAAGGAAACACTGACCGGTCCTACTTCTTCCGGTTTTGAAGATTTAGCTAAGCTGAAACAGGCAAAGCTTAATACCTCTTATAAAGTAAGAAAGGCGGAGGGTAAGTATTTCGTGGATATCACTTTGAAGAATACTTCCAATTCCATTGCTTTCTTCAATCAGTTGCAATTTCTGGATCAGGAACTCTGCCCGGTTCGCCCGTCATTCTATACAGACAATTTCTTTTCACTCATGCCGGGCGAAAGTAAATCTGTAACGATAGAGACTGCCGATAAGAATCTGCAGGATGCGCCCGTATTGGTTGTTAAAGGATGGAATGTAGATAGAAAGCAGTTTAACCTGAAGAGATAAATTACCGGATGAAAATAAATAGAATCATAACGTTGTTATTGGTTGCGATTCAGTTTTCAATGATGGATGCCCGCCCCTTGCAACAATTCATACACGAGGGGTGGAGTTTCCGTCAGGCACGGGGTACAAATTGGTATCCGGCTACCGTCCCGGGAGTTGTTCATACCGATTTGTTGGACAACGGACTGATTGAGGACCCGTTTTATCGTTTGAACGAGCGGGGTGTACAATGGGTGGACAAAGAAGACTGGATGTATCGTACCACTTTTGATGTGAGCCCGGAACTTCTTTCAAAAGAGAATATTATCTTGCGTTTCGACGGATTGGATACCTATGCGGATGTTACTTTGAATGGAAAGAAGATTCTTTCTGCCGACAATATGTTCAGGGAGTGGCAGGCAGATGTCAGCTCTCTTTTGAAGTTGAAAGACAACCAACTGGAAGTGTACCTGCATTCACCCATCAAGATAGCGATGCCTAAATGGGAGGCGGTTCCGTTTCGATACCGAAGTTCTAATGACCAATCGGAGAATGGAGGACTGTTTGATCGTAAAGTAGGGGTGTTTGTACGTAAAGCCGGTTATCATTTTGGTTGGGATTGGGGGCCGCGCCTGGTTACTTCGGGCATTTGGCGTCCGGTTACTCTTGAAGCCTGGAACGATGCCCGTATCAATGATGTGTTTTACAATCAGAAAGCAGTCACAGAGCGCGAAGCATCTATTGATGTAGTGGTAGAACTGCTGGCAGATAAAGAGGTGACGGCAGAATTGAAAGTGGTGAACCGTACGGATCATCGCACGGAAAACCGTAAGTCTGTACATTTGACCAAAGGTTTGAATAAAGTACCTGTATCGTTTACCATGAAGAAACCTAAACTATGGTGGACGAACGGGCTTGGAGAACCTTTCCTGTATGATATGGCTGTGACCCTGGATCTGAACGGGACGGAGATCGATGTAAAAGAGCAGAAACTGGGGGTTCGTTCGTTGAAAGTAATTACTGCTCCCGATCGATACGGAGAGAGTTTCTATTTCGAACTCAACGGGAAGCCTCTTTTTGCCAAAGGTTCCAATTATATTCCTTGTGATAACTTTCTGCCCCGGGTTACGGACTCTATTTATGATAAGACAATCCGTGATGCGGTGGCTGCCAATATGAATATGCTTCGCGTATGGGGTGGGGGTATTTATGAGAACGACCTCTTTTACGAACTTTGTGATGAGCAGGGCATTCTCGTCTGGCAGGATTTCATGTTTGCTTGCAGCATGTTTCCGGCAGAAGGCGATTTGCTGGAGAATATTCGCAGGGAAGCGATTGATAACGTACGCCGCCTGCGCAATCATGCATGTATTGCTTTGTGGTGTGGAAATAACGAATGCCTGGATGCCTGGTTCAACTGGAACTGGAAGCCGACTTATGATAGGCAGAATCCGGCCTATTCGGAACTTATATGGAAACAGTTTAAAGACCAGTATTTTGTGACACTTCCTCAGGTGGTCGAAGAATATCATCCGGGAGCATGTTACCGGAAGTCTTCTCCCTATTCGGACGATAAGGGGACTCGTAACCATACGGTGGGCGATATGCATTATTGGGAAGTGTGGCAGGGGCTTAAACCCTTGTCGGAGTTTAACAAAGAGCGGAGTCGCTTTTTCAGTGAATACGGTTTCCAGTCGTTCCCGGAGTTTGAATCGATCAAACGCTATGCACCTCATGCCGGAGATTGGGAGCTTACATCGGAAGTGATGATGGCCCATCAGCGCGGAGGAACAGCTGCCAATAAGCGGATCAACGACTTTCTGCTGACTGAATACCGTAAGCCGAAAGATTTCCGGGCATTCACCTATATGAGCCAACTACTCCAGGCGGATGCTATGAAGATGGCAATGGAAGCACACCGGCGGGATATGCCTTATTGCATGGGATCATTGGTATGGCAACACAATGATTGCTGGCCGGTGGCTTCATGGTCGAGCCGTGACTACTACGGACGCTGGAAGGCACAGCATTACTTCACAGTAAAGTCATTTGACGATATATTGGTGTCTCCGATAGAAAAGTCGAAAGGGTTATTAGAAGTTTATGCCGTATCCGACCGCCTGAAACAAACTTCCGGGACATTGACCGTCCGTGTTTTAAAACTGACCGGAGGTATAGTGAAACAAGTAGTGAAGAAAGTGAATGTGCCTGCCAATACGAGTACGCCTATATGGACGGGGGATATGGATGAACTGCTTGGAGGACTTTCGAGAACAGACGTTGTTGTGAATGTGAATTACAAGGACAAGGGCGGAAGAGAATATGTCAACAACTATTTTCTGGCGAAGCAGAAAGACATGCGTTACCCGGAAGCCCGGATACAGAAAGAGATCATCCCGGTTGAGGGAGGATACGAGGTTACTTTAAGCAGTGATGTTTTTGCTCGTGGGGTTTTTGTATCGATAGAGGGAGACACAGACAATTTTGTATCGGACAACTATATGGATTTGCTGCCGGGTGAACCGGTGAAAGTGAGGGTAAACACCTCTCTGGCATCTTCTCCGTTTACTGCAAAGTTGAAGGTGGTTTCTTTCTCTGAAATGTATTAAGGTAAAAAGATTATTAAGAACTATGGTTAGAATTATTTTATTATGTGTACTAATGATAGGTAGTACGATGCTCCGTGCGGCAGAAGCCACACAGGTAGTTACTTATCCGTTGGCATCCTGCTATCAGCAGGGTGAGCAGCATACGCTTCGTGTCGGGGAGACGGAGGTTCCGGTACAGGCGTTTACTCCTATTTACGATTTTACTCACTTTTCGTTTTCGGGCAGACAAACGGTTACTATCACGGTGAACGAGGAAATCACGAATTATACGATAACTCCGCTTTCGTTAGGGCTGAAAGCTACGGTAGATGGTAATAAACTGTCGTTTGATATAGAAGGTTCCCGTTATCTGATTGTGAAGATCAATAATCTGAAGGAACTGGCTATTGCAGGAGACAATCTGGAAACAGAGGTACCCGATAGCGAAGGGGAGGGGATTTATAACATTCTTTCCAAACCATACAAGGCAGATAAGAAAGGAAAGAAACCAAGTACAGTTGCCATTCAGACTGCCATTGACGATGCATGCCGCAACGGCGGTGGAATTGTATATGTGCCGGCTGGCTTGTATTATTGCGGTAACTTGGTTTTGCGCAGCAATGTACATATCTATATGGAAGGGGGAGCCGTCATTCGTGGGACGGGAAACCCGAAAGATTACATCACCCATTACCGGAAAGAATCGTTGCAGATGGATGGTACCTGGTTTATCTATACGGACGAGAACACCTCTAATATAAAGATATACGGTCGCGGTACGATTGATGGTAATGGCTCTTACATGCGTAACCAGCATAAGTACCTGAACAACCTGCTGATGCCTATGCAGTGCAGTGGTTTTACGGTGGATGGCATTACCTTTATCGACAGTGGTTTATGGGGTGTGATCCCTACCCGTTGTGATCATGTGCTGTTGCAAAATACCAAGCATTATAATGAGAATGACAAGGATCATGAAGATGATTCAATCGACATTCAGGAATGCCAGCATGTGTTGGTGAGACATACCATTGCCATTGCGGAAGATGATACTTATTCTACCAAGACGTGGACCCACACTACTGATATTGCCGATAAGTGGTATGGTGATCCCGAACCGCTTGATGATGTGACTTTTGATGACTGCCTGGGATGGAGCCGCTGTGCTACGTTCAAACTGGGATTCGGTGTGGAGCAGGACCAGACGAACCTGCGTTTTGTGAACTCCACCTCTTATAAGAGTATGCGCGCCATCGCTGTCAATCATAAGTGGGGGAAAGGGATAGCCCGTAACGTTGTATTTGATAATATTGATATCGAAGGTTTCTGGCCCAGGGATAAGAACAATAGCCGTTGGCTGGAAATTTATCTGCAAGCCCCTGAGACGGTGGAAGATATTGTGATCCGTAACGTTCGTGTCCGCGATAAAGGCAATACCCCTTCCATCATCAAAGGTTATGATGCAAAGCATCCGTTGAAGAACATTATACTGGAGAATATCTATATGTATGATCGCAACGTACCGGCTTACAGCCTGGAAGAGATGAATATAACCGATGTGAATAAATATATTGAGAGGTTACAACTGATACAGACTTATCATGCCAACCGGTAATAATCTGTATTTTTGCTTTTGATTACTATAAACGATTAAAACGAATTGAATAACCATGAGAATATCAACATTAGTATTTGGAGCTGCTATGGCTTGCTTTTTGTCCGTTGGAGATTTATTGGCTGCTACTCCCAAAGGAAAAGTGGATGTGGACAAAGCTTTGGAGAATGCAGGACGTCAATACCTGTTTATGAGAGATGAGTTGAAAGGGACCGATGTGTTTCCAAAAACATACGATACAAAGAAACAGAAACCGGAGAACAGTTCGTCCAAATGGTGGTGTAGTGGCTTCTATCCCGGTACTTTGTTTTATTTGTATGAGGAAACCGGTAATAAGGAGTTGTGTGCAGAGGGAGAACGTATGCTGAAACTATTGGAACCCGAACAATACAATGTCAGTACACACGATGTTGGTTTCATGCTCTATTGCAGTTATGGTAATGCCAACCGTATCTCACCGAAGCCCGGGTATAAGGACATTATGGTGAATGGTGCCCGTTCATTGATTTCACGTTTCAGCCCTATAGTGGGATGTATTAAATCTCATAATCGTAAACCGAATGACTATGGAGTAATCATTGATAACATGATGAATCTGGAACTGCTGTTCTGGGCTGCCGAGGTTACGGGAGATAATACATTCTATGATATTGCGGTGAAGCATGCCGATACTACTTTAAAGAATCATTTTAGGGCAGACAATAGTCTGTACCATGGTATTAATTACGATCCGAAAACCGGTGGTATTCAGAATTACCAGGGTGGGCAGGGTGTTTCGGAACAATCAGCATGGGCACGTGGCCAGGCTTGGGGATTGTATGGATATACAATGATGTATCGTTTTACGAAGGATCCTAAATACCTCGATCAGGCAGTCAAGATAGCCGAATTTGTACTGAATCATCCTAATATGCCGAAAGACCTGATTCCTTATTGGGATTATAATGCGCCCGGTATACCGGATGCATTGAGAGATGCTTCGGCAGCTGCCATCAACTGTGCGGGATTGCTCGAACTGTCTCAGTATTTGCCGGCGAAGCAAGGAGATAAATATTTTAAAGCAGCCGAGAAGATACTACAGGTGTTATCTTCACCCGAATATACAGCAGAAGTGGGTACGAATGGCGGATTTATCCTGAAGCATTCTGTAGGTAATATGCCCGCAGGTACGGAGGTAGATGCACCTTTGACTTATGCTGATTATTATTATGTAGAGGCCCTGTGCCGATATAAGTCATTAACCAATAAATAAGATACTTGCCATGATAAACAAATGTAAGACAATACTACTGACAGCCTCTTTGCTGTTTTCGTCTACCCTCTTTGCGGTGACGATTGATATAACAAAACGTGGTGCCAAAGGAGATGGTGTTACGGATAACACGGTGGTTATACAAAAAGCGGTGGATGAGTGTTCCGCAAAAGGTGGCGGCACAGTCCTTATCCCTTCCGGAACTTATCTGATACGTCCTATTGAGCTCAAGTCGAATGTGAATCTGCATCTCGACTTCGGTGCATTGGTTTTGGGCAGTACACGTTTGGCGGATTATGATCATGCCTTCCCCTATAAAGAAGGTTCTATGAATCAGTCCTCAGGACTACTGTTTGCACGTGGGCAAAAGAATATTTCGCTTACCGGCTTCGGAACCATAGACGGACAGGGAGGAAATGAGTCGTTTCAGTTTGGCAATGATGCGGACGGTGGTCCGAAACGTCCTAAAATTATCTATTTGGTAGAATGCCAGGGGATTGTTGTGACGGATCTTACGTTGCGCAATTCTGCTTATTGGGTACAGCACTATGAACGATGTGAGGATGTTACTATCCGTGGACTGAAGGTATTCAGCCATTGTAATTATAACAATGACGGACTCGATATTGACGCAAAGAATGCAACGATATCCGATTGCTATATTGATGTGGAAGACGATGCCATCTGTTTTAAGAGTGATCATCCCGAGTTTTGCGAAAATATAACGGTGACTAATTGTGTAACGGCAAGCAATTGCAATGCTATCAAGTTCGGTACCGCTTCTCACGGGGGATATCGCAATATAGCCGTCTCCAATTGTGTGGTTCGCCGGGCTGCCGAAGACAATATACGCCACTGGAGCAAGCAGTTGGAACATATTTCTGCAGAGGTCACCGTCATTTCGGGAGTTGCTATTGAGATGGTAGACGGAGGAATTATTGACGGCATCACTGTGTCTAATATTTCTATGAGAGATGTACAGACACCTGTTTTTATCCGTTTAGGCGACCGGCACCGTACTTTCAGAAAAGAAGGCGGAGTGTTGAAGAACATCAATATCAGTAATATTGTAGCTACTGCCGAGAGCTTGATCGCTTGTTCGATAACCGGTGTGGAGAATTCTTTTGTAGAAAACGTATCCATTAATAATGTACAGGTGAGTTATCCCGGTGGTGGAACAACGGAGATGTTGATGACTCCCGTTCCCGAGGAAGTTAGCAGTTATCCGGAAAACAGAATGTTCGGGAATACGCTTCCGGCAGCCGGATTCTATGTACGCCATGCCCGGAATGTACGGTTTAACAATGTACGATTCTGTGCCAAACAGCCGGATGCACGTCCACTCTTCTTCTTAGACGATGTAGTGGGGGCTGAGTTCAATCAGTGCAAGGGCGTAGCTCCGGCGGATTCTAAATTTATCAGAACCGTACGGAGTTGTGACATCGTGGCGGATGGCAAGTATCTGAGTAAATAAAGGGACTGTTATGAGAAGATTGTTAGTATTATTTTCTTTCGTAGGATTGTTCTTCTCCTCCTTCGCATTTGCGGGAGGAGATGTCAATGCACAAAAAGAGCTGGACGAACTGACCCGGCGGCTGATTGCTTCGCATCTGGAAGGAGAGGTCGATGAGGAGGCTATAGGCCGTTTTATGGAGTCTATGCAATCGGACGGTAGTTTTCCGAAGATTGATTATGTCACTGTATTTGCCGGTTTCCCGGCAGGAACGCATCTGAAGCGTCTGAAAGCCATGGCCCATGCCTACCGCAAGCCGGGGAACAAATATTATAACTCGAAGAAACTGCTCAATAAAATACAATTGGGGTTTGAGTACTGGAACCGGATGCAGCCGAAGTCTAAAAACTGGTGGTTTATCGATATAGGGGCTCCCCAGGATTATATGGTGGCACTGATTCTGCTGAAAGATAAAATCAGTGAGAAGAAGTTGTTGCAATACTCCGCTTATCTGGAAGATCGCACGGGTAACCAGGGGCATAAAGGAAAGAACCGTACCTGGGTTTCGGATGTAACCATCCACAAAGGATGCATTGAGAACAATATGGAACTGGTACGGATTGGATTTGAATCCATTGCTTCCACTATTAAGATTGTACCCCGGCAAGGAGACGAAGGAATAAAGATAGACGGTAGTTTCCATCAGCATCGTCCGCAACTCTATTCGGGAGGGTATGGACTGTCGTTCATGGATGATCTGGTTTATTACATTCATCTGGTGAACGGTACTGCTTTTGCTGCTTATTTTACTCCGGAAAAGAGACAGATCCTTTCGGATGTTCTTTTGAACGGACAGCGTCTCTTTGGGTATAGAAGTACGTTTGAATTTGGGGCGACTGGGCGTAACATCACCCGTAAAGGTGGGGTTAACAATGTTTCTGCCACGATGTTGAACCGTATGATACAGAACGATCCGGAACATGCGGCCGAATATCAGGCATGGATGGAACATTTAGGAGGTGCACCGTTTCCGGTTCCCGGAAACAAGTACTTCTGGAAGTCGGATATCATGACGCAGCACGGTGCCAATTATTATCTGTCGGCAAAAGTTCTTTCTACCCGTACCAACGGGACGGAAATGATTAATAATGAGAATCTGAAAGGATACAATCTACCTTTAGGAGCTACCAATATATTGACTTCAGGAGAGGAGTATAAGAATATATTCCCACTTTGGAACTGGACCCGTATACCCGGTACTACAGCAGTCCAGCATCCCGATTCGGCACGGCTTACAGGGTATTTTTACGGTACGAATGTCTTTGCCGGTGGGGTTAGCTCCGGCAGGAACGGACTGATTGCTTACGAGCATGATTATCGGGGCTTGCAGGCCAAGAAGGCATATTTCTTTCTGGATGATGTGTTGCTTTGTTTAGGAGCAGGCATTACTTCCGATTCGCCGGAAGAGGCAGCTACTACCGTGAACCAATGTTACTTTTCAGGAGAGTTGACCGTTGGTACCACCGCAGGTTCGGTTTCTTACAAAAAAGATGCATGGGTTGAGAATCCGCTATGGGTATACCATGACAGGGTAGGATATCTTTTCCCTATGGGTGGGAATGTTGGTGTCAGTAGTAAAACGCAGACGGGCTCATGGAGAGATATTAATATTGATGGAGACAAGCGTGTACTCTCTGCCGATATTTTTAACCTGTGGATCAGTCATGGCAGAAAGGCTACGGATGCAACGTATGCCTATATGGTAGTGCCCGATCAGTCACTGCCCGATTTTGAGAGATTTGTTACAGATCACACCTATCGAATCATTAAAAACACGGCTGATATCCAGGCTGTGAAATTGGCAAAGGCACAGGCGTATGCCATTGTATTCTATACTCCGGGAACCGTAGATATGGGTGACGGACTGACGGTAGGTGCCGATAAGAAATCCATCGTCTATATAGAGAAGGTAGAGGACGGATTTAAAATATGGGCAGCCGATCCGCTTCATAGCCAAAAGGACGTTCATATCATGCTTAATGGGAGAGAGGTGACGATAGCCTTTCCGGACGGAGCAACTACAGGAAGTACTGCCACCGTAGATATTGCCTGGGTGGAACCTGCCGATTTGCAATGCGAATATCTGAAGAATCCGTTAGGGCTGGATGTTTCCCGCCCGCGTTTGAGCTGGAAAATGGGAACTACCCTGACTGCACGCGGACAAAAACAGACTGCTTATCAGATTCTGGTAGCAAGCAGCCGGGCGCTGCTCGATAAGAATCAGGGTGATTTGTGGGATAGCGGACGGGTGGATTCAGGCGAATCGGTGAATATTGTGTATGACGGAAAACCGCTCGCTACCGGTCTAAAGTGTTTCTGGAAAGTTCGTTTAGTCGATGAACAGGGTAATTGGACATCGTGGAGTGAGCCCGCTACCTGGCAGATGGGCTTGTTTGCCGATGACTGGAAAGCCCGGTGGATAGGTAGTGCCGAAATGGAGTCTCAGAGTGTAGGTGGACGGCCGATAGACAATAAAATGCCCGACCCATGGTTCCGTAAAACGTTCACCTTATCCGAAGCTCCGCAGGAGGCACTGATATATGTAGCTTCCATTGGCTATCATGAACTGTATGTGAACGGAGAGAGAATAGGCGATGCCGTGCTTTCTCCTTCTGTGACGGATCATAAGTCGCGTGCCCGATTCATGACCTATGATATCGCTCCTTATCTGAAAGCCGGGGAGAATGTACTTGCTTTGTGGTTAGGTACTTCCTGGGCTATATTTCCCGCTTATCAGCAGGAAGGCCGGCCGGCTATCCCGATGGTATTGGCACAGGCGGAAATTACTTTACCCTCTGGTGAAAAACTCCGGGTGATGACGGATGATAGTTGGAAGACCCATGCAAGCTCCAATACCTTGATGGGATACTGGGATGCACACCACTTTGCCGGAGAGTTTCAGGATGCTTCTTTAGAGATAGAAGGATGGAATGAAACGGGTTTTGATGATTCAGCCTGGACAGGAGTAAAGGTATACCAGCCACAGATTGTCGTGTCTGCCGATAAGACACAGCCCAACCGGCTGATGGAAGAGATCAAACCGCTTTCTGTCAAGGAGGTGAAACCGGGAGTGTACCGGGTGGATATGGGCATTAATTATGCCGGCTGGTTTGAAATGCAGCTTGCCGGACAGCCGGGCGATTCAATTGTTTTCCAGTTTTCGGAGCGGGAGAAGGATGTGTGCAGCTACGGCATACGTAGTATTTATAAGCTCAGTCCAGATGGAAAGGGCATTTTCTGCAATCACTTTAATTATATGACAGGACGCTGGGTTCAGATCACCGGTTTGCGCTCTGCACCAAAGTTAGAACAGATCCAAGGCTGGATGATTCGTCCTGACTATCAGCAGGCATCCGGCTTTGAATGTGATATGCCTCTGTTGAACGATCTTTATCGCACCACACTGTGGACTTTTGAGAATCTGAGCTTAGGTAATTTTGTTGTAGACTGCCCGCATCGCGAACGTCGCGGATATGGTGGCGATGCATTGGCTACCACGCGTGCCGGCATGGACAATTATCAGTTGCCCGCTTTTTATACAAAGTGGATGGAAGACTGGCGGGATGTACAGGCAGAAGACGGCAGTGTACCGCATACGGCTCCAACCTATATCGGTGGCGGCGGCCCTTCATGGAGCGGATTTTGTATAACCCTTCCCTGGGAGATGTACCGGCAATATGGTGATGTGCGTGTTTTATCAGAGAGCTTTTCTACCATTCAGCGCTGGCTCGATTTTGTAGAAACAAAATCCAAAGACAACATGCTGGTTCGCTGGGGGAGCAAGTGGAGCTTCTTAGGAGACTGGCTTTGGCCGGATGCCTGGACAGAACGCTCGGCTATGGAGAAACAGGGAAAAGCCTTGGGGGATACCCGGGAGACATTGTTCTTCAACAATTGCCACTGGATTTACAGTTTGGAGACGGCTGCCCGCATCGCGGATGTATTGGGAAATGAAACAGCGGCTACTGCCTGGCGTAAAAGAGCGGCGGAAGTACGCAAATCCGTACATACTACTTTCTTCAACTCTCGTGATAACAGCTATGTGAATGGATATCCTTCTTATCTGGCTATCGCCCTGATGGTGGATCTGCCTCCTGAGCATCTGAAAGCAAAGGTTTGGAAACGTCTTGAGCAGGAGATACGTATCAATCGTAAAGGACATTTCTGGGGAGGTATTACGGCAGGTTCTTTCCTCTTCCATACTTTACTGGACAATCATCGGAACGACTTGATCTGCGAGATGGTTACCAAAGAAGATTTCCCGGGTTGGGGGAATATGCTTAAAAAAGGGAACGGTACTTTCTTTGAAGATTGGGAATGCAGAGGGTCTGCTTTGCACAGCTCTTATCTGTATATTGGTACTTGGTTTATTGAGGCATTGGGTGGTATTCAGCGTCCGGAAGCAGGATTCAAGGAGTTCATCATAGCCCCTTGGATCAATGAAAAGGGACCGAAACAGGTACGCTCACACTACAACTCTATGTATGGTACCATCGTTTCCAACTGGGAAGTGCGGGATGGTAAACTGGATATCGAAGTGGTGATACCTGCCAATACCACGGCTCTTTTGAAGCTGCCGAATGTTCGTCTGGCTTCTGTAAAAGAAGGAGGTATCGGATGGAAAGAGGCAAAGGGAGTACGTTTAGAGTCTCAACAAAAGGATACGGTTACTTTCGCATTGGAGGCAGGAACCTATCACTTTTCAGCAATGATGTGCTTCCCGCATGGGGAGGTTCGCCAGGCAATGATTGAGTGAATGTAGTATAATATTACTATCCATGTGCGTTTCGGAACGCTAAATGATGTGTTTGTAATGTGCTGATAATCAGCAATTGTATAGCTCGTTTTCCTCCCCGGAGCCGAGCAGCTTCCTCCCCGGAGCCGAAGGGTCTTCTCCTCGGAGCCGAGGTACCCTCTCCCCGGAGCCGGGCATGACGTGCGGCTTCGGGGAAATGTTTTGTGTAAAATAATAATCAAACGCTTTGCCTTTTCCCAACCTCTCTCTTTACTTGATGAATTTTATTTCTTACCTTTGGGGAGTCTTAATTTCAGTAACATATGAAAAATTACATCCTTTCAGTAGCTTTGCTATTTTGTACGCTGGCTTTAAAAGCCCAGCTTGTGTACCATGATGCTTCCGCCTTTCCATTGTTGGGTAAGGCAACACAAAATTCGGCAACCCGCTATGAGAGGTTACCCGATTCTCTAAGGAGCATCTCTCGCAAGCCTGTATGGGCATTGGGACAAAACAGTGCCGAGGAAGCATACGTTCCTTCCTGAACTTCATCAATAACAGTACCGACTCATGACAGAGTAACCTTCGGGTGCTTCCCGCACGGGGAGGTCCACTCATCATTAAGATGGTGGATTTGCGAGATAACATGAATACGTCCCGGTTGAAAGAACCATTGACGGGTGTGCTGCCTGTGCCGACAAACAGGTAGACGATGTTGTTCTGAAAGCCGATTGCCTGCTCTTGGATGAAGAAACCTATCTGGATGTATTTATGAATCATCTCGGCTGGCCGCTGACGGAGAAAGAAACTTTTGTAGTGGCGCGCCGATTGTAACCTGACGGAAAAAGAAGGGGTGTAGTTCCTTACAGGGGATGCCGTGGCGGAACTTTCACGGATGAAAGGTGCGGGTGACGGGGGGGGATGGTCGCCTACGGTGAAAGAATTGCAGTTGTGTTGCTCAATAGCGGGCTGGCGGATGAAATCGTGGTAGTTACGCTGCCGAAGGTTGCAGGGAGTGACGAAAAGGCTTTGCGGTATATTACGGGTGACGGTGCGGCATGGATGGTGCGGTCTTGTAAGGTGCTGGACGACGAGAAGGTGAGGACGGTGTACGGAAGGGTGTGTGTTGCCTATTTCCAAATATCCTCGTTTTCCCAACCAGCCGGAAAGCCCATAGCACGGACATCTATCGAAGGATAGCGGGAAAGCAAATCCTTGAACCTTTCGACAAATGAGTGGTTCGGATTGATTATATCCAACAGATAAACGGTCATGCTCAATATGAAATAAACCTGCCGTGTGCCATTCGCCGGAAGCGTGACAAAGGGCTTGCGTGGTGAACGGGGCATTAACGGGCGGATGCTAAGTGTCCGATTCCATAAGCGGCAATGATGTGCGCAAATATTACGGATATAAACAATGCTGTGTAACCATGAAGCAAAAACGGTGTCGGGCAACCCGAAATAAGCCGCAATGCTCCGCTTTGCCCTTCCGGGAAGCAGATTATTGTATAGAATCGACAATGTACCGAAAGAAGTTATCTCCATCGTTATCCAACTTGGTGGAAAAGGATCAGAATACTTGGATTTGAAAGCTGTAACAAATTCCTCGTCACTGCGCTGGTACTCTTCAGCTATCTTTGACAATATCTTGGCGTGACGTATCGGATTGTTAAAATGGGAAGCATCGGCAAACCAATATCCATCCCATTGCGAAGAGAGTATATAGGCGGTCTGTGTGCGTACAGCCACTTCAATCTTTTCCAGTTCCGTAATAATCAGCTTGCGAAGCTCGCTATCAAACTTATAGATATTGTAAGCGGTATCGAATGTACTGCCGGGCTTGAACAAATGGTTTTGCTTGTCTGCCAGCAAAGGATACCAGTAGCCGCTCAAGCGGTAATAACTGATATTGCGTAGCAGGTGTAAGGCTTTGGTTTCGTCCGTGAAAACAAGCCCACGCCGTTTGAGCAAAGCAATCTGATCCGGAAAAGATATGAGTTGTTTGGGGTAAGGAATTTTAGTCATGGGGGTATAAAAAATAAAAGGCTTACCCTAAGCGCGCTGATCTGACGGGAAGCGGGGTAAGCATGTTGCTGCAAAGATAAAGTTATTCTCTTGAAATACAAAACACTTGCCATATTTATTTTGATTTTATAGGGGGTATACGGGTGTACGGGTGTACGGGGGCCGTCCCGAACACCCGAAACAAAATTGTGTATTACGGATGTAATGCCTTAAAATCCCGGCTGCCGCTGTCGTCTATCAGCCCGTTCTTACGTAGTCGTAAAAGGATTTCGGTTGTTGACTGACTGAACGGAACGTAGGTATTCCCCTTTTTTCTATCCGTTTCTGTAGTAATCAATGAATAAAGAGGTTATATCTACCACTTTATTCCTATCTTTGCTTCCATCTTAATTTCAATAACCTATGAAACAATTTATCCTTGCAGTAACTTTACTGCTCTATGCATCAATTTCTTACGGCCAGCTTGTGTACCATGATGCTTCCGCCTTTCCATTGTTGGGTAAGGCAACACAAAATTCGGCAACCCGCTATGAGAGGTTACCCGATTCTCTAAGGAGCATCTCTCGCAAGCCTGTATGGGCATTGGGGCAAAACAGTGCCGGGCTGGCACTGCGCTTCCGCTCCAATTCCACCACCATTGCCGCGAAGTGGGAAGTACTTCTCAACCGGAACATGAACCACATGACCCCGACGGGTATCAAAGGGCTCGATCTTTATTGCCTTCAGGATGGCAAGTGGGTATTTGTCAACAGCGGACGTCCGTCCGGTAAGGTAAACGAGGCGAAGATCATCTCCCATATGAAACCGGTGGAACGGGAATATATGCTGTATCTTCCACTTTACGATGGAGTGACTTCACTTTCTATCGGAGTTGATTCACTGGCAGAGATCTCCCAACCGGAAGTTAATCTTCCGATACGTGAGAAACCGGTAGTGTTTTATGGTACCAGCATCTTGCAGGGAGGTTGTGCGAGTCGTCCGGGAATGGCGCATACCAATATTATCTCCCGTTGGCTGAACCGTGAATGTATAAATTTAGGATTTAGCGGAAATGCTTTGCTCGATCTGGAAATAGCGGAGGTAATGGCTGGCGTAGATGCTTCCGTGTATGTGCTCGATTTTGTGCCCAATGCCAATGTGCAACAAATGAAGGAACGTGCCGATAAGTTTTATACAATCATCCGCAGTAGGCATCCTGATACTCCGGTTATCTTTCTGGAAGATCCGATCTTTACTCATACCCGTTTCGATCAGCGTATTGCCGAGGAAGTGGCACGGAAGAACGAAACGGTGAATGCCGTTTTTCAGTCGCTCAAAAAGCGGGGAGAGAAGAATATCTATATGATCTCATCAAAAGATATGTTAGGGCATGATGGAGAGGCTACCGTGGACGGCGTTCATTTTACCGACCTGGGGATGATGCGTTATGCCGAACTGGTCTGCCCCATCATCAAAAAGCATATCCGGTAGCACCATTGCTTTTGAAGAAGGTGCGTTGAAAGCCGGATAAAGCTTCAATATGCAACTTTTAGAAACGCAGATGATCGCTGATTGACGCAGATTTAATTGAATCTTTGCGTCAATTAGCGATCATCTGTGTTTGGTTGATAACGAGTTTTACTTTTGATACCCTCTCTATTGATGGCGAACTCTTTCCTTACTTCTCCCTTCTCAATTCTCCCTTCTCCCTTTCTTTCAGCTCTTTATACCGCTCGATCGCGTGTTTGCGGCTCATCAAAATCTGCCAGCGATATACGAGGCAAGTGGTAAGGAAATAGAATCCGGTTTGCAGCCACAAGGCTTTGTATTCAAATGCTACTTCGCTAAGCGTACCTCCCATATTGTTGATGCGTACAAACCCATTAATGCCGAACGTTGACGGGAAAATATAGGAGAAGTACTTCCAGAACGGAGGGATGGCGGCTCCCGGCCAGGATATTCCCGAAATGAACAGCAGGGGAACGGAGGTGAATACGAAAACCAACATACACGTCTCCCGGTTGCGGATAGCTATGGAAGCGGTCATGGCAAAAAAGATACAGGCTGCCAGATAGGGCAGCATGAACAGTGCCAGGGTACCGGGTTGCCCGATTTGATTCAGACTGAATATGCGCGGAACTACGCAGAGTACATATACTGATACCAACGAATAAACCATGTAGTAACTCAATCCCTTCCCCATAACGATACGCAATGTTCCGTTATAGTGGCGGTTGATGGGTACAAGATCTTTGAAACGGTTGTTCTCCCGGGCAGTTCCTGCCGAGAGACCGATACCAAGCAATAATGTCTGTTGTATCAGCAGAATCAATACGGCCGGGATCAGGAAAGCGGCAAAACCATTGGTGGGATTGAACAAGGCGACATCTTCGTACTCTATCGGATAACCGGTGATTTCGTCCTGTCGGGCAGTGGTGTTGCCCGCGCGTTCTATCTTGATGTCCCGGTTCATATCCAGAGACACGGCTGTATTGGCAAGTAGCATACTCTTGTAATAGAGCAATCCGCTCATGTCACAATAGATGCTGACTTGTGTTTGCTTGCCCCGTGCAATATCCTGGCTGAATTCCGAAGGGATATAGATGATACCATAAGCCAACCGGTCTTTCAACATCTGTTGTGCCTCTTCCATATCGGCACAGTAGGCCACAATATTGATATCCGGAGTAGCGTCTACTTTCCGCAGATACTCACGGCTTAGTGAGCTTCGCGAAGCATCCACGACAACGGCAGGAACTTCGCGTACCACTTCGTTCGTATAAATGAATCCGTAGATGAGCGGGTATACCAGTGGTACGAGTACAAAGAAGATAAGTACCCCCTGGTCACGGAAAGTAGTACGGAACTCTCGCAGCCAAATGTAAAACAGGTCGTTGATGCCTTGTTTCACTTTCTCTTTGAATGTTATATCTTTCATTAGGGTACGTATTTATAGTATATCAATGCTTCTTTCAGGCGGTGAACCACCAGGAAGGGGAGCATCATGAATATCAGTAATGCCATATAGTTGGGCCACGAATAGGCCATACTGTAACCGTTGAGTGCCTGGTCTACATAGATCAGGAAATAATGGCGCAGCGGAAACAGGTTGCTTAATGCCTGAAGAATCGGGTGCATTGCCATTACCGGGAATGAGAAGCCGGAAATGGAGAACGAGATAACTCCCCATAAGGAAGCAAAACTCAATCCGAGACGCAGTGTTGGCAGTGTACCTATCATCACCACCCCACAACATTGGGAAGCAAGCACCAGACAAAGGGTAGCCAGTATCATGGGCAGGATGCCGCTGTTGCACGGGAAATGCAGAAAACCATACAGGTACACATTATAGAAGATACCCATAATGAAGAATATCACCGTGTGGGGCAGTAACTTACCCGCCAATGCAATGTATATGGAGTTGTTACTCATGCGAAGCCATTCACGGGCGGTGCGGTCTTTTATTTCCGTACCGATGGAGTAGACGGTGATCATGAATATCATCAGCATGAGTACGCCGGGTACCAGTGTGTTGCACAGATAAACGGAGTAGTTCAGCCAGGGATTGTTCAGCGGATGTGTATCAATCACAATGGGTTGCAACAGAGCCATTGCCTGGTCTTCGGTAGCTCCTTTGGCATAAAGTACCGAACGGCCGGCAGCTCCGGCCGCCAGTTCGCTCATCATCTTCATATCTTTGAAGAGTAATGAACCGGCTATGAGATAGGAATTGTTGGTATAGAATGAAATCTTGGGCTGACGTTGGCTTTGCGCATCTGCCGATAGTCCTTTGGGGATATAGAAGAAGCCATAAATCTTTCCTTCCTGCACGGCAATACGGGCATCGGCCACGCTTCCGTAATGTGCTACTACTGCCGTCTGTCCGAAAGCATCCAGATTACGGATCAGATTTCGGGAGGTGGCTGACTGGTCCATATCTACCGCACCTACAGGCAGGTTGGTAGGCAGCCCCGAATCCATAAGTGTAGTAAAGAATATGTAGCAGAACAGCGGTGCAATAACCATGCAAAAGAGATAAAGCGGACGTGACACGAGGCGGCGACATTCGCGCTTCATGACCAGCCACAAGGCTATGTATTTCTTTTCTCTTTCTTTCATATGAATAGTGTTCTAATTAATAATGTGTCAATTGGATAATATGCCAATATACCAATATGCCAATTAAATAATATAAGTAATCGTTCATCATTATATGATGCTATTATTGAAACGCAGAAACTCGCAGATTCACGCAAAACATATCATCGCTCAAGTATAGCGCAGCTATTTAATCTGCGAAAATCTGCGATTATTTGCGTTTCAATAAAACGCTGTCATAGTACGAACTAAATTTGAAGTACTACTTACCAATATATTACGCGACAGCAGTACACCTTCCTTGCCTTATTGCACAGCATCATAGCGCAGCCAATTGGCATATTGGCACATTATCCAATTGGCACATTATTCAATTATTTCTTAATAATCACCGACATGCCCGGGCGCAACCCTTCTACAATTTCCATGGGGCGGGCACGTACTTCAAAGGTCTTCAAGTCAAACTGACCGGTTGTCTTAGTTGCTTTCCAGGCTGCATAAGTACCCAGGTCTTTCATATAATCTACCTTTAGTTTGATGGCTTTGTTGTCCAGTGCAGGAACAATGGCCTCAAATTCTGCTCCCATAGTGAGGTTCTTCAACAGGTCTTCGCGTACGTTGAAGGTTACCCACATATCTTTCAGAATGGCAATGTTCATGATGGGGGCTCCGGTACCGACTAACTCACCTACTTTAGGGAATATTTCGGAAACCTCTCCAGCCGCTTGTGCAATGAGGAAAGTCTCTTTAACGTAAGACTCTACTTCTGCCACAGCTCCTTTAGCACGTTCTACAAGAGCGGCAGCAGCCATTTTATCTTCACGTTCGGCACCGTTCTTCGCCATTGTGTATTGGGCTTTTGCTGCTTTCTCTGTAGCAATAGCCGCATTACGTTGTGCAGTCACTTCATCTAATTTCTGTGCTGGCATAACTCCTTGTTCAAACAGGTTTTTAACCCGTTTGTATGATTTCTCGGCAATATCAACACCTGCCTGAGCCTTCTGCCACATTTCGTATGCAGCCTGTATTTGTTCCTGGCGTGCTCCTTTGATTGCTTTCTCATTTTGTGCCTGTGCAGCAGCTTCTGCGGCACGTGCCTGCTCCATTTTTGCAGCAATGTCCGGTGCTTCAAGAATAGCGAGGGTATCTCCCGCTTGTACGGTTTGTCCTTCCTTTACACGAAATTCAAGGATACGTCCCGGGACTTTACTCGATACACGATATTCATCTACCTCTGCCTGCCCTTGGATAATCTCCGGTCCTTTGCGGAGCATGAAGAAACCAACGACTGCAACCAATGCAATAACTCCCAACAGAGTAAGAAATGCAAGCAGCATATTGCTGTTCTGTGATTTTTGTGATGCCATTGTTATTTAGTTATTTAATTGACAATTGACAGTTGACAATTGACAGTTGCTATGCAGGTGTGCAAAACAACTCGTTTTCAACTATTGTTATTTACTTATTTAATTTACAGTTTACAGTTATTTAATTTACAGTTTACAATTGACAATCGTAAATTGATAGTTGACAGCGCAGCTAACTGTCAATTGTCAATTGTCAACTGTCCACTATTTAAGTGTTCCTAATGACTTCTGTAGATATATCTCCGTCAGTTTTACATCTATCTGAGCGTCTATTTTCTCTGATTGGGCAGATAGCCAGGCGGTCTGAGCTTCGAGTACATTGCTGGTAGCTATAACACCCTCTTGAAATCCCAAACGGGCATAGCGCAGATTTTCGTCTGCCTTCTCTTGATTCTTTTCAGCCATTACCAGTTTCTTGGTGGCCTCGTTTACTTTAAAGGCAGCTTGGTTAACCTGTAACTCTATTTTTTCTTTCGCATCCTCCAACTGATATTGTGCGATGCGGGATTCTGCTTTTGCCGCTTTTACTTTATACATTCCCTCTCCCCAGTGCCAGATAGGTAATTGTACCATAACACCTACATTCCACATTCCTTTGAATTTATTTTCAAAGCCGTTGAAGACAGAAGGGTTAGTAACCATGTAGTTTCCCATTAATGCTACCGAGGGCAGATGTTCGGCACGGGTTACGTTTATTTTCTGCTTATATATTTGAGTTGCAAGTTCCAGGCTACGTATCTCCGGACGATTGGCATAGGCAGTGGTCATGTCAAATTGTGCATTTGATTTTAACAGCGGCAAATCTTCTATATTTTCATCAGCTAGCATGATAGGAGTAGTTAAATCAAGACCACATAGTTGACAAAGCAACATTCTTGAAAGACTGAGTCCGTCCTCTACTTTAGTCAGTGTCATTTCGGCTTCGTTTACTTTCACACGTACAGATAATCCATCGGCTTTAGTTGCTACCCCTTCGGCAATCATCTTCTCTACATCGCTATCTAATTTCTGAAGAAGCTCTAGATATCCTTCCGCCAATTTCTTCTTATTTACCAGTGAAACCACTTGCCAGTAAGCCTGATCTGTACTTAAAATAACTTCTTGTAAGCCAGAATGGTGTTGCTGGCGCGCCAGCTCTTCAGCATATTTAGTGATTTTGTTGTAAGCACGGATTTTACCTCCCATATAGAGGGGTTGTGTCAAGGTAATGGCACCTGCATATACATTTCGGGTGTCAGTGCGAAAGGCATCTACCAAAGATTCTCCTGCTCCGTTGAGAGCAGGGATCATTTCGTTTCCCATTTGTGTGATGACCGGGGCGAGCTTTTGTGCTAATTCAGGGGGGAGTTGTCCTAAAACGGCTTGTCCTGCTTGTTGTAAAGGACCTCCTATACTGGTTCCTAACCCTGATAACGCACCCTTTTGAGCATCATTTAATAGCGAAAACTCTTTTTGATTTCTCATGTAGGCTCCCGTTGCCGAGATATTGGGAAGATAATTGGTAAAAGCAGCTTTTCGCTGGTAATGTGCAGCATTTATTTTCTCATTACTGATGAGTAACTCTTTATTATTAGCTAAAGCCAATGCACGGCAACTATCTAAGTTGAGTATACTCTGTGCTTTTGTTGAAAAGAAAATGTTTAGCAGAATTGTCAGAATGAATAATTTTTTCATTGCATCTTGCGTATTATAAAGGTGATACTTCTTTTTTTACAACATAAAATTCAACTACTTTGTTTATGAAGATTTCCTGTTTTTCTCTTGCGATTAGTAGAATAATAATTGCATAAACAACGAAACAAAAGTAGAGGCTTTCTATGAATTGACAAAATGATTTAAGTTTTTTTGAGTATAATAATTGAGTATAATAATAAGGATACTTCTTTTATAGGATAATAAGACGGAATTACGGAACTAATGATAGATACTATTTTTTGTATGTTGATCTTACTCATCAAAGGATTTACTTTACTTAGTTTGCTACATTTATTTTTCAATAATCAGATTTGGGTATAAATAATATAATAAAATACTTTTCTTGTTTAGTATCATTTGTTTTTGGATTGTAATATTAATATATGACCTTAAAATGAGAATTAAAATTAATATATATTGTTTTATATTGAATAATGAAGAACATGAATGAAAAAAGTTAATGGAAGAAAATTTGTATTTAGTACAAAATGTACATCTACGATTAAGGTAATAAGTATTTTGTTAACGTTAAAAAATGCCCAATGAAAAAAAATCTAAAGTACAAGATTGAACTCTTGTTGTTTTCCCTATTTCTTTTTGTTCCATTCTTTACGTATGCTACAGCACAAAATGATGTAACAATAAGTTTGGATTTTACGAATGTTCCTTTAAGTAAAGTATTGAATGAGATCGGTCGTCAAACTTCACTACGTATTGTATACAATACTAAAGATGTGAACCCTGACCAAATTGTTTCAGTGAAAGTGAATTATCAGAAATTATCTTCTGTTATGGCGAATTTACTGGAAAACACTAATGCAACATTTACGGTAAAGAATGATTATCTGGTGCTTTATTCTTCTAAAGGTACTAATGCTGTAAAAGAAGTAGTTCAACAGAATAAGCGTATTATTAAGGGTCTGGTTTCTGATGAATTTGGAGAACCACTAATTGGCGTGAGTGTATTAGTGAAAGGTACTGCTACGGGAACTATCACTGATGTTGGTGGAAATTACTCTATAGAGATTCCAGATGACAATGCCGTACTTGAATTTAGTTATATAGGTTATCAAAAAACGCGATTATCAGTGGCCGGTACTACTTTATTTAATGTCGTTATGAAAGAAGATGCTCAGATTTTAGGTGAGGTAGTTGTAACAGCTATGGGCATTGAACGCGAGGCTAAGTCATTGACGTATGCTACTCAAACAGTAAAAGCTGAGGAAGTGACACGTATTAAAGAACCGAATTTTATTAATTCTCTTCAAGGTAAAAGTGCTGGTTTATTGATTACCCCGAATAATTCAGGAGCTGGCGGGGGATCTACAAAGATTGTATTACGTGGTCAGACTTCTATTTTGGGTACCAATCAGCCATTGATTGTTTTGGATGGTGTGCCGATGTCTAATGGCATGAGTGAACAAGCTACAGAATTAATGTCGGGAGCTGCCAGAGATGGTGGTGATTTACTTTCTACCATTAATCCGGATGATATTGCTTCTATGACAATTTTAAAAGGTCCGAATGCGGCTGCTCTATACGGTAGTTCTGCTAATAATGGTGTAATAATAATTAATACCAAGGCAGGTGAGCAAGGTTCGGTAAAAGTAAATGTTTCAAGCTCTACTTCTGTAGAAACATTATTCATGTATCCTAAAACCCAACAGGTTTATGGGCTAACTCCGAATGCAACATTAGAAGCTTGGGGACCGAAGATTAACGATATGACAACGGATGATATCGCTTCACAACCTTATTATACAGCTAATCCGCGTGATCCGGTGAAAGATTTTTTCGATGTGGGATTAACATTGAATAATGGCGTGACATTGAGTGGTGGTACAGAATTGGCCCGAACTTATTTCTCTTATAATAATACGACGCAATTTGGCATGGTACCTAATAATAAATTCAGTCGTCACAACTTTATGTTCAAAGAATCTTTTTCTCTCTTTAATAAAAAATTGGATATTAGTACTAGTTTGAATTATATTCATCAAAAAACGACTAACCGACCTGTGATTGGACGTGTATTAAGCCCATTACATGCACTTTATAGAATGCCATCTAATGTAGATATGCGTTATTTCCGTAATCACTATCAGCATACAGGAACTACTGCTGATCAGATGGTATATGATACGGCGCGAGGTAATCCTAAATTGGCGGGACAACCCATTCAGACGTGGTATTGGTACGATCAGCATCTGAATAACCCTTATTGGTTAGCTAATATGATGAACGATGAGGCTTATAAAAATCGAATACTTGGGAATTTGACAGCTAGAGTAAAAATATGGAAAAGTGTTGATTATCAAGCACGTGTTAATGTAGATATGACATTGAGTTCCGGGTTGAATACAGAATATGCTACGTCAATGCGTGAAGCACAGGGAAAAGGTGGTAAGTATTGGACTTCAAGTGGTAAGTCTGTAGATATCTATAACGATCATATGGTGACTATGAGTGAGCGTTTTGATGATAAAATAGACTTGAATATAGCTTTGGGTGCCAGCCTTTCGCGCTCATATAGTCGTTCTCATAATATCACAACTGAAATAGATACGGCAGGCATCCCAAATGCATTTGTTCCACAAAATTCGGCCTACAAACGTCCAGGTAATCCGAATGGTAGTGCTACACGAGCAGAAGATACATACGATTATTCTGATTGGTCGGCTGCTACTTTCGCTACGGCTTCAATAGGTTTTTGGGATAAAGTATATGTAGACGGAAGTTATCGTTTGGAATGGGCACAATCTTTTCAGCAGTTTGTAAAGCCTGCTTCCGGTTATACCTCATTTAATTATTATTCTGCTGGTCTTAATATTTTATTGGATAAAGTGCTTCCTTGGGATATGCCTGCTGTAAACCAGATGAAGTTGCGTGGAAGTTGGTCGGTTGTTGGTAACCCGATTCCGAATCAATTCTATGCTCGTCAGCAATACAATTTCAGTGATGGTAGTATATCTGCCCGTCCGCCTACATTCGATGATCCTAAACCCGAAACAACTACTGCCTATGAAACGGGATTAGAAGTTTGGATGTTTGACAATAAGTTCAATTTTGATATTACTTATTATAATGCTACGCTTAAGAACCAATTTATGAAGGTTACGACAAGTACCGGGGAAGAGAAACCTGTGAATACCGGTAAAATCAGAAATTATGGTGTTGAGTTTTCGGCTAATTATCGCTGGGCTATTACTCCTGATTTCCGTTGGACAACCGGCTTTAATATAGCCTATAACAATAATAAAATACTTGAAACGTACAAAACAGCGTCAGGAGCTCCTTATACAGTTCAGATAGGTCCCGTCGGTTTCAAAATTAAATATGTAGAAGGCGGTTCATTCGGTGATATTTATGTAAATAGTTTTGAGAGAAATGATGATGGAAGTATCGTGGTGAATAATGCCGGTGACTACGAAAATGCTGTGCCTGCTATGGCTTCTGGTAAATATGAAACATTTGTAGGGAATGCGACCGCCCCGGTTAATTTGGGTTGGAATAACACATTTACTTGGAAAAATCTAACTTTTTACTTTCTTATCGATGGCAAAATTGGAGGTAAGGTAATGTCTTTAACCGAGCCGGATAGAGATTATTATGGTCTGTCTGAGAGAACGGCTAACGATCGCTTGTCTGGAGAACGTGTCGTACAGAATGGGAAAGAATATATTTTGAAAGCATTACCTGATGGGCAGAAAGTTTCGGTAGAGAAGTATTATCGTACGGTAGGTTCTAATCCGATGGAAGATTATATCTATGATGCTACTAATTTTCGATTACGTGATTTGTCATTGGGCTACACTTTCCAGAATGTATTTGGAAAAGGACGTCACTTGACAGCTTCTTTTACAGTAAAGAATGTTTGTTTCTTGTACAAAAACGCACCTGTTGATCCTGATATTTCAGTTTCTGCCGCTAACGGTATGTCTGGAATTGATTCTTATTCTTTGCCTACGGTTCGTTCTTACGGCTTGAATTTAAAGTTAGATTTTTAATACTTTCATAACGCAAGAATTAATTAAAAATAGAAGATATGAAAAGAAAATATAAAATATTAATGCTTAGCTATTATTCTTTGGGGCTTTTTATGGCTATTGGACTGACTGGTTGTGGTGATAAATACCTTGATCCATATCCTTGGATTGTAGGTAGTCAAGAAGAAGTGAATGATTCTGAAGGAGAAGATGGATTGGGAGCTACGGATATTTCAGTTTTGGAAGCGGAATTAAAAGGTGCGATTCCTGAGATGATTGTTTATTTATCCAAAGGTCATGAGTATCAGTACCAACGTTCTAATTCCATTGATAATTATGCAGGATATTGGACAACCAGTCAGAATAACTTTACATTCGGTGGTCCGTTGCCTACATTGTATACTTATCCGAATAACTATTTGGGGGGGCCGCGTAGTAATGCTGTGTTTATACAAGCAAAGAACGCGATTTTCCATGCAGAGGAATTGGGGAAACCCGAATGGCGTGCGGTGGCATTGATTATTCAGGCTTATGTAGGTCATGAAGTAACTGATTTTTATGGATGTATCCCTTTTAACGATTGGAGAAATGTGAAACGTACTCCTCCTTTGGTCTACGAAAAGGGAGCCGATATTTATAAACAGATTTTTGCAGATTTGGATGAGGCTATTCAGATATTGAAAGATAGGCAACCATCTGCAGAGGAATGGAGCAAAATTGAAGACTCAAAAAGTACTTTGAGTAGAGGTGATTGGAAACGCTGGGTGAAGTTTGCTAATTCCATCAAGTTACGTATGGCAATGAATATCGTGAAATACGATGCTGCTAAAGCGCAATTACATGCCGAAACTGCTGTTAATGATGAAATTGGTGTTTTGACGGAAAAGGATGCCTACGATATCGGTTATTATTATGAGGACACAGCTGAAGATCATCCTTTGTATACTATTAGTAAAAGTTGGATGGATATTCGTTTAGGAGCCTCTCTAGAGAACATACTAAAGCGTTATGAAAATCCATTATTAGGTATTTGGTTTGATAAGAATGTTGCACCAATTAACACGAATACCGGAAATTTTTCAGGCATTGGAGAAAATCAGGATTATATAGGTATACGTCAGGGAGTGGCTATGATTAATAAGAGCAATGAACAGACTGGTTATGGCCCATTTTCTGCTTCTTCCAATTATCTTCGAACACTGCCCAAAGCCTACTTTAAGCGCGTAGAAGCTTTATTTCTGAGAGCGGAAGGTGCTTTGAGAGGATGGAACATGGGTGGTACTGCAAAAGAATTCTATGAAAAAGGTATTCGCTTGGCTTTTACTGAAAATAATTATAATGATGAGGCTTTTATTACCGAATACTTGAATAAAGAAACTGTCAAAGTCGTGGATTACCAAGATCCGTACTCTCCGGGTAACAGTATAAAGGGACGCGTAACAGCCAGCGTAAAGTGGAATGAAGGCGATACAGACGAACTAAAGTTGGAAAAAATTATTACGCAGAAATACATTGCTAATTTCCCGATGGGAGCTGAGGCGTGGACAAACTTTAGACGTACGGGATATCCGCGTCTTTTCCCTGTTAAATTGAATAATATGAAAGATGTGGATTCCGAATTACAGATTCGCCGTATTCCTTTAGTGGAAGATGAAAATAATAAACAAGAGTTTCAGGAAAGTATGATTCCGGCTTTGGGAGGTCCAAATACCGGAGGTACACGTGTATTTTGGGATACGGAGACAGAACTTCGAGGAGAGATCATTGAAGATGGTAGTCAGTGGCAAGTAGTGATTCCTGTTAATTTCTAATTCTAAAAAAAATAAGTGATGAAAAAATATAGAAATATATTCTTTTTAAGTGTTTTCTTTTTCTCACTTCTCTCCATAGTGGGATGTAAAGAAGATAATACTTTGGATGGGGCTGAAGAAGTTTATATTGAGATCAGCCCAAAGGATGGGTATATCATGCTGGGAGATACAGTTTCTCTGAAAGCTGTAGTTAGTAATGTGAGCGGTGATGTGATTGATACGCCTGTAAAATGGTCGGTGGATGATGGCCGGGTGTTGAAATTGGAAAATGGTAATATAACAGCAATAGAAGGGGCGCAAGGAAAAACTACTAATGTACGTGCTACCCTACAGAATGGGAAATATGCTATTTCAAAAATGACAGTGACTAATCATATTGTAGATGGTGTAGGAGCTTTGGTGGATACTTATTATTCTTATAATAATGATTTTGATACTATATGGTTTGTAGTCAACCCGAAGAATTTGTTGCTTGATTATGAACCTATAGTGGAGAATTCGAATAAAGAATTGGTAGTACCGAAGGCTACTGCTTTGAAAGTGAACAAAGAAGCCGGTATGGTGGGATATGCCTTCTCTTCTGCACGAGAGGCTGGGGCAGCTACTATTACTTTGTCTATCGGTCCATCTGGTAATGAGAAGAAAGCGTCAACGGAAGTAGTGTTGTGTCCGGTCGTAGAGGCTTCGTTTTCATCCGATTTTAGTTATCCTACTTATGAATACTATACAACGATGGATCTCAATGTAGAAGATACGGTTTGGTTATATACACGAGTAACTCCTGCTCAAAATACTGATTTGGAAAATGCCCGGAAGTTCTATAAATGGTCTGCTACGGGAAATGCCGCACAGTTGGTTAAGAGTGATGTAGAAGTTGTGGAATTTAGAGGACATGATGCTTATATTGTACTTCGTTCTGCCGCTTTTGAAGGGACCTCTCAGTTTAAATTTACTTGTTACGGCTCAGAAGCGACAGTCACTATTGATGTACAGGATTACAAACGTCGTTATCCGGTAGACAAGTTGTATACGGATAAAGAAAGTTATTCTGTGCCAATGGAAGCAACAATTTTGGTTATCCCATCAGTTGAACCTCTATCTTCTTATGCTTATCACCAGCCACATTTTACGGTTGAAGATGAAACGCTTGCTGAACTTCTGGGATATGACGGAAGTGCAATGCGTGTAAGGGGATTGAAAGAAGGAAATACTAATCTTATTATTACCTCAAATGATAAAACGATAAGAGTACCTTTAGAAATAACTGAAAAAGTGAATAAGATTATATGGGAATCGGGTAATCCGCTGACTATGTTTGTAGGAACATCTGTGAAATGGAAAGTAAAAGTTGAAACTGTATCCGGGCGCATTTATCCGGTAAGTTGGACTTCACTGAATAGTGATATTGCAGTGGCAGTACCTAATGAAGACGATTCATCTATAGCTACTATTACTGCATCCAGTGCAGGCCAGGCATATTTCAAAGCGGAAGCTGGTGGTAAAATTACAACTAATAGTCCTATCAAAGTACTTCCAATACCGAAAGAGGATATTGTTTTGACAGATAAGAATACAATTAGCGATGGTAATGCAGCCTATGAAGATTTCGTGGACAATGAGTCTGTATTGTCGGTAATACTTACCTCAAAGGATTCTGAATATGGTGTGTTTCGTATTTATATTCATGGTTTTGTATCAGGTTCCGATCCAACGGGTACTTATGATGCGACTACTTCTGTGATGACATTGGATGTTGGTGGAGCTAAAGCTGAAATTGTATCAGGAACTGTTTCTGTAGCTTATGATAACGATGGAACATCTATTATCAATATAAATGTGATAGTTAAGGTAGGAGATAAGAGATTTACTTTGAAAGCATCTATAGGATCATAAAAAGACATTATCCGGAAAGTATTTATTTAAAGGATGATTTTCCGGATAATCTTTTTATGTAGATTGTATATTTATTAATTTTAAATTTTAAGACAATGAAAAAAAAGTATCTTATTTTTTCAGGATTGACTTTCTTAGCATTAACGGTGAATGCTCAGGAATTGCAAGAAGGTTACATCGACTGGGGAAAGACGAGTGAAAATTTCAGCACCGTTCTATCCAATTGGTCAAAAGGGAGTAAGGTGACGGAAGACGACAACTTCTTCATTTCCCGTGTAAAGCCTAAACAACACTTTCGTAATGCGGCTACGCAGGTAAATCAGCAGTTAGATGCAAAAAATGATAAAAAATTAGTATATTGGGTGCCCATTAATACACCGCCTAACAATGCATTGCCTAACGGTGTATTTGATAGTGAAGTGTTTCCAATGTGGTCGTATGTCACCCACTATGGTAATTGGTCTGCTCCGTTTGTGCGTATGCCGGGTAATTTTGCTGATGTAGCTCATAAGAATGGTGTTGGTGTTTCTGTTGTAGCTGGAGTACCTTATGGAGGCTTAAGTACCGGTTGGGGAAATGAATTGACAGCTCTTACCGAGATCGGTGCGGAAAAGATGGCTGATTTTATGGAATATTATGGTGTAGACGGGTTAGGATACAACTCGGAATTCTCTACAAGCAATTCTGCTCTTCTTGAAAATATACGGACATTTCACAGTGAACTTTATAAATTGGAGAAAACGTCCGGTAAGAATCCATTGTTTGAAAATTTCTGGTATGATGGAACAAATGATAATGGAGGTATCACTTTTGACCAGGGTTTAGGAGGCCATAATGAGCAAACTTTCGGGGATAGTGATAATCCCAGAACTTCTTTGTTTTTCAATTACAATTGGAATAATGTATCCAGAATGGAAACCTCTATAGCTAATGCAGAAAAGATGGGACGTGATCCGTTGGATTTGTATTGTGGTTTTAATATGCAGGGAGCAGAACCAAAGTATGGAACTCGTTGGCCACTTTTGGAAGGAAGAAATCTTTCTATTGGTCTCTGGGGAGCGCATAGCGAAAATATGCCTTTTGAATCACGTGGTGAGTTAGGTGCTTTGCCCGAAGTAAAACAGCGTACTTACATGCTACGCGTAGAACGTTGGTTCAGTAGTGGCTCACGTAATCCGGTGAATGATTTGCCTATTACCAGTGCAATGAATTACAATGCCTATAATTACAATTTCTTTGGTATGTCTAAATTTATGACTGCCAGAAGTTCCTTAAAATGGGATCTGTCTGAAGAACCGTTTATAACTAACTTTAATTTAGGTAATGGTAAGTTCTTTAATTGGGCCGGTGAACGCCAATCAAACAGCGAATGGTATAATATTGGTATTCAGGACTATTTACCTACTTGGCGTTGGTGGTTTTCTAGTAAGTTTATAGGGCGTGATGTTAAAGATGTTCCTGCATCTGGTTTGGATGCTGAGTTCATTTGGGATGATGCTTGGATGGGTGGCTCTTTGTTACGCATATATGGTACACATGAAAATGAATATTTACACTTGTTTAAGACGGAATTTGGTTTAGCAGCGGGTGACGTAATTACAGTCCGTTATAAAGTGATGGGTGGTAGTGCTGACATGACATTAGCTCTCTCTGCCAGAGGTAACGAAAATGCAGTATTAGGCGAGAACAATTTGAAAGTAATCGAAAGTGCTTCGATTGAGGTTGGTGAGTGGATAGAAAAAACATTTAGAATTTCCGGAGCTTTGAATGTACTCAATGGTAAAGATTTAGCTATGGTAGCTCTGCACTTTAAAAATGCAAAAGACCTCAATTTATATTTAGGCGAGTTTTCTATTGTTCGTGGTACTGCAACTTCTACTGTTCCAGCAAAACCTGTTATAACTACTACAAAAGTTTTAGTTTCTAACCATAATGGTGTAGACGGAAAGATTATTTTCGAGATGCCTAATGATAAGGGTGATAACATCTGTTATAATTTGGATGTAAAGACTTCGATGTTTAAGCTTTATGCACAGCAGGAAGGAAAAGAGCCAGTTCAGATGAGTGCTACTACTTCATGGGCCGGCATGTATTTTGCTGTTCCGATTGATTATGAAGTATCTGAAGCGAAGGTTCGTTTTGGTGTATCGGCAGTTTCATTGGATATGAAATCTGAATCGGAAATAGCGTGGGGTGATTATCTCTCTACTGGTGAATATATAATAAACGATGATATTCAGATAACGAAGACAACAATCAAACCGGGTGAGGATTTTGAAGTTTTCTATGTAGATCCTAAACATGAAGTTGGTACTTGGGAAGTCTTGGATAGTGATGGAAACTCTGTTGTGAAGAAAGAAGGTGTAGCCTTATTCTCTGTTCCGGAAGGTTTGACTGAAATCGGCAATTATACGTTAGTGTTGACTGGTCCGGAAGCAGATGAAAATGGTGACCGTGTAGAAACAGTCAGAAGATTTCCGGGTTACATTCAGATTACCAGCAAGAGCGTGGGGGCGTTACCTCAAATTTTGAGTTTAAAGGCCAATGATAAAGAAGCTGATATTAGTGTGGGAGTAGCTGAACCGATCAATATGACTTATACAGGTCGTGAAGCAGACGGTTCAAGTTCTCGAGGCTTGAGTACAGGCGAATTAGGATTTGGATTTAAAGTTGGTGAAATGGCATTAGAGGCTCACAAACCTTTTACTATCGCTTATTGGGTGAAAGTTAATAATTTTAATGCTGATTCAAATAGTTTGTTACATATCCGTGATAAGAAAGAAGGTTGGCCGATGACAGACTGGGGATTCATGTGGAACTTCGTAAAACGTGACGGTACTTTCAATAAGTTCTCATTCCGGGGAAAAGGTCTCGCTTCAGATAGTTATGAATTACATTATTATTATGATAAGTCAAGATTGGAAACAGGACTTTGGACACATTTGACTTATGTTTTTGATTACGATGCTGCTAAAAACTTTAAATTTACGTTCTATATTAATGGTGAAAAACAAGAAGTTACTTCCTATGATGGAGCAGAAGATGGGTATAAAGTACATACAGGAGAACCCGAATGGTGGCCAAGAGGACAATATGGCTTGAGAGAAGCTCATGTGGTTGCTATAGGTACGGCTTCATCTGGTGTTGGCGGTCTTGACGGTGTTATAGATAATTTCCAATGCTGGAACAAAGCTTTGACTGCTGAAGAAGTTTTGACGACGATGGGAGATGTTGATGTAAATAATGTCCCAGAAAATATGGTTGGTTACTGGACGTATGAAAAAGACCCGAATGAAGAAGGTGGATTTATGAATGAAGGAAGCAAAGAAGGTGTATTGGGTGGCCTTCATTCTTATACAGCCGGGACAGCTGAAGGTGAAGGTAATTTCCAATGGGAACATGCTTCTTACGCACCTGGATGTCCGTTTGTAGCTGGTACTTCTTATCCAGTGACTACATCTCCTAAGTGGACTATTGATAAGGGGAATATTACAAATACAACAGGTTCTGACACGGGTGGTAGTGCTCAGGTTACATTTGCTAAAAATGGTACTTACTCTGCTACCTTAACTCTTGAAAACGGTTGGGGTACCGATTCTAAGACATTTGATTTTATTACAGTAGGTGGCCCAGACGGCGTTGAAGAGGTCGATTTTGCGGCAGAATTAAGAGCATATCCGAATCCATTTATTGACCATGTAAATGTACGGTTTACTGTAGAAGGTGTATACACAGTGCGTATTTGTGATATGAACGGTATGGTTGTTTGTGAGAAAGCACAGCAGGTATCTGCAGGTGAGATGATCCGTATCAATGTTAACGTAGGTGGTGGAACTTATGTAGGACAAGTTCTAAAAGATGGTAAGTTAGTACGTGCTGTTAAATTACTGAAGAAGTAAATGTGTTAAATAGTTATATATCTTAGATTTAAAGATAGTAATTATAACTTTAAAAAGAGACCGGCTCGGAATATTTAGGATGGGCCGGTCTTTTTATTATTGTATGTTTGATATATTAACTGAGGATTTACATGATTATTTTTTGTTTAAATTTAGACTATTCTGCTAACGGATACAAAGTTTACATTGCTATCAGTGATTTACTTTGTTCGTTCTTAAAACAGTACTATCATGATTTCTGTGTTTTATCTCGCTAATATTAAAAAGATGCTGAAATTTTATAATTTCCGAGTTTAGTAAGTGTTACGTATAAACTGGGAGATTTGGTATCGGGAACTTGAACGTAAATGGTACCTGAATTACCACCTTCAAGATGTAGATATGCATATACTTCAATGATATCTCCAGGATATACATCTATTTGTGGCTTAAATTCAATTTGAGAATTACCATATAACATATAACCATCTCCCCAATACCCTTGATATAAGGGCTGATTATTAATATATAAAAATAAAATTCCAGGCATACCACCATTCACATAAATAGTTAAGTCTACAGGAACAGCATTCTCTGAAGTAATACTAACGGGCTCTTGAATTTCAGATTTTGCCCATGTATTGAATGTGTAAAAACAGATAAATAGGAATAATAAAAATCTTGTAGTTTTCATAAGCATAAATTTATAGAGTTAATAATAGTATTTATACTTAATACAACTGATAAACAAGTCTTACTAAATTCATAGGTAGAATTAATCGTATTTTAATAGCAAGGAGGTGGATGTAAAGTATTGTTCGAGAGTAGAGATTATTACTTAATACTACTATTTTTCCCTCCAATAATAAATGAATGATCTTTTAATTTATCATTTTAACACAAGACAGAATCAGTCAAAAGTTAATTCACTTTATTTAACTCGGATAAAGAATAGAGACATAGGAAATGAATCATTCGAGGGTGAACCGTTGTGAACCAATCATAGTACCATCTGCAAAAATATCTACGCGGTATGTGCCAGCAGAGAGATACTCTTCTACATTCCAAAAAACGGTGATGGGTTGTTCTTCTCCATTATATTCAATATACTTTTTGATAGAGTAGGGGAGTGAACGATTTTCATATTCAAACGTATTGGCAGCGTTCTTTGTCAGCACTTCATTATTGGGTTTGTAGATATTGATATACAATGTACGTTCACCTGTTTCTGCAGTAATGTTCTTGACAATGGTAAAACCGATAGTAAACTTTACTACATCTTTTACCTTTTTCACTTTCTTGTCACGTTTGTTTTTGGGTTCTACCCAAATATTGGTAGCATCCAGTTGAGCAGCCAGAGTTACTTTCTTATTCAGATTCTTCTTCTCTTCTGATAGATTGTTTATCTGGCGTGAAGCAGCGTTATATTTCTGTGTTACTTCAGCGATCACTTGCTTTTGTTGATTAGTTAGTTTATTGAGAGAGTCAATCTGATTGATATAACCGATCATAATTTTACGCAATGAACTCAATTCTTTTTTCAGACGGCGAATTTCAGTGGCATTACTACTTTTAACTGTACGCAATTCTTCAAGAAGACGTTGGGTCTTGATTTGCTCCTGCTCTAATAAGACGGACAGTGAATCATTGGATACTGTAAGTTTCAGTTCATCATATTGCTGGGCAAAACGGGTATATTCGTTTTCCAGATCTTCTTTCTCAAGAGCAAATTCTTCAACCAGTTCGCGATTATTCTGCTTTTCGGTGAACAGTAGATACGTGATGCCGACAAGAGCAATCACCAATACCGATACGGCGATAATGAGCAGGGTCTTTTTATTCATGTTTCTTTAGTTAGATGATAATTCGCCGCAAATTTAATCATTTCACTACATAGTAACACAGCGTTTCACGTAGTTTTTTCTTTTAAGAGCTTGTTTAAGTTTTCTTTTCCTGAACACGTAAGTTAATAATCGGATGAAATGTAGCTGTTATTCGGACGGAGTACGATTGGCACTCGGATGAAGTACAACTGCCGATTTAATAGAAGAGAAGTATTAGTACAACTACATATTGGCAGGAGTTGTCTCTTTAACTAAAATTATTACGGAAATATTTCTTTAATAACGATTATCGTTGTACTTTTGTCGTCGCAAAAAGATAGAACTAATTATCAACTTTTTAAAATATAAGTATTATGTCAAAAGTAACCGTAGTAGGCGCAGGTAACGTAGGTGCTACATGTGCAAATGTACTTGCTTTCAATGAAGTAGCAGACGAAGTAGTAATGCTGGACGTAAAAGAAGGCGTTTCAGAAGGTAAGGCAATGGATATGATGCAGACAGCTCAACTGTTGGGATTCGACACTACCATTGTTGGTTGCACCAATGATTATGCTCAGACTGCAAACTCTGACGTTGTTGTTATTACTTCTGGTATTCCTCGTAAACCGGGTATGACTCGCGAAGAACTGATTGGTGTGAATGCTGGTATCGTGAAATCAGTAGCTGAAAACATCCTGAAATATTCTCCTAACGCTATTATCGTAGTTATCTCTAACCCGATGGATACAATGACTTACTTGGCACTGAAAGCTTTGGGTGTACCAAAGAATCGTATCATTGGTATGGGGGGGGCTTTGGATAGCTCACGTTTCAAATATTTCTTGTCTCAGGCTTTGGGTTGCAATGCTAACGAAGTAGAAGGTATGGTTATCGGTGGCCATGGTGATACTACTATGATTCCTTTGACTCGTTTTGCTACTTACAAAGGTATGCCGGTTTCTAACTTCCTGTCAGCAGAACAGTTGGAGAAAGTTGCAGCTGACACAATGGTAGGTGGTGCTACACTGACTAAGTTGTTGGGTACTTCTGCATGGTATGCACCGGGTGCAGCAGGAGCATTTGTAGTTGAATCTATCATCCACGATCAGAAGAAGATGATTCCTTGCTCTGTAGCTTTGGAAGGTGAATATGGTGAAAACGATCTTTGCTGTGGGGTACCTGTAATCCTGGGTAAGAACGGTATCGAGAAAATTGTAGAACTTCCGTTGAACGAAGAAGAAATGGCTAAGTTCAAAGCAAGTGCTGAGGCTGTTCGCAAAACAAATGCAGCTTTGAAAGAAGTAGGCGCTCTTTAATAAAGAAGGGGGTTATATACTTGAAATAATAAAAAGGACGGTTCTTCTGTAAGAGAGGAATCGTCCTTCTTCTGTCTGTTCTTTTGCTTTTAAAACCCTATTTGTAATCCAGCTGAAATATAATCAATACTAAGAAGAGTTACCTGAATTTAAGGAATAAATTTACTCAACTTTCCACAATGGGTTATTGTTAATTTATGCATAGCTCTTGTTACTGCTACATAAAGCATACTTTTATCAATTGCCGAACAATAGTTTCTATCATCCACCTGTGGTATAATAACTTCGTCAAACTCCAGGCCTTTCGCCATGTGCGACGAAGTGATGAGGATACCTTTTGCAAAAGCCGAACTTTGGTTCGACAGGAAATAAACATTTTCTATGTGTACCTGAAGTTTGTCTGCAAGGGATTTTGCCTGGGCTTCTGTTTTGCATACAATCCCAAGTGACTTATTATTTGATTTCTTAAAAGTGAATATTAAATCTGTAATACCGGATATCTCTTCTTCTGTATTTCTGTATTGAAGAATCACCGGTTGTTCACCATGTCTTACGACAGGTTCTAACTCTTCATTGGGCAGAATTTTTTGTGCAAAACTGGTAATTTCAAAAGTAGAACGATAACTTTTGCATAGTTTCATCACTTCTCCCGTTGTAAATACTCTTTGAATCATATCAGCAGTGGATGAGCCATAGGGATTGACTGATTGGGATGCATCACCCAGAATCGTCTTCCGGCAAGGATAAAGTTTTTGAATGACTTTATACTGTATAGGAGAATAATCTTGCATTTCGTCTATCAGGATATGCTTGACATGGCTGTGAGTTTTTTTTCCTTCTAATGCTATATGTAGGTATGCTAAAGGAGCTAAATCAGAATATTCCAACGTATGATTTTTGCGCATCCTGAACATTTCGCTTTTACCTGCCCATTCAAAAAAGTTCTTATAGACCTGAATATCATTATTGCCGGCAAACATTTTTCTTATTTCTTTTTTCAACAGATTCTTCTCTGCGGTAGTAACTGTGAAATTATATTTGATTGTCATCATTTCCAGAATATAATCGGTCATCGTCTCAAAACGTTGGCGCATTGGGTAGCGGCTGAATCGCCTGAATTGTTCATTAATAAATTCGGCCGGAATAGTAATGTGTCTGGTTAGTTTTACGTCTGTTGCTCTGAAATAGTTATTTTCCATATATAGAATAAATTTATCGAGGAGTGAGATGAAATCAAATGAAGCCTTATACTGTATTCTTTCGATAAATTCTTCTGTAGGCTTTCCAAGTAATTCTGTTACTTGTTCAAAGAAGTTCTGGTATTTATATTTGTGACCGAGTACATCCGAAAGAATATATTCCATACTGGTTTCAGGAACAGTCTCCTCACCAAGTTCCGGGAGTACATTAGAGATGTAATCGGCAAAAACTTTGTTGGGCGAAACCACCAATATGTTTTTGGAGGAAATATCTCCTTTCAGTGTATAAAGAAGATAAGCGATGCGATGTAAAGCGATGGAGGTTTTACCCGATCCGGCAACTCCTTGTATGATAAGTACGTGTGCATCTTCATTACGAATAATGCGGTTCTGTTCCCGCTGAATGGTTGTGACGATGTTTTTCATTTTATCATCAGCGTTCGAACTTAGTTCTTTCTGTAAAATATCGTCATGTACAGTCAGAGAGCTTTCAAGCATATATTCCATTTTGCCATTGCGGATACGGTACTGACGTTTCAGCAAAATCTCTCCGCTAATTTCACCCAAAGGGGATGAATACGTAGCTTTTCCCAGTTCATTATCGTAGAACATACCCGATATGGGAGCTCTCCAGTCATATATCCGGTTTATCTTTTTGTTAGTGTCATAAAATGTGTGTATTCCTATATAAACCGGTATTGTCTGGCTTTTCTCCCTTTCTTCTTTAAAGTCTATCCGGCCGAAGTAAGGAATGTCTACTATTTTACTCAGTCTTTTGCGCTTGTCAATCACACTTTCACCCAATGCAAAATGATTTAAGATGCTTTCCCTCATAGAACGAATTTCATGTGGATCAATATCTTTATTTGACCATAAATACTCTTTGTACTCTTGTAGTGTATCTACGTGTTCTTTCACTGATATACCCGTATTATTAATTACGTCGTTGAGGGTGTTGATTATCTCCTGCAAATATTCTTTCTCTTGCTCTTCTGTTTTATTAAATACCATAACTCTTTCATTACTATATTAAAAACGGTCTGAAAAGACAGCAAAGTTAGTTCATTCCATTGGGGCGATAAATAGTTATTTATAGCTATATATCCAGCCTTTTTTCTACTTTTGCACACTTTACTTCAAATGCGGAAAGATGGATATTCTTGATATGGCGGGACGGAACCAGCAAAAAGCCTGGGAGATAATAGAAAGTACCGGTGTTATCCCGATATGGGAAAGTATTGGTGCAAAAGTGAATTTGGTGGGTTCCTTGAGTACAGGGTTATTGATGAAACACCGGGATATTGATTTGCATATTTATACCTCACCTTTGAGCTTGGCTGATAGTTTCCGGGCAATGGCACAGTTTTCAGAAAATATAGCTATAAAGAAGATGGAGTGTGTAAATCTTTTGCATACTGTTGAAGCCTGTGTGGAGTGGCATGCCTGGTATCAGGATTCTGAGAGTGAACTTTGGCAGATTGATATGATTCATATCCGGAAAGGCTCCCGGTATGATGGCTATTTTGAAAAAGTGGCGGAACGTTTGAGAGCTGTTTTGACTGACGAAACAAGACTGGCTATTTTGAAATTGAAGTATGAAACTCCTGAAACGGAAAAGATTATAGGGATAGAATATTATCAGGCTGTTATTCGGGATGGAGTAAGAAGTTATGCGGAATTTGAGGTATGGCGGCAAGAGCATCCGGTTACAGGCATTGTAGAATGGATGCCATGATGTGTCGATATGAGATTTAATTCAACAGCCCCAGTTTCAATCCAGTATTAATGGCTTCAATAGAATTTTGTACACCTAATTTATGTAATAGATTCTGCCGATGGATATGAACCGTATGGATACTGATACAAAGTTTGTCAGCTATCTCTTTACTTAGAAGCCCTTTCTGAATATACTGTAAGATTTCAGTTTCACGTTGCGTCAGAATTATTTGTGTTGTTGATAATAGAGAGGGAGAGAATATTTCTCCGTTTTTAAGATTCAGTACAGTACAATCTACTTGATTGGATTCCTTTTGATTGGGGGCAATATCCATATTTCCTATTATGAGCCAGGCTTTTCCGTTATGAGCCTGTTCTAAAACCTGCTGTTTGCTGATAACTCGTATATATTGTTGTCTGGCATTGCGTACCCGGAAACTATAGATATTACAGTAATCATTCCTTTGTTCGATAGGCAAACCGAATATAAACTTACCAAGATCAACCTGTAGCCGTTTTAGTTGTGATAAATCATCTGGATGAATGCGTGATTCTAAATAATCACCTTGTCTTTCCAATGTAGCTATCTTGTGGCTGTCATATCCCAGTAAATCTACGAAGTTGGAGGATGCGAAAGCATACCTGCATTTATAAACATCAACAACGAATGTACAGTTGTGACTTAGTTTAGACATGCGGTGAAGCATGCTTTTGTCACGTTCCCAAAGACTGTAATCAATGTCTGATGCCGATAGATGCTGCTTTGCCCACATTTCTTCCCTGGTTATATTCATTGACCTCATATAGTATGGCTATAAATTATTGTTTTTGTTCCACAAAGGTAAAATTAATATTTAATGATGGAAATAATTATAGAGGTTAGACATTGTTTTATTACTGGGAATGGTGTAGTTTTACTTCAGCTAAGTTTTCTTTTGTACTCATTTAATGGTAGAATAAAGAAAGAATACACTTATCTTTGTATTAGTGATTGTTTGTAACCGGAATATCACAATAATGCCGGGTGATAATAAAATTATGAAGACAAAAGAAATAGATCGTTTTTCGGAAGTTCCACAAGACTATCCTCTGTGCATTAATTATCAATGTCCTCGGGCGTCTACTTGTTTGAGGCAATTAGTTGCACAGGAAGCTGCTGATAGTATAAAGTTTTTAATGATTATCAATCCGAAGCATCAAGCTACTTTGAAAAAAGATTGCCCTTATTATCGTTCAAGTACCAAAGTTCGCTTTGCCAAAGGCTTTATGAATATCATAGAGAATCTGACTCAAAAGCAAATACGGGAAGTAATTCCTCAACTGATAAATCGATTCAGTGAAAGAACATATTATCGTATTCGTAAAGGAGAGCGTTTACTCTCACCTGCCGAGCAACAAAGTGTGGTGAATATTTTAAAAAAATATGGGGCGGCCGAGCCGATCGTATTTGATGATTATATAGAGGGTTATGAGTGGTAGAGCTGGATCGTATAATGTACTTCTTGCCATCACATTGGCAGAGTCCTGCCAATGTGATGGCAAGGTGTTGCCAATAGGTTGGCAAAGTCTTGCCAATACGATGGCAAAAGAGGATATCATATCTGTGTAAATATCGAATTACGCATAGGCGATTACATTAAGAAAATAATAAAAGTTGGTTATAAGGGTTTGGAAAAACTTTTATAACCAACTTTTATTATATTTCAATCCGTATTTGTCGGAAAGGTTATGATTAGAAAATCACTTTGATACCGTCGACTATGTAAATACCCGGATTAAGGAAAATTGTGTTAGAGCCGGGTTTAACGGAGATTGATATGACAGGTATTCCTGAGACGGTAAATATGTCAATATCTTGTTCCACATCCGAGATTATCACAAGATTTGAACCTTCCTTGATAAGTTTTAGTTTTTCACCTTGGAAGAGTGCCTGGTTGTCAACACCGGTTGCGATGTTTACCTTACCAACTTCAAATGAATCCTCAACTTCGGAAGTATTAGCTTTTGCATAGACCGAGAAAGGTGCGATAACAAGATTTGTTTCTTCATCGCCGATACGGTTAAATCTGTAACCTTCATCATCAAGTACGTATGTGTCAGAAGCAGCATTGGTAGAAGTATAATTACCGAATAGAGTGAAATCCCTACCTGCTTTTGAGATAGATTCCGATAGCGGAGTCATAGGTACGTCAAACGTAAGCGATTCGTCTGTTTGCGTAGCGGGTGTGCCGTTCGCATAGAATGTAAAGTTGACTGAATCATCCACTTCTCCGTTGAGATGTATCATATACGGTTTATTTGCTTCAATTGAAGGTTGGTTTTCGAGTATTGTAGCGTTGTCGTTGAATGACAATATACTGACTGTATGGTTACCCGAAGTACCGATAGTATAGTCATAACCTTTTTCATCGGACATGCGCGTGGGTACAAACGGTAAGACTATACCTTTCCATTCTTTGCTTTCATTTCCGGATGGGTAGTTCAGTTCAACTGACAGTGAGATGGTCTTCTCACCGAGATTAAAGCTTGCCGGAGCATTGAAAGCATAACCGTCAGTGAGGACGATGTCGGTTGAAGCCACCCGCGTACCACCACTGTTGACCACAATGTTTGACTTCGAAGAGATTGATTTTTCCAGACCTCCTGCAACATATATTATACAGTTGGGATTTATACCCTCAAACGATTGATCGTTTATACCTGCGGTATTACGTACACGGGTGGAGCCTTGCTCCTTGTCAGACTGTGAGTTTCCGAAAAGCGTGATACTCGTCAACGAAGAACATCCGTCAAAAGCTCCGGCGTCTATCGCATCGACCGAATTGAGTGTCAGCGATTCGAGTTGCGAACAACCGGCGAACGCATTTTTTCCTATAGAGGTAACGTTTTCCGGAATCACTACATTTGTAAGGTTTTCCATTCCGGCAAATGCATTTGAAGGTATTTCGCTGTTTTCAATGGCAGACATGTCAATGGTTTCCAAAGACGTGAAGTTTTCACGTATGTGTTCAAAGGCCGTATCGGTCATTTCTCCCGACAATCCGAGTTCAACAATCCCATCGGCTTCTTCTTTATCAATATGGATCACTTCTTCCGGTTTAAGAACCGCACCTTCAACAGGAACCATCGTGATTTCAACTTCCATATCCGACTGTAGGTTAGTGATCACATAAATACCGTTTTCATCCGGAAGAGCAACTTCACCGGCTATTTTGACTTTAGGAGTCATATTCGGAGTTTCGGAAACGACCGTAAATTTGTAATCGCAACCTTCCTTGTAGAGGGTTTTACGTTCATTAGAACCTTGAACAAACAGAGCCATATTGACACCATTCCATACATTTACCTCATTAAGGTTTACAAAGTTGACTTTAGATTTTCCGGACACATCTTTGACCTTGATATCATAATGGAACACCACGTCAATGATATGGTTTTGCGGACAGGATAGATATTTCGGATCTGTTACATTACCATAGAATTTCACTAGATAATAACCGCCGGGATTGAAGAAATCAGTGGGATCGAGTGGATCAAGCTGATTTGTTACATCTTGTTTATTGTCATAAAGTTTAAATGCAACTCCAGGACGGTAGGTCGGATTGGGCTTATAAGAGGTTGGCTTAAAATTGGGCAAGCCAAGCATTACAGTTTTAGTTGCACTTCCTACAGGTCCCTCAATTTTGGTCAATGGTTCTCTTTCCGAATATTGGAAAGTTCTGTCCGGGTCAATCTGAATGTTATAGAATACTTTTGAAGTTGTATGTTGGAGTTCTTTCCAGAATTCACTGTTCGTATATGCCGATTCAGTACCTTTGGGCACTTCAAGGGTTATTTGAGTATTCGTTGGGAATGGATTACTTTTCAATGGTACCGGAGTTTTTGACAGAACAACTATCTTTTCAAGTTTAATGCATGCTGCGAAAGCGCCACTTCCAATATAAGCTACTTTTTCCGGAATTGTAATTTCTTTTACATTGATACAACGATAGAATGCATTTTCTTCTATACTCTCCAGATTCTTAGGCAGAAGGATTGTTGACAGAGCCGTTTTTCCCATCGGATTTGATGCTGCAAAAGCATTTGTAGGCAGTGAGTTTGGAGTGGGCAGACTTTTTATTGTCACATCGGTCAAGTCAAGAGCTACAAGTTTATCTGCATTCTTCTGCAATGTCGCAAAATCGGAGGCATTCATCTCACCCATTAGTTTGAGTCGTGAAGGGAAAACTTCGGAAGTTTTTGATGCAAGCTCTCCTGCATGGAGGTTCATAGCTGTATAAGTTTCGTCTCCGGCAGCCACTACTTGTATGGCTATGTCAAGATCTTCACGTACACTTTCAACCTTTATTTGGGCTACTCCCTGACGATCAGCCACAATCTTACCATTGATCGACACCGTTATTGCGTCGGCAACAGAAACCGGCATGATCTTACATGTAAAGTCCATACCATGGACGATCTGATCAATAGCCCCCTGGATAGTGGCTCCCTGAACAGAAGATGGCATAGTGATCTTGTGGTACAACACCTCATTACCTACAGCCTTGATTGAATCTTTTACGTTTTCATTTATTCCTTTGACGAGATGCCATTCTTTCTTGTTGTACGAAGTTGCGACACGTACAAGATTGCCCTCACGTACCGAAGCTTCTTTCACCTGACAACTGAAGCTACATGGCAGGTCGCCGTAATTCGTTCCTGAGTTAGTAAACACAGGCGAAATGAATTCTTTAATAGCACCATTAGCATCCGTAAGTACGGCAGCATAGAACATTAAGGCGTCATCCTGAGGAATAGCCAATGCGTTGGCACGTATGGTAAATGTCTTGCCGGAAATAACATTGATTGCGTCGGTTACCAGTCCTACACCACCCCTTGAGTCAGTTAACTTCCACGAAGATATGCGAGTAGTAGGTTGTGGCTGAACAAAATTAGCGTGAATCATAGTGTTGGCGTTGACGGTGATGGTATATCTGTTATCAGTTCCGGCATTCAATTTGGTTGTATTGGCGAAAACTTCCATTCTGGCATCACCAAAACGATTGTCAGTTTCAACGGTGAATGAGAACAATGAACCGGGTGTCACTTCAAGACTTTCGGAATCAGGAGTGATCTTTACACCTTCTGTCTCCTCAAGAACAATCATATAGGAAGAAGCCGGAACAGGATTTTCTTCAACGATCTCTTTGAAATCCTGCCAGTTCTCCTTTGACGAATATGCCGTTTTTGCGTTAACCGGTACTACAAGTTTAGATTTAGGTGTTCCTGTGAACACACACCAGTTGATCCATGCCGGCGATTGACGGCGTACAATGACTTCTCTCAGATTACTGCAATTTAAGAATATATTGTATTCGTAAGTACCCACTGATGCCGGAATTTCGATTTTTTGCAGACCAGTGGCATTGAAACAGCCATTTTTCAAAATGGTGAGAGACTTTGGCAACTTAATATGTTGTAACGAATGGTAGCCACTGAATGCTTTAGTGGGGATAGCGTTAGCAGGATTCGAACCATTGGCTACTATGTTCACACCAGAAATATCAAGCATGGTTAGCTTCATACGTTCGCGTATAAATGTGAAATCACGGACGTCGATCGTTCCATAAAGTGTCAGTTCCTTAATCGTTCCGGCATCGGCTTCACTGATAAGCTTTTCAAGGTTACCGGCAGTTACCCATAGATTACGTTTATTCACTACATCCTCCATTGACTGTACGATAATACGGATTTGCTGGTCAGTGGTGACATTTTCAATTTTGTAAACATTATCGGCACTTGGAGTCAGGATGAATCCGTTTGCTTTGACTGTAACAACCTTGTCAGGGGAAGCGGATTGGACTTTAAATGTGTAGTCGCGACCTTTGATTACTTTTACATCGGCATACGATATGATAGCTCCGTCTACGTTGAGCGGTATGTCAATTGAAAAATACGGTATGGAATTGTTTTTTGCTTTAATCTCATTTATTGTGATGAGGTCGCCGGTAACGGGCAACCACTCGTCAGAGCCGTTGGCTATAGTGACCATACGGATTATATCATCGTTAGCGACAACGGTTTCGGCAGGTACCGAACATGTAAAATCAGAATAAAGTCTTGGCATCATCACCTGCATTGCTTGAAGTGATAACCCTTTACCATCATGCAGTAATGTTTTCAATTTCCCATTAGCAGAGAAAAGAGCCACAGAAATTTTTCCTGAGAAATTTTCATATGAAACGTTTTTAAAGGCACCTGCTCTTATGCTGAACTTCATTCCGGGGTTGATATCTACTGCGTCGGAAGTTATACCGATCTGACGTTCGTCGGCTGTGATATGAACAGGTGACCACTTGACTGTTGTTTCGGCAGGTTTGATATTATAGATGATAGTGGTCTGGTCGTTGAAACTGTGTGATGTACTTACAGTGGGGTTGAGAGCGTCGGAAGAAAAATAACCGTTGGCCGAACCACCCCAGCCCCAATTGATGTGGAAATAAGGTACTGAACCTTTTATCTCATATCCGTCGCACACAAAAGCATGACCTACTGAGACATCTTGACCACTATAGATCACTGGTCGTCCGGCATTGATCTCGTCAACAATTATGGCATCCCATACAGTTCGGTCGGTTTCCGAACGCTTTTTATAGGATACCCCTGGGTCATATCCGAAAAATGATATAAGGGCGGCAGGAACACGTACTTCAAAGGCACTCGAACCATACATTCCGAAATCTGTTTTTATTGATATAGCACAATGAGCCATCAGTGTAGCCACGGCATCAGCTTCGGCTGTAGAATATCCTGAACGATAGTTATCCATTCTCATATTACCCCAATCATATTGGGTATTGAAATCAGTACCGTCAAGTGAGCCATTACCCATTGAGGGGTAATTATAATATTTCATAACGGTAGCCATGGCAGTACCAACGCAACCTACAAGGCGGCGGTTAGGTATCTGACCGTTGAATGGAGCTTCCTGACTCCATTCCGGAGTTTTGATAGACTTTGTCAGTGAAGTTTGCATACTTACACGCTTGCGAAGCTCGGTGATATTATTTCCAACCGGTTTTACAGCATTGTTAAGCATCATTGTAGTGACATCAGATATTTCATCTGGCACATATGAAGACTCATAGGAGTATCCAACAACCGGGATTGCCTTGTCATCAGCCGATATGATGATAAATCCTTGTCCATCCTTGGCATTAAATACATAATAAATAGGTGTTCCGTCACTTTTTTGTGAGGTATACACCAATTCAAAAGCACTGGGAGAGCTTAGTCGCGAAATGTTACCAGCATTAAAAAAATTAGCAGCGGCTTCAGCAGCTTCTTCTGTAGTCAACATTTTGGCATGGAGGCTGTACGGGTAAACAGCACACACCAGAAGAAGCAGTACTTGTAAAAACTGTTTCAGCATAAGATAAATAGCTTTTAATTAAGTTATAAATAATATAAATGTTTAATATGAATACGGCAAACCTGTGAGGCGTATAGATTATGAATCAATAAACATAAATTCGCTCATTATTAGTGTCTTATTTTATCGATAGGACACTTGATTTTTATCAAAAACTATTACGGGGTGCAAATTTAACTATATTTTCATAACAAACTATCTCATTTTTTTATTAAAAAATACAAATAGGTGTCCAAAATCAGGTGATATAATAAAGGATAAAAATAGTTATTCAGGTCAGAAGATGATAAAGAAATGGAAAACTCAAATCACTCAGTATGATTCAAGGTTTCGATCTGATTGTTAATGTCACCTAAAAAAAACTTTATGCTTATAAATAAATTGGTGGAAGGGAGGCTTTCGAGTATATTGCTAAAGTATTCGTACGTTGTTAATGAAGAAATTCAAAATATTTTTGGCTGTTTTATAAAATAGTTAAGAACTGCCAGTCCATTTAAGCAAGATTATTTCGAAATTTTTGGGATACTGGATATTACTTATCGTTGATTAATATATCAAGGTATTCTATTCTTATTATATCGAGAGGGAGATAAATTCAATGGTGTATAATTGTTATGAAATGAAGTCTTTCCTTTTCAAAATTAAAGTAAAATGAAAAAGATTAATTACTATTATTTCGTTGCTGGATTTTTAGCGATTCTATTTTCTATAACGCATGAATTGAATGGATAACAAGTCTTACTTCCAGCTCTATATACCGGGGAATTAGATATAACAACTGTAACGACATTCAAATATATTTGGCATATAATTACAGCTGAGAATTTTGTTTTTGGTATTATGTTTATTATCATGGCATTTTATAAAAAACAAGAACAAGTGAGGTTTGCTGCATGGTTGATTTGTGTAATCCTGTTGATTCGTTTATTTGTTATTGTGATTACAACTTTGATGATGGGAGGTAAAATGGACAATTTAGGCATTGATATAATTGCGATAATAGTCTATACAACGATTATTCTTTTGGGAACACGCGCCGGGAATAGAATTAAAGTAAATGGATAGAAATGAAATATTTAAATCGGGAAATAGAAACTCTATTAAAAAAAAGAGGAGCAGAACTGATACGATGTGTCAGCATATCCCATTTAGATCAAAGGCAAAGCAGGCGATTTTCTCATGCCATTGTTTTCACATTTCCACTAACCGCTAAATATATTAGAGAGGTGGCCGATACTCCCAATTATGTCCAGGCGCGAATAGATGATAATTTTAATTTTGATGATGATGAATACTTACAAGTTGAACTCAAAACAGGAAAAATAGCAGATGAATTAGCAAGATTGCTTAATGCCAAGGGCTATAAATCTATATCTCAATCTGATGAGGAATTGATAACAGAAGGAGCATTTGATTTTGATACAAAAACTTCTGTTTTACCTCATAAAACAATAGCATTACTTAGTGGAATTGGTTGGATCGGTAAAAATAATCTGCTTATTACCCCTGAGTATGGATCGGCACAATGTCTTGGTACGGTTTTAACAGATGCACCGCTGAAGACCATAATACATGAACCCCTTTTACCAAAATGTGGTAACTGTGTTGCCTGTATAGATATATGTGAAAAGCATGTATTGAAGAGAGGTGTTTGGAGTATAGGAGTATCAAGAGATGAGATAATCGATGTATTCGGATGTAGTACTTGCTTGAAATGTCTTGTACATTGCTCCGTAACACAAGCATATGTGAAAAGGCATCTGCTAAAATGAAAGTTGTATTTTGAAATATGTTTCTGAGTGATCAGATTCTTTTAACAAACATATTATTGTCGTTTTTGGACAAAAATATGGCTTAATTTTCAATTTACTCAATCTCCTTAAACTTTATCTTTGTCAACGAAACGTAAATGTATAACTATTATAAAATGGTATGCGAAATAAACTGATTATTGCCGGAGGGGGATTACTGATAATACTTGCCTTGTTTCATCTTTCATTCTGGAGCTTATTCAATTGGCAGGAAGAATTACCTAAGTTGAGTGCCGAAAATAGTGGAATTATGCAAATGTCTGCTATCGGATTTGTGTGTCTGTTTTTATCTTTAGGAATGATCTTTATAAGTTTTCGCAAAGAAATTGCTAATACCAAATTAGGCCAAGCATTATTATTTACTCTGGCTATCTTTTTTCTTATAAGGACTATTGCTGAATTTATATTTCCGGGAAGTTCAATTGAATTAGGTGTTTTTCTGGCTATATGTACTCTTGTTTTCTTGATACCAGCAACTGTAAAGAAGATATGATGAACAGCATGATAATGTGGATACTAATTGAATGTTATTTCTTTAGATGATTGATTAATACAGCTGATATATAGGTCATCTTTCGATTACCTTATCATTACTGTTAGGAATCGTTGTTGTATCTTTTCCTATGATAATATCAATGAACAGAAAAGATTCATGAAAAGGATATTGGACATTTAAGAAAAGTATATTTGGACTTTTGGAAAAAACATAATAATATTTTTTAGCGTAACTTTGCATCGAAAATTTTTAAACATAAAAAGTTATGGCTAAGTTAAATCCCCAAACAATAGGGCTGCTCAGTAGTTTTTTGATAATTCTATTCGGATGTGTTAAAAATCATTCTGAATGTAAAATTTATGTGAATGATGAATTTGGTGAAAGATTAGAACTTGGTAAATAAAACGGGTATGAAAAATTTTAATTATTATACTCCAACAGAAATCGTTTTCGGGAATGATTCAGAAAGCAAGATAGGGTATCTTGTCAGACGATATGAAGGTACGAAAGTTCTTATACATTATGGTGGAAAGAGTGCAGAGCGTTCCGGATTACTCAACGATATCTGTCGGCAATTAGATGCGGAAGGTATTTTATATGTAAAGCTGGGAGGTGTTGTGCCTAATCCTCGTCTGTCAAAAGTGTATGAAGGGATAGAGTTATGTCGCAAGGAAGGGGTGAATCACATCCTTGCCATTGGTGGTGGGAGCGTCATTGATTCGGCGAAAGCCATTGCGTACGGTCTTGCTTATGATGGTGATGTGTGGGATTTATTTGACGGAAAAGCCGAGGCGAAAGCTTGTTATCCTATAGGAGTGGTCCTTACGATTCCTGCTGCCGGAAGTGAGATGAGTAACGGTTGTGTGATAACTAATGAAGTAGGCTCAAGAAAACGAGCTTATAACAATGATCTTGCCCGTCCGAAATTTGCGATAATGAACCCTGAACGTACCTTTTCATTATCTACATATCAAACAGCGTGCGGTATTGTAGATATTATGATGCATACAATGGAACGATATTTCTCACAGGAAGATGATATGATACTTACTGATGAATTGGCTGAATCTCTACTGCGTACCGTAAAAAACAGTGCATATAAAGTTATGCTTACTCCGGAAGACTATCGGCACAGAGCGCAAGTTATGTGGGCTGGAAGTCTTTCGCACAATGGCTTGACAGGATGTGGGACTGTGGGGGATTATGCCACTCATATGCTTGAACATGAATTGAGTGCATTGTTCGATGTTGCTCATGGTGCGGGATTGGCTGCTTTATGGGGAAGTTGGGCACGTTACGTTTTCAAAGAAAATATTTCTCGATTTGTTCGTTTTGCAGTAAATGTAATGGGGCTTCCGAATGATTTCACGAATCCGGAATCTACAGCATTGGCTGGTATTGAGGCTATGGAGCGATTCTATCATGATATGTCTATGCCTATTTCTATTCAAGAACTCATCGGACGGGATATTGCCGATGATGAAATACGGCTGATGGCGGAAAAATGTAGTTTGGGAAATACGAGTACTATCGGGAATTTTAAAAAGCTGAACATGGAAGATATGGAAGAAATATATCGAATGGCAAGATGAAATAGGGATAATATGGCAGGATACAATTAATAATTCTTATATTAATGATTTAGTATAATTCAAATATGGCGAAATTTAAAATAAACGAAGGCAATGTAGAAAACTTCTTTTGTTGTACTACTATTTTTGACAGAATTTGTGAAGGTGTAGTAGACGAACACATGCTTGGTTTTGTTTTATCTGGAGAACTTACATTGCAGACGAAAGAAAAGAAAGTCAATATTCGTAATGGGGAAGCTGTATTCATCCGTCGTAATCATCTTGTAACTAAGTTGAAACAGCCTGCTAAAAATGGACAACCGTTTAAAGGGTTGTTCTTGCGGATTAATGTCCCATTTCTTAAAAGCATTTCCAAACAGATCGTGTTACCTATACACCCATTATCTGATTCTTTATCTAATTCGTTGCATTTCTATTTGCCGCAACATCCTTTCTTAACAGGTTTATTCCAGTCATTGGATGCTTATTTCACTACAGGACAACTTCCTTCCCCCACGATTATAGAGACTAAACTTAAAGAAGCCGTATTGGTTTTATTGGAACTTAAGCCTCAATTGGCAGGTGCCTTATTCGACTTTGAAGAACCGTGGAAAATAGATTTGCGGGAATTTATGAATCGAAATTATACTTGTGATTTGACTCTTGAACAACTTGCACATTATACAGGGCGAAGCTTGTCTGCATTTAAACGTGATTTTGCAGATACTTTTGAAGGCGAGACACCTGCCCGTTGGATAATAAGACGGCGATTAGAGGAAGCAATGATATTATTGAAAAAAGGGGTGCCGGCATCAAGTGTATATCTCAAAGTAGGTTTTAAAAACTTATCACATTTTTCAACAGCGTTCAAACGACAGTTTGGTATATTGCCAACCCAAGCCAAATCTATACAAAACCTATATTTTTAATTGAATTATTTAATAATTATCTCATTACAAAATATGGTATGTTACGAGAAGAATAATATATGCTGTGAGAACCACACATACATCTCACATATTTTCCTTAATTCGTAATAAGTTGACAACTTCTTCCTACTTTCTTCTTCACTTAAGTAGTACATACATGTACGGGGCTTACATTTGTTCTGGTTGTACTGATTAAGAGGCATTGTATGCCTCCTCTGGTAGTGCGGGTTCTGCCTGAGTCCAATACACAACTGAGTTATAGGCTTAATCAGTTTGCTGGTTGAGGTTTGATTCATCGCAAGAATAAGTGTAAATGCAAAGTGTAAAAGATTGCATATCGGTAGATAGTGCCGAATATTCGAGTGGGCACCCGTCTGGGCTCCCAAAAAGAAAAAGCCTTGTAAGTTCTTGTCTTACAAGGTTTTTTTCTTTCGTTTGTGGTGCCACTAGGAATATAAATGTTAAATTATTATCAATCCGCTTAAATCTTTACAAATGCTAATATGCTAATATTAAAGTATATTAAACCATGTTCAATTTAAGAGAATCGGGACTGATTGAAGAAAAATAGTGACTCATGTCCTGAGAAATGGATGCGTCACCAGAGAGCCAATTTTAATCTGCATGATTCGCTCAACAGAATAGAGCTTGTTGTTAAGTCGGAGGTAGGGGGCATGTCATTTGACAAGTCGCACGTCGAGTTGGAAATCCTTGCCATTGCAAATCCGAAGAAGGCGGAAGCCATGATGAAAGCAAGGCGCGAAGAAGAGGAACGTCGCCAGGAGGAAGAACGCATCAAGGAAGAGCAGGTCAGATTGATAAAGGAGGGCATCGATGCCGAACGAGCCAAGATATGGAATTTCCTCAATCGTTTTTGCGAGGAGATAAAGAGTGGTAACAGATTGAACGGGCATAACCGGTACGCTCCAGGGACAGTCAAGGCGTGGTTTAGTTTTCGGAAGCTATATGACCAGTTTGACAGAAAACACCGATTTACATGGTATCAGATTGACCGTGCCTTCGTCACCAAGTTCTTCGTCTTTATGGAGAAAAACGACTATATGGTGTCAGCCCAGAACAAATATTTGGTGGATCTTCGTGCCATCGTCAATTATGCCTATCTTGACGGCATACACGACAACGACCGTGCCATGCAGTATTTCTCAAAGAAGAAAATAGAGGATGATGACAAAGCAATAGAAATCTACCTCACGGAAACTGAATTACAGGCATTATACGAGATGCCTTTATCCGGCAAGCAGGATGAAGTGCGCGACATATTCCTTGTAGGTTGCTATACTTGCCAACGTGTGAGCGACTACAACGATATAGACAAGGACTGCTTCACAACGACCGCAAAGGGAACACCGGTTATCCGACTCATTCAGAAGAAAACGCGTAATGAGGTGAAGATTCCCATAATGAATCCTAACCTAAAAGCCATCTGCGAGAAATACTCCTACAATCTCCCTTCTGTTGTCGACGTAATACTCAACCGTTACATAAAGGATATTTTGAAGAAACTCTCCGAAACTACCCCTTCTCTCGGCAAGAAAGTGACAACCAAACTCACCATGAAGCAGAAGCAACTGGAGGAGAATGACAAACTCGTTGTCGAGCGCAACGAAAAGGGAGAGGTGATAATGCCCCGCTACAACTGCGTAACGACACACACTGCTCGACGCAGCGGAATCACCAACATGTACCTAACCCACAAATACACCATCATCCAGATGATGCATGTCAGCGGACATAAGACACAAAAAACTTTCATGGACTACATCAAGCTCTCCTCTGATGAAATCGCCGACGAGATAGATGCAATCGCCAATGGCACAAAATCCGAAGTATTCTGACGATTATTACTCGCAGTCAGCTACAAATCAAAATATAAATTGTAATTTTGAATATGGAAACAAATAATTCACAGCTCGTAATCTATCAGGCACCGGACGGGAATATGTCAATCGATGTGACAGTTCAAAATGATACCGTATGGCTGAGCCAAGGGCAGATGGCCGAACTATTTTACAAAGATCAGTCCGTTATTGCCCGTCACATCTCCAATGTTTTCAAGGAAGGCGAGCTGGAGAAAGAAAGTAATATGCAAATTTTGCATAATACTCTGTCTAAGTACAAGCCAACTCAAGTTTACAGCCTTGATGTGATTATATCTGTTGGCTATCGCGTTAAATCCAAACGTGGTACTCAATTCCGCATCTGGGCAAATAGGATATTGAAGCAGTATCTCCTTCAAGGCTATTCCATAAACGAGCGCATAGCTGCACAGAAATATGACGAGTTGAGTCAGTTGGTAAAAGTGCTTGGTCGCACAATCCAAAATCAGGAAAGGTTTACGGAGGATAGCCGTTCATTGCTTGATGTTGTCGTTGATTACACATACGCCCTCGACACCCTTGACCGCTACGACTATCAGGAACTGAAGATTGAGGACACCACAGGCAGAGAGTCATTTCATGCCACTTACGAAAACGCCATGGAAGTCATCCGCGAGTTGCATGAGAAATTCGGTGGCAGCACATTGTTCGGCAACGAGAAAGACGATTCTTTCAAAAGCTCCATCGGTCAGATATACCAGGCCTTCGGAGGCGTTGACCTCTATCCCTCAGTGGAGGAGAAAGCAGCCATGCTCCTGTATCTCGTAACCAAAAACCACTCGTTTAGCGATGGCAACAAGCGCATTGCCGCCACACTGTTCCTGTGGTTCCTAAACGGCAACGGCATTCTCTACAACGAAGACGGCACAAAGCGCATTGCCGACAACACCCTTGTAGCCCTTACCCTTATGATAGCAGAAAGCCGCACCGAGGAAAAGGATACAATGGTAAAAGTCATCGTCAACCTCATCAACAAGAACAACTGAAATTCAAAAATATCAAAGGTAGTATATGTGTGAGTATAAGTCTTTATTTAGATTGAGAGAAGCAACAGATATAACCATTTCTGAGTTGGAGACTCCCCATCTATATTTTTCTACACCAAATGCTTATAAGGATAAGAATGATGCTAATATATGGGGATTTGTTGAAGGTGATGATAATATATATGAAACATTCAATAGATTTCTAAATGATGAAGGAATTAAACACCTCGCTAATCGCCTTAGAAGCATCGGTATCTGTTGTTTCACTACTGCCATCCCCGGAGGAAAGGCGAAAAGCAAATTTCTTAATTGGCGTAAACCAATTTGCATAGAATATGATCCTGTTATTGTTGAGAATTCATTTGCAAAAAATAAAAATGGAATAGTTCCGTTTCATGTTGGACCAGTAAGCTATCATAATGAACCGCTTATCTTTGAAAAGGATAAAGAGTCATCATGGCATATTCTTTGGGAAGAGAACAAATGGCTCAGTCTGAAACCTTGGGGGATTGCGTTAAAATTCTTATTTTTGCATCATGAAAACATCCTCTTCCCAAACGA